>DAHWKF010000056.1 GCA_027343785.1 Leptospirillum sp. | reverse complement strand
CACGAGCTGTTCCATCCGGGCAGCTTGCCCGTCTTTCTCCCGGGCGAGACGGGCAAGAGTCTCCCGGGACGTTTTTTCCTGCTCCAGAAGAGTCCGGAAGGATTCCCGGCAGGACTGGATCGTCTTTTCTTCCGGAAGAACCATGGCCCTCAATCCGGAAAGGTCTGCCTCTCCCGTCCCCAGAGCCCGGAGGCTTTCCTGAAGAGTCCGCCGCCGACGGTCGGCCTCTTTTTTTTGTTTGTTCCGTTCCATGTCCCGGGAGACGTGCCGTTCGAGAACGGGAAGAAGCCCTTCGATCCGGCCGGTGTCGGGGACCGGGGCAAGTGCCGCTTTCTCCTGTTCCGCCCGTATCCGCGCGGCATCCGAGTGTTCGAGCGTTCGGAGGGCTTCGGCCCGGGCTCCATCGAGGGTGGCCCGTTTCTGGAGGAGCGTTCCCATCCTCCGGCGTTTCGCCGGCGACACGAGAACCTCCTTGATCCGGAGAGGATCGTCGGGAAGCCCCGACTGCCGGAGAAGCTCCTTCGCCTCCCGCTCCATCGCCTGAAGTTCCTGCTCCCGGCGGGGCAGATCCGACAGGCTCTTGCCGATGGCGCCGATCCCGTCTTCCAGGATTTTGAGCTCCTCGTCCGTCAGGTCGGCCGGGGATTCGGAGGCGACGAGATCCCGTATCCCGTCTTCCAGAATTTTCGCCTCTTCCCCGATCTTCTCCAGTTCTCTCCGGGCCTGTTCGGATTCGGTCTGGGACTGTATCCGGAGCGAATAGGATTCCTCTCGCAGAAGAGGCACGTCATCGATTGCGGCGAGTTTCGGGGCAATATCTTCAAGTTCCTGGCGGCGGGGGAGGATTCGGAGGATCCGTTCGAAACGGCGGATCTGGCGTTCGATCTCCACGCGGCGTTCTTCGATGGCCCGTTCTTCGCCGGTCAGTCTCCGGATTTCGTCCTCTTCCCGTTTGTATTCCTGGGGAGAGACGACGCGTCCCCGGACTTCCCGGCGGATTTCCGTGAGACGATGCAGAATCCGGTTGATGGCGGGGTTTTTTCCGGTCGGAAGAAACAGATCCTTTCGGCTTCGGGTGATCTGGTCGAGTTTCCGGCGAAGATCCTGGATGCCGGATCCGGCTTCAACCAGCCCCGCGCCCAGGGCTCCGCCTTCTTCCAGAAGCTCCTGTCCGTGCAGGCGCAACCGTTCATGGTCCAGGGAAAAAAGATGTTCGAAGGCCATCTTGGAAAGCCCTCCCAGAAATGCCAAAAGGGCATCTTCCGACAGGGCCGTTCCGTCGGACGTCGCAAGCGAAAGTCGCCCCCGGCGCCGGCGCACGAACTCCATCGACTGTCCGTCTCTTCTGGAGATCCGGGCCCCCAGGGCCATGTCGGCCGTTCCCACCAGCCAGTCGTCCTGTCGTCTGTCGGGATATCCGAAAAACAAGCTTGAAAGCGCCCGGAGGGTCGTACTCTTGCCCGCCTCGTTGGGGCCATAGAGGAGATGCAGGCCGGGCCCCAGTTCGACGCTTCGTTCGCGAAAGGGCCCGTAGGCCAGAAGGTCCAGCCGGTCGATCCTCACAGGGATTCCTCCGGTCCGTAGAGAACTTCCAGGAGAGCGGGAAGAAGAGAGGCCGGATCCGCTGCTCCGGTCCGGGAGATCTCCTCCCGAAGTTCTTCCGGCAGAAGCCGGACGAGCGCCGACAGGTCGTTGTCGAGCGCGGAGTGGAGCGCCTCCCGGTCCTGGACCACCTCGGAGAGAATCGCGGCGAAATCGGAATCGACGACGGCCTCCGGGTGTTCGATTTCCCGTCGGGTTTCGCGGCGCACCTTTTCGATCCACAAATCGTCGAGGGAGACCTCGGCCGCCACTTCGAGGACCAGATGCCGGAGAGCGTCCGGACGGTCGAGGAGAAAGGAGGGAAGGGAAGAGCGGCCTGAAAGAGTCACCCGGACCGCTGATGGTCTTCCTTCAGCGGTCCGCCGGAGCTCTTCGAATTTCCCGCGGAGAACCGTCGCCAGTTCACCCGGATCGCGAATTCCGGAGATATCGACGGACACCGGACTCCAGCGAAACACGTCCATCGGGACAAAATCGAGCGAGACCAGGCGAACGCCGTCGGTTTCGGCGAGCATGGCTCCTTTGGGTCCCGTTTCTTTCGCATGACGCCCCTGAAGGTTGCCGGGATAGACGACGGCCGGATCCCGGGAAAGAACTTCTCCCTGATGGATGTGGCCCAGGGCCCAATAGTCGTAGCCCCGGGAGAGGAGGTCGCTCAGGGTGCAGGGAGCGTAGGGATCGTGGTCGGGGGATCCGGAAAGGGACGTGTGGAGCATTGCGATGTTGAAGAACCCCGGCAGGGGAGGAGGGTACGACAAGGCGAGATTTCCGGTGACCGGCCCGGGACGGAAACTCTGGCCCGTCACTGCCACTCCGAGGTCGGGGAAGGCCACCTGCTGCGGGGCGGAATCGTCCAGCACCACGGTGTTGGAGGGAAGCTCCAGAAATCGCCCGATCCGGTTGTCCGCGTCATGGTTGCCCTTGACGATCACCACCCGGATGTCGTGCTCGGCCAGACGCGCGAGTTCGTGACGCAGAAAATGGACCATCTGCATGTTCGGGTTGTCCTTGTCGAAGAGATCCCCCGCCAAAAGAAGAAGAGAGACCTCTTCCTCGATGGAGCGGTCGATCAGGCCCCGGAACGCTTCCCGGGTGGCCCGGCGGATCCGCTCTACCTGGGCGGGATCCTCGAGAGCCAGGTTCCGGAGGGGACTGTCGAGATGGATGTCGGCGGCGTGAAAAAACTTCATACTGGCCCTCCGTTCGTCAAGACGCTGTCCGATGGGGTTCAGGGTTTTCCGTTCCGGAAGAGGGTGTCCTATTCTGGAATCTTTTCTTCCCGCTGTCCAGACGACGCCTCTATTGAAGTCCTTCACAGCGTTAAGGTTGCCGACTTCCCGGGACATCCGATTGCGTTCGGAGAGCCCCCGAATGCTAAAAAACCGCATTCAGTCCTTATTCTTTTTTTGCCGGGTTTTCCGGATTCAGAAGATGTTCAAAAAATTGGAGGCGTTCCCGGCATGTCCGCCGGCGATCGTCCAGAATCTCGTTTCCGGTGGAAACGATTGGAAAACCGAACGATCCTTCTCCCATTTCTTCTTCGATGAGAATGGCTTCGTAAAGGATGGCCAGCAAGAGATCTTTCGGGGACGGGTGTTTTTCGGTATCGCCTTCCCGCCGGAACTCATCGCAGCAAAAGAGAATCGCATTTTCGAGTCGACCGAAGAATTCGATCTTGGACACCGAATCGAGAAGAGGGCGGAACACCTTCCAGAGTTCTTCAAAAATCCGGCTCACCTCGAGCCCGTGCGGGGTAACCACAAAACGGGGATCGGAATACCACTCCCGGATCCTTTCCGGTCGTCGGGGGCGCCGAAAGACCACGGCCACTCCCGCCCCGGACCAAAGCCGCTGGCTCTTGGGAAGATCCCCATCCAGAATGCGGCCTGCAAGGATGCGGATGCACTTCCGTACGCCGGCACGCAGGACTTCAGGCGAAGTGCTTTTTCCGTCCGGATGTTCCGTCATCTCCTTCCCCCTCATGCATCTCTTCTGTGTTTCGCCGGATCCCTATCGTGTTCGGAGCTCCCCGGATTTTCATTTCTGTCCCGGAGGAAAGATTCTGCCATTTGCCGGAAGAGGCGTCCCAAGTGGCAAGCTTGCCAAAATCCCGGAAGGGTGCCTATTGGTGCAAAACAAAGTTGCTCGCGCTTCTCCGGTGGAAAGAAGACAAAAATACGAAAATACCTCCGGCTCGAAGAGCGTTCGGCTTCACCTTTTCGGCACTTGCACGCTGAACTCCGTGACACATCGTCGGCCATGACGCCTTTTCTGTGCATCCCCGGACATTTATGAGACGGGAAGTGGGGGGGGCTCTTGCGGGGGTGGAGAAAAAAATGAGGTCTTCCCCGGGATCTTCCGCATCCCGAATATCGCAAGCCAGATCCTTTTGTTACCTGTTTTGCAAAGGGAAAAAAAAGTAAAAACCGGAGACGCTTGTGCCACGATGGCCCCTGAACGCTTCCTGCAAATTCCTGTTGTTGCTCCAAAGAAACCGGAGGATGGTTCAGACGTCGTCGCGGGCCAGTATTCCGGAGAGTCGATAAGTGGTAAATGCCGACAGGACATGTCATTTTCCCGATATCGGCTTTACAGACAAAGGCGTGGCTTTAAATTTGCTGTTTCGAAGGAGGGTCATTTCCTTGGGGCCCATTTCTTTCGGGACATGACAGACCGACAATCCCGAAAATCGCCAGAACAGCCAGAACAGAAGGAGGGGACATCGTGAAATTCTTTTCAAGATCAGAAAAAAACCAAAGCTCGCTCCCGGAGAACCCTTCCCATCCCCTGGCAGAACCCTTGAATGGCCTTTTCCGCTCGGGCGAATTGGTCCGGAGTCTTCTGGACAAGATTCCCAAAGTGGGGATCGCCATCGCTTCCCCCGATTTCCAGGATGGAGATTCCGGTAACGAAATCACGTATATCAACCAGACCATGAAGACCCTCATCCGGAACATGGAACAGGACCTGGTCGAACACTACGACGTTTCTCCCGAAAATGTTCTGGGCGGTTCGATCCATCGGTTTCACAGGGACCCCGAAAGGATCCGGAAGATTCTCCGGAATCTTCCGGAAGGGCATGTCCGGGAAAACCAGGTGATGAAAATTGGAAACTCCCATCTGCTGTCCACGACGGAAAGACTGGTCGATCCGGAAACCCGGAATACGGTCGGGTTCATCACTCTGTTCATTGATATCTCCGATTCTGTCCGCCTCGAAGAAAGCCTTGGTGAACAGGAAGCGGGAGCCAAAGGGCTCCTGCTCGCAATGGAAGAGCTGAAAAATTTGACGAGGGAGATTACACGGTCGTCCGGGAAGATTTCCGATGATTCCCGGCACACTCTCGGAGAAGCCGAAAACGGACAGAAGGTCGTAAACAATCTGCAAAGCCAGGTCACGGATGCCGCCGAAGCGATGAGATTGCTCGGCGGTGCGGTCAATGCCCTGTCGTCGCGGTCCGGAGAGATCGGAAAGATCGTGGAAGTCATCAACGACATTGCCGAACAGACAAATCTTCTCGCGCTGAACGCCTCAATCGAAGCGGCCCGGGCCGGAGAACAGGGACGGGGATTTGCCGTCGTAGCATCGGAAGTCCGGAAACTGGCCGAGCGGACCATTCGCGCCACCCGGGAAATAGGAGACACCATTTCCGAAACCCAGGGGGACACATCCAGAACGGTTTCGATGATCGGTTCGGCCTTCGAAAATGTGGAACGAAGCCGGACGATTGCACTGGATGTCGAACGGGTGTTTTCTTCCATTCTGGAAAGAAGCCAGAGCCTCTCCGAATCCCTGAACAGAACCACCGGAGCCACGGAGGAACAGTCCCGCAAGGTCGGAGAGGTTCGGGACCGTCTCGAAAAGACCCTGTCGGATTCGGACAAGGTCAAAGATCTGATCCGGAAAGAGGGATTCTTCTCTCCCAATCGCTGACGACCCTTTCGATTCCTTCTGATTCATAAAAAGGGACCTTTCGTTTTGTTTTGGAGCCGGCAAAGATATGGGGCTTCCGGTTTTCCGGAGATTTATGGGCGAGGGATCAAGCTTGAGTTTCATTTGTGAAACTATTGTCTTCGGAACCTTTCCGGGGTAAAAAAGATCCATCAGGACTGCTCGCAGAAGAGCTCTCAATCTTGAGTTTTCCACGTTGCCTTCGTCAAAATCCCAACCATAAACAATGGAATGATATGCAAAAAGAGCCCCCGGAATCTCCGGAAACGATTTCCATGTTATTGCGTCTGATCGGGCGGGAACGCATGGCTTCCATCAATGGCTGGCTCGAAATGCTCGATTTCCTGACGGTGGAGAAAAGCGGTCATTCCCGTCGTCTGGCACGGTTGACTCTTTCGCTTTCCCGAAACCTCGGGTGGCCGGAAGAGGATATCCTCCGGGCCGGAGCCGGAGCTTTGCTCCACGATATCGGAAAAATTCGGATCCCGCGGGAGATTTTGCAAAAGAAGGGTCTATTGGACGCCGAAGAGAGAACTATCATCCGTTCTCATTCTGAACTTGGCGGGAGGATCCTGAAGAATCACCCGACGTTCGACCGGTTGGGCCTCCTGGTAGAACAGCATCACGAACGCTGGGACGGAAGCGGTTATCCCTTGGGCCTTTCCGGGAAGGACATTGAAAAGGAAGCCCTTCTGATCGGTCTGGTCGACAGCTACGATGCGATGACGGACCAAAGGCACTACAATCATCCCAGGACTCCTGAGGAAGCGTTGAAAGAAATATCCCGCCTTTCCGGAACGGCCTATGAGCCGGAAATGGCGACTCTTCTGTCCCGGATGGCCCCCGGAGAGATCCGGACCGTTCTTTCCGGTGACCCGGAAACGGGAGAGCAGGAATTTCTGGAAGCCTTATTCCGTCAGGACCTTTCTCTCGAATGCCTGCCGGGAGAAGATCTCCAGGAGATCGGGAATGTCGGCAGCAAGAAAAGAAATGGATGAACGCTCCGGGAGAAGATCTCCATGACTTCTGTCGCGGACAGGATGTTCCGACGGATGTGACAGTCTCTTCTGGACGGCCGACACCATTGAAGAGGCTTCGAAGAGAGCCGATCACCTATCTTTCTTTATACCGATACCGCTTGTCCCGGGGGAGTTTCCCGGGAATCGGACTCATCACACAGAGGCTCTCCTCCAGGGTCGGATTTGGGAAGGAGAACAGAAATGGCGACGGAAGCGTTGTATGAAAAGGACGGGCATGGTTTTTACTGGCTGGGAAAGGACGAATCGGGCAATGAGGAAGGGGTTCAGGCAAACCAGTATCTGATTGTGGAAAAAGGGCAGGGATTGTTGATCGATCCGGGCGGGTTCGGTGTCTTTTCCCGGGTTCTGGTGAACCTCTCCCATCTGATCGATCCCTCCGATATCCGGAATATTTTTCTTTGTCACCAGGATCCGGACGTCGGAGGAAGCCTGGCGTCCTGGTTCGAAATGACACCGGCTGTCGTTCACGTCTCGGAACTCTGGATCCGGTTTCTGATCCATTACGGAGTCGACGATATCAAGCGGTTCCGTGGAATCCCGGATGCGGGCGGAAGTCTGGTCCTTCCCGGAGGGGGACGGATCGAATTCGTTCCGGCCCATTTCCTTCATTCGCCCGGAAACTTCCATCTTTTCGATCACACTTCCGGCATTCTGTTTACCGGCGATATCGGCGCGGCCGTCTATCCGCAAGGACAGACGCCCATGTTTGTGGAAAACTTCGAAGACCATGTGCGTTACATGGAAGCCTTTCACGGGCGGTATATTCCGACGAACAAGGTGATCCGGCGCTGGCTCGACCATGCCCGGAAACTGCCGGTTCGCATGATCGCACCCCAGCACGGATCGATCTTTCGTGAAGAATCGGCAGGAAAATTCTTCGACTGGATCGGGAATATTCCGTGCGGGATCGATGTCATGAACGGATAGAATCCGCAAGGGGAGGGGGAAAAGACATGGAGAATCACGGTTTGGCCACCAGGCCCCGGGAGATCCGGGAGGACCCGATCCGTCTCCGGTTGGGGGAAATCACGACCGACCTCGTTTTCGTCAAGAACTACATGGCTCAGTTCGAAGAGGTCAAGCGTCTGAACGACAAGGATGTTTCCGAGCTGGCCAGAATTCTGGAAGAGTACGAAAAGCAGGTCGACATCGAAACCGTGATGGGGGAAGGGAAAAAGGTTCTGACGGATCTGGAACAGTTCCGGTCGGTGATGGACGATATCTCCCGGATCGGGAAAGGGATCAAGGAAATTTCGACGCAGGTGAATCTGCTGTCGCTCAATGCCGCAATCGAGGCAGCCCGCGCAAAGGAAATGGGGAGAGGATTCGGCGTCGTGGCCGAAGAAATCAAGAAACTCTCCGACCGGACGCGGGATTCCGTCGGGGAAATCGACCGGACCATCGCCAACATCCGCCAGGAGCTGAAGCGCGTCACGGAAAGCATGGAGTCGCTGAACCACCGCATGGGGGAGATCGAATCCTTTGGCCGGACGTTACGGCGTCAGATGGAGAAAATGCGCGAAACCATGAAATCGACCCTGCTGAAAAGACTGCTGGAAATAGCGCTTCGACGCCAGAAAAAAGTTCTCGGAACGATCCGCCACATCTTTGGATAAGAGGGCATTTTTCTTGGCTCCGGGGATCGACTGGAGGAGGGGGGAAGAGGGAGTCGGCTGACCGTCACGCTCCAAGATCTGTCCCCCGTTCTTGCCGGGAAGAACGGGGGGAACAAATGACCGTCTCGCCGTAAGAAGCGACCTTTCTGTCTCTTCTGGCCTGCTCCAGTCAAACCATCATTATCGAAAATCGGTCCCGATCTTCGCTTTCTCTGTATTTTTCTCTCGATCCCTGATGCCCCGGAATCGGAACAGATTTCGGAATGGGCCTTCAGATGGAAAACGGGAAAAAGCGGAGGTGAAAATTCTGCACGACCGCCACTTTTCCGTCGAAACCTCTCATAAATCTTCCGTCGCCCCCAAACACACCCCCGGGCTGAGAAAACAGGGGACCCTTCCGATAAGACCCTCAAGGATTGATTTTCATCGCAAGAGTTGTCCGGACTTTTTTTCCGGCATCACCCGACGGTTTTTCAAGGTCCTGTCCCGGGAAATCCGTTCTGAAACACTTCAGAAAAATGCTTTTTTAACCGATCAAAAATATGCCATGATGTTCTGAACGGGTGTGACGCTCGTCACGCACACAGTCCGCTTTCCTTGAACCTAAAAGAGGGAAGGCCTATGGAAGAGCACTACCTGCTGCGCTGCCTCCGGGAATATCCGGATGTCACCGCCATCAAGTATGGCAAGCGCTACGAGCTCCACCGGATCGAAGAGCTCGTGACCCATGTCAGACGGACGGGGCGACTCACCCGCGACGATGTCTGGAAGATTCGGGACAACACGTACTGGATCTACGACCGGCACTGGGCCATTCCCGACCCGGAAGCCGTCCGCACGGGTCTGGAAAATGTCTCCGAAAGGCTCGATTTCTGGCACCATCAGAGAAAGCGCGAAGCGCTGGTCCAGACCCTTTATGAAGTCTTCCGCAATATCGAGATCGTCTCGATCATCCTGCGTTTCGTCCTTCCGGAACATTTCGCTATCTACAGTCCTCCCATGGCCCGGATTCTGGAGGTGCGGCGGGGCCATCGCGACACGGAAACATATCTGAACTATCTGGAGAACCTCGACGACATCCGCCGCCATTACCCGGGATTTCGCTCGATCGCGGAAGTGAATATGGCCGTCTGGGTCTTGCACGAACGGGTTTATGGCAACCATTTTTCGGAAGATGTCCGGAAGGCCTTCGAGGAAGACCGGTTCATGGAAGGACTGCGTCTTCGAAACATGGCGCATCTGCTGGATCTTTCGGACGTACGGCTGGCCCGATCCCTTTTTCCGGTCAACCTCCGCCTTTCCGGCCAGCTGGCCGGTTTCTGCTTCGAACAAAAAGTTCGCAATCTCTATGAAAAGACTTTACGGGAATCTCCCCAGTACATTGACCTCAAGGAGTTGATCAATCGTCTGCACGGATCAGGGGCGATCGACGGGTTCCGGGCGGGCATGTGGCACCACGCCCGCGTGATCCGGAACGACGCTCTCCACTCTCCGGAGAAACTCACCGAAATCGGTGTCCGCGACCTCCTGGCCGAATTGGAAGAGTAGGCCATCATCACCCATTGGCCATTTGGATCTCCCGGGGAAAAAGTCCCCTGGAAAGGAGATTTTCGAGACCCCCGCTTTTTGGCAACCTTGCGAAAAAAGACAGAAATCCTCCTCTCAGGGAAAATGAAAACCTTTTCTCTGGACAACCAGATACCTCTTTCCGGACAGGAATGGCGTTCGGGAAAATGTCTCCAAGGAGGTCAACTTGAAACGCATATTGGTCTGCATGACGGGGCTGTCGCCACAAGTCGTAACCGAAACACTCTATGCCCTCGTCTCCCGGACGGATCCGTTCTGTCCGGACGAAATCTGGCTGACCACGAGCATCGAAGGCAAGGAGCTCGCCCAGAAGACGCTTCTGGATAACGTAAACGGCCACCTCTGGAGGCTCATTCGGGATTTCGCGCTTTCGCTCTCCCCGGAAAAAGTCCATCTCCGCCCCCTTTTGAGACGGGACGGAGAGATCCTTCCGGACATCCGGACGGTCGAAGACAATGAAGACGCCGCAGATGGCATTCTGGACCTTGTCCGGACGCTGACAAGCGATCCGGAAACGGCTGTCCACGTTTCCCTGTCCGGCGGCAGAAAAACCATGAGTTTTTACGCCGGATACGCCTTGTCTCTTTTTGGAAGACCCCAGGATCGTCTCTCGCATGTTCTCGTCTCCCCCGAATTCGAATTCTGTCCCGATTTTTTCTATCCTTCCCGAACCCCGGGAGAGAGGATGGTCCAGAACCGCTCGGGGGAATGGATGGATACGTTCAACGCCAGAGTCACTCTTGCGGAAATCCCGTTGGTCCATTTGCGTTCCGGTCTTCCCTCCGATCTGCTCAGGGGAACCGTCGGTTTCTCGGAATCTGTCCGCCTCGCCCAGAAGGCCTTCCAGTCGCCGGAACTTGTGATCGATCTTCGCCAGAAACAGATCCGTGCCGGAGAGAAAGTCCTCTCCTTGCCACCCGTTCAGCTCGCTTTTCTGGCGTGGTTCGCCCGAAGAAGGCTCGGCGGTCTCCCTCCGCTTCCTTGCCCCAAGGGAGGAGTGAGGAACGAAGAATATGCAAGGGAATATCTTCTGGTTTACCGGGAAATCGTAGGGGAAATGGGTGGTGCGGAAAGAACCCTCTCGAATCTTGCCAAAGGGATGGAACAGGAGTTCTTTGAACAGACGGCCTCCAAGCTGCACGAAAGAATGGCAAGAAGCTTGGGGAAGGGAGGATCCCGCCCCTACCGGATCGAAGGGACAGGAACCCGCTACAAGACATATGAACTGAATATCTCTTCAGAGCACATCCGTTTCGGGGAGGTTATTCCAAATGGAGAAATCTCCTGATCCGGTCCTGTCGGGGCACTTCTTCCCCCAGTCAGACAAGAAAGATAGATGATGCAGAAGCCGAACACTGATGAACTGCGTCTCGATGAATATTTCCGCCAGCTCTTTGCCGGTGAAATCGGCCGCCGCGATTTCGAAAAAGCCACAGGCCGGGAATGGTGGTGAGGAGACATCCTGGAGGGTCTTGGAAAGAAGAAACTCCCATACCCGATATAGAGTGGATTCTCTTTGACTGGCATGGATATTTGATGTTAAGGAATGGTGCCCCCGGGGTGACTCGAACACCCGGCCAATGGTTTAGGAAACCTACTATATCGAAAACCATATCAAAATAATCTCCTTATTTATTGCCATCATCCGGAAAATACCCTATGATTAAAAACTGAATTTGGGGCACTTATGGGGCACTGACTTCCAAATCCCTGTCCGGAGGACATAAAAATGGCCAATTTTGAGAAACGCTCAGGGAACTGGCGGGCAATCGTCAGAAAGAAAGGATTCCCACGCTTGGCCAAGACCTTCGATACGAAGGCCGAGGCCGAGACCTGGGCCGCTACTGTCGAATCGGAAATGGGCCGGGGCGTTTTCGTCTCCATGAAGGAAGCGGAGAATACGACCCTCGCGGAGGCCCTGGACCGCTACGAGCGAGAAGTGATTCCGTCCAAAAAAGGGGCAAAGGCGGAAATCGTAAGGATGAGGATCTGGAAACGCTCTTCCCTGGCAAACCGCTCCCTCGCCTCCATCCAGGGAAAAGATATCGCGGCCTATCGTGACGCCCGGCTCAAAGAAGTGGCTCCGAACACCGTCCGTCACGAGCTGGCAGTTCTCTCCCACGTCTTCACGATCGCGGTCAAGGAGTGGGGAATGGGAGGACTCTCCAATCCCGTCAGGCAAATTCGAGCCCCGAAGATGCCAGCCGGTCGGGATCGACGGCTTCTTCCGGGGGAACTGGATCGAATTCTTTCCGTGACGGAATCTCCTTTTTTAGGGTATATCGCCCAATTTGCGATAGAGACAGGGATGAGGCAAGAAGAGATTTCAAGGATGGAATGGCTCCATGTCGATCTTAAGAAAAGGGTTCTTGTGATTCCTGTGGCGAAGGTGGAGCCAAGAAAGATCCCTCTCTCTCCGGAGGCTGTCCGGATCCTGTTGGCTTTTCCACGACGGTTCGATGGAAGAGTATGGGGGATCACGCCACACGCTATTTCCGTTGCCTGGCGGCGTGCTGTCGCCCGGGCCCGGAAAGCCTATGAGCAGGAATGCGCGGAAAAGGGTCAGAATCCGGATCCCGCTTTTCTGGTCGATCTCACCTTTCATGACCTTCGGCACGAAGCGACCAGCCGGTTCTTCGAGAAGGGCCTGAATCCCATGCAAGTTGCGGCCATCACCGGGCACAAGACGCTCCAGATGTTAAAAAGGTACACCCACCTGAAAGCCGAGGACCTTGCGGAGTTGTTGAAGTAAGTCCAAGCTTTGTGATAATAGATTTGTTAGTTGGACGTTGGGAGGATACTTGACGGCTGAACAAATCAGACACTTGGCGGGCGTTGTCAGCAATGCCTCTCTTGCCGAATTGGGTGTCATAGGCTACACTGAAATAGAGAAAAAAGGATGGAAAGTCGCGGGAATATCCTTGGCCGTCTTCGTGGTCTGCCAGTTTATAGCGGTCAGACTTCTCGGCACAGCGAAAAGAAAGGAGCTCACAGAAAATGCTGAAAAATGACTTAGCGGCTTTGATTCTGGCGGGTGGGGTTCTTGTCTTCGCTCTTGTGTCTTGGGGATATGTCTCTTGGACAGAAAGGCATCGTCACCCGTAAAACGTGACATACGGGGGTTAAGGGGCTTCAGGCCCCTTTCTTTTTATCCTCCCTCCTGTCTTCTCCCTTCATTCGCATCATGATTCGATTTGTTTCTTCTGTCTCTCCCGCCGATTTTCCTGCACCTTCCGGATCTCCTTTTCATACCGCACTTTGGCCTCTTTCAGAAGCCGGGTAATCGCTTCCGACCTGTTGCGCCCCGGAGAGGGAAACTGCGCGACTTTTGGGGAGAGAGTGTCCGGAGATCCCCGCTTCGCGGAGGCCTCCGGACGCCTGGCCGGCGAGGCCGCTTCCCCCGCCCCCTGTGGGGGCCAGGGGGACGGGAGGGGATAGCCTCCCGGCGTTTGAGGGAGGGGAAGCATTTTAGGGCCATGCCGGGGCATAGTAGCTATTGGGGGAATGGTCGTATCCCCAAGAATAGTAGATTCCGAGGCTCGTATTCCAAAATTGGTCACAAGAGGGGGTGGGTGTGGCTCCGGTGATCATCGCCCAGGCTGTCCAATAATAGTGAGGGCTATTCCATGTCACGCCGCATTGTCTTCCTTCGTTTCTCGGATTTGGGCAGGAGGGGGAGGGAGTGCACGTCAGCAGCGGACCGAGATCCACAACGCTGTCCGGGGCTCCCGCTGCAAGCTGGCCGCTGAACTGGGTACAGAAATAGTTGATTCCGCTTCCGCCGCATTGAGGGGCGGCCGCCTGGGCATTCCCGGCCTTTCCAAGGGCCAGCAGAATCAGAACCGCAGAAATTGCAAGCGTTCTTATCATTTTTCGATCCTCCTTAACGCCATGTGTCGTATTTTAACGGGATCGGTTCGAGAAAAACCGCGCGGGGGGTATTGGGACGTTCTTTTACGCGCCACCAGCGCCCGAGGTTTTGGGCCATGTAGGCCTTGCAACCGGTTTTGTCGGGGAGGGGTTCCGTGGCGGAGAACATTTCCGGCCTTGACGTCCCGAAGGCCCAGGTCACCTTGCATTGTTTCTTGGGTTTCACTGTTTTCACGCTTGTGATCGGCGTGGGTAGGATGTTCAGGAGCATCTTACAGTCGCGCTTGGGCGTGCAGATTTCCGCGCCGTCCTCGATCGCGGCCGCTCCCGCCTGGCCCGCCGGAAGAAGAGTGATTGAAAGGATTGCCAGAAGAAGAAATTTCCTCATTTTTGCCCTCACTTGTAGATGTTGTTGAAGGAATTCGAGATGCCCGTGCCGGCCCGGTTGGTTCCCGGCAAGGATCCGGAGTTCGCCCCGGGAAGGGCATTCGTCGAATTTGTCACGCTCGAACCCATATTTCCGAAGATGGAACTCACTCCGCCGGTTGCAGTGCCCATCAAGCTCGATGTCGTACTCGTCAGGACAGGAGGCGGACCGGAAGGAGTGGACGTAATTCCGCTCTGACCGAACCCGGGAGAGGCGGAGATGCCATAGCTCGAATAGGCGGAAAGCTGGGAGGAGAAGGAGGAAACGGACGACATCACCATCCCCTGGGCCATCGAACACCCCATGCTTTCCAGTTGGTTGAGCATTCCGCCTGTGGTCGGGAAGGACATCATCGCGCCCATTCTGGACAGATTGGAAAAACATCCCTGGCTTTTGTTGGCCTGCTGACCTTGTTGCTGTTGGGTATTCGCCATCGCCTGGATCGATCCCATGGAAGCGGCTGTGGCGGCCTGCGTGACGGCCGCCTCTTGTGCCTGAATGATTTTCGCGCACGCCCCCGCATGGGCTACTTCAGGAGACAGGATCAGGGCCAGGATGAATATCAACTTCTTCATTGATGCCTCCATTTCAGGATTGTCCTTGAGCCGGATCGTTCAGATTTCCGGCACCGTCGGTTTTTGGCTGGATCAGGGATCCGCCCCCGCCGGGGCTTCCGGCTTCACTGGTTCCGGCTCCACGTCCGGAGGCCCGGCTGGCTCCGGAAGTTTCCTCTCTTACCGCCATTCCCACGGCGGCTCCTCCCGCCCCGGTCGCCACGGTTTGGGCTCCGGAACTCATCCCTGAGGAAGCGGCTTTATCGTCCGGCGGGAAGGAAGCGGGTTCCGAGTGGGCCGCATGAGCTCCCACCCAGGCGAGAACCTGCGGGGGTAAAGACACGAAGGAGAAGTGGAAGAGCTTCCCCATGCCGCCAATCATCAAAATATTGAGAGAGAGTAAGAGGGAGAGCATCCCCACAATGCCGGTAAGGGACCCTGCCGTTACGCCGGCCACCATCGCCCCGAATCCGTTGTTGACCAGGTACATCCAGGCGTCGGCCAAGAAGTAAACCGCAAAGAAGCCCATCACGAGCAGGGCCGGGCGAATGAAGATATCCATCAACTTCAGATATCCGGCTCTGGCCTCTCCGGAAATGAAGCCTTCTCCCTCCGGGTTCGCGTGGGCGATCCCCCAGAGGGGGATTGCGATTAGCCCCTCAACAAGGATCAACGCCCACAGAAGCGCCCCAAAGTTGAAAAAGAGGAAGGGGAGCATGGGGGAGAGGTAGGCCAGTCCTGCCCCGAACACAATCAAGGAGAAGGTGACGGCATAAATCAGCGGTAAAATAGACCGGAGAGCCGCATCCCCGGCTCCGGTCATGGCTCCCCCAACTGCCCCGATGATTCCGCCCACGATGGGGATATGGGCGGCCCCCTTCACTCCTCCCTTGGCCGCTCCTGCCGCCGCGCTGGCGGCGGTGGTGGCCACGATGACGGCCTCTCCGGCATCGATGATGGTGTTTCCGTAGCTTTGCATCGTCAAGACGGGGTCCCCGTTTTCGGTCATCATCGTGGCGAAGGACGTGACCAGGCCAGTGAATGGGGACGAAAAAATATTGAGAAATTTGGACCACATCGAGGAGCCTGTTGAGACCGTCCCGCTGGCGGTCGCCATCTGGGCAGCCGTCGGAGGATTTCCGGCGAAGTTTCCGGCCTGATCGAGAATCTTTGTGTAGCCGGCCGTGGAAGACAAGGCATTCTTCAGGCTGAATGTGCCATTTCCGGGAATCTCCGCGAATGCATCCAAGGCAACGCCCTGGTATTGCCATTTTTTACTGACGAGAGCCGACAACCTTTGATTTTGGTGGGAAAAAGAATAATAAAAGGATCCGGCGGCCAGCCAACCGGCTTGCTGGGCGGTCGTCTGCCATTGTTTCAGCTCGGCGGAATTGCTCCCCTGACTGGCGACCGAGGCTGCCGCCTTGGCGACGGCGGTCTGGTAGTTGTTGACAGCCTGAAACAGGGGCGCGGGATTCGGCATGGTGGGGGCTCCGGAAGCCGGCGTTCCGGACGCCGACGGCGTCCCCACGATCGCATTCGCAAGCGGAGCCAGGGTTGAAAGCATTTGCTTCAGGGCGTTCGCCTGGCCGGAGGACATGAGAGAGGACCCTGGCGTCGAGGAGTCATACCCATAGGTAAACGCCCCGCACGCCCCAGGAGGTATTCCGGTTCCGAAGGATCCGTCGAAGGAGATTCCCTCTGTGACGTTTGTCGTCACGCTCCCTCCCGGGGCCGCCCCGAAATAGGAGCCGTATCCGGTTTGCGAAGGGTTGGTGATCGTGAATGTTCCGCTGGTCGGCTTTTCCGTGATCCAGTTCGAGGGTGGAGGAGCCAGCGGATTCCCGTTCATGTCGACCTGCTTTCCCTGGGCGATGTAGTAGTAATTGTCGTTCACCCAGGCCTGGCAGACCAGACTCTGCAAGGCGTCCTTCGCCACTTCGGTTCCGGTGTCCATGCTGTACACCACAGCCGGACCGGACTTGACGAGGTACTGTATCCCGGTATTCCAGACCTGGTCGGCCAGGCCGATGCCCATTCCGGCGACCCACAGGAAAATGGCTTGAACGATGGAAATTCCGTTGGACACCGGGGCAAGAAATGCCCCTGCGGCGATGATCCGGAACGGCATCCACTTGGAGTACCTTTTTCCAAGGGGAACCCCGTCGTGGGCGGCTTCGGTAATCCCCATCATGAGAGAATAGATGCCGATCAAAGCGACAACGGCGAACAGGGCGGAGTCATAGACCCCCAGGATGGTCTGGATGAAACCGGAGGGGTTGCCCCCAAAAGACTGCCAGCCCGCACCGAGAATCTTATCGATGAGCTGGACGGACAGATCGCTATTCGAAGGGTTGAGCGGATTGGAGGGACTTGAGGCGGCCATGGTGGCTCCTACTACTAATGTTTTTGAAGGGATTGAAGGTATGGAGCACACAGCCGGGACACGTCACCTTGTGCCCCCTGCCTGAAATAATGGTAATTATTGATAAAAGTTGTGAAAATTAGGAGCGTGGCGAAGGCCTGGGCCGCTCCGAGGATCACGGTCCACTTAAGAACAAAGGTTGTAGTTGCAAGGATCTTGATTTTCCGTGATTCCGTGAAGAACGGCCTGGCCTGCATTTTTTCCTCCTTCTTCAAGCTTGGTCTAGAAATTTTTGGGTTAGGTTGAAAAGTGCCTGGCAATCTAAATTTGTCAGCCGTTTCCCAGCCATTAATCGCTCGAATTCTGATTCTCGAACAGATTCCAAAAAGGGAATATAGCCGTCGTCGTCGGAAAGTCGCTTCTCCCTCCTGATTTCACGAGCGCGTTTGATCATCTGCATCAGATGGTATTGGCCCCACCAGGCATCTCCTTCCCCAACATCGCGCCCAATGGCGTTTTCCTTAAGGTTCAGGCTGATAAATTGGCCTAACTCTGCGATGAGATAAACATCGGGGGGAATTGCGGATTCAAGCTCTCTTTTTGTCATTTCTGGCCTCCTTCTAAAAATGGGATCATGGAAAAATGAAAATCTGTAATGATTTTACTATTAATTTTCTTTTTGTCAATTCGTAAGTATTTGTTATGTCAATATAATTACGATACCCTAAAACAAAAATTGATCGATCAAAATCCCAGAGAAAGCCCGTCCCGTTCTATTTCCCGATGTTGGAATCGCTCCCGTTCCGGGTTCCGGGACTTTTCATCTCCGGAATCATGATTGGTTATCTCCCTGTCCTCCCCCTTTTCCTTTTCCGGCTCTTCGATGTTGAAATCCAAAGCGTTCATTTTTTCTCTTGAGCGAATAGAACCAATCAGGGAGCGGACTTTCTCAAGTCCAAAGTCCAATTCTTCCTGCTTTTGATCTCCCATCTTTTTGGGGGCGTGGTCGTTCAGAAATCCACGGCAAAGGTCAAAGTCGCTTTCAATCCCCTCTGGGAGGGCCAGCCCGTATTTTTCGGCCAAGGTTTCGGCATAATCCAGCATCTTGTCCGTGGGGGCCAGGTCCAAGCCTGCCGCATCTGCTGCTCTGGTAATCTGATCTTCGGTTATGGTGATGTGGGCCATCTCCACCTGGCGGGTCAACTGGACGTATAATTGTTCCAGCCCCTGAAATCCAATGTAATTGTGGGTTCCAGAGGCCGTTGCTCCCTGGGATTTGTTGATAGTCGTGGCGTAACCGTGTTGAATGTGGTCGTATTGCAGCGGGTCAAAAGAGAGGGCCTTCCCGTCATCCATCTTGACGTGAAAAAGCCATTCCTCGTTTGAATCCTGGGCGATCTCTTTCAGTGTTCCTGTCTCCCCGTTCATCACCCCCAGGGATTTCGAGTTTTTTGAAAAGAAAATCCGGTCCCCGGCCTGAAATTCCTTGATCCCCGTGGAGGTCTGAACTTCGCACCGGATCCCGTTCAGTAATCCCTTTTCTTGCATGGCGGCCCGGGCTCGAGCGTTCAATTCCGCAGCGTCCACTTTCCGGAAGGCAGTCAGGAGGGAGGCTCCGGCCTTCTCCGGGTTGAAATCCTGTGCCCACTTTTCAACCGTCGCGGACATGGCCGCATCCCGATCTTTTGCGATCGTGAGCATTCCCGCTTCCGCGTACCTTGTCAGGGCCTCTGCCACTTTGCCTTCCCGGATTTCCCGGCTCGCCTCCTTTTGCCAATCCACTTTCTGCCGCCGGTTTTCTGTGAGTTCGGCGCACCCGAGTTCTTTCTTGAGGCTCCGGAAGGGGCTTCCGGCTTGAACGGGAGGAACTTGGCGCTCGTCCCCAACGAGGAGGAGTTCGGCCCCGGCTTCGTGGGTTAAACTTTGCAAGCGGGCCAGCGTCCGGGTATCCACCATGGCCGCTTCATCAATGATCACAACGCTTTTTGAGGAGAGCTTGCGCGTTGGGTCCGCCCTGGTGCCGTCTTCCCGGTCATAGCCTTCCAGGTTCCCCAGAAGGCTGGCGATGGTCTGCGATTTGATACCGGTGGACTCTTCAAGCCCCTTGGCCGTCTTTCCCTGGAGGGCGGCCCCGATCACTTCCCGTCCTTCTGCCGCCAGGGCGTATCTCACCGGGATTAGGGCCGTGGACTTTCCGGCCCCTGCGTGGCCTTGAACGATCTTGATTCGACCTGGAGTCTGGGTCATGTGGCTAATAGAGCCCTTCTGCTCGTCCGACAGGGAGAAGCCCTTCTCCCGTTCGAACCGGCCTATGGCCTCCTGGACGGTTTTTTCAGGGAGGATATGGGAGCGGTCGTCTTTTCCCTCCCGGGCGCGGGTGAGAATTCCGCGTTCGAGGGCCAGCATTTCCTTTGTGGTGAAATACTGCTTGCCGTCCTGCCCCCGGAGCTTCAGGATTTCCTTGTCCCGCTTGATGGCGGCCACTTCCTGCTTTACGTCTTCCAATCCTCGCCCTTGGTGACTGAGGACGATTCCGACTTCTTTGTAGAGGTCTCTTTCTTCAAAGACGGCTTCCATGGCGGTCATTTTCTTGAGGATTTCCGCTCGCTCCTCTGGGGTCAAAGAAATAGCTCCCGGAGCTATTTCTTTTTCATGGGCCTTCAGGGCTTCGATGGATTCTTTCGTCACGCCGTGTTCTCCGGCGATTTTCTCCCATTGCCCTTGCAAAATAGCGGTGTCGAGGACTTCTTTTTTCGCCCGCGTATCCAGAGCGGCAATTTCAGAAGCTTTCGCGCCGGACAGGCCCTTTTCAGCAAGTGCGGCTTCGATTTCCGCCCGGCGCTTGCTGAACTCCTCTTCCAGTTCCAGTGGAATCCCCGTCAGCCGGAAGTAATCCCGGTCTTCCTCGATTTTGAATCCCAGCCCCTTCATGTTTTGGGACAGTTCGGCGCGGTAAACCGCCCCCAGGGCCAGTTTCCAGTCGTAGATCTGCTTCTCCGTCAAGGCTCCCCACGTCCCGTCTTCGCGCTGACAGAGGTTTTGCAGCATCAGATGGGTGTGGATTTGGGGGTCCAGATCCCGGCTTGAGCCGTGCAAGAAAGCGGCGGCTAGAAGTTTGGCCTTTTCTTGTTGAATCGTCCCTCTAGAAGACGATCCCCGCCGGGCCATCGGGAAGTTCTGCTCAATGTGCTCCAGAACCTTGGCCACCGCCCGGGTCTGGGCGGTTTCAATCCCGGCGCGGGTTTCCTCCCCGCCGATCGCCCACGCGATGGACACGCTTTTAGGCGCGGAAAAGGTGAGATCTACGGCGTATTTCCGGGACGCTCCGGACCCCTGCACCAGACCTTGGCCGCTTCTAGGATCAAGGCCCTGCAAGGTTCTCATGTGATCCTCACGATTGACGGGTCCGGACAGTCCCAACTCCGCTGCGGCGGACCCCATCCAGACGGAGGGGGTCTTGGCGTTGCCCTGGCTGTAGTAATCTTCAATGCTCCCAACAGCCTTGCTTTTGCTTTCGTCGGGGTAGCTCGCCACCCCTGCCGCATCTTTTGCCGTGGCCCCGCGCTTTGTGCTGATGCTCAACATGACGGCTGGCCTCCCTTCTTGGCCGCCCGGGCCGCGAGAGTCAGTCTTATCGACACCCCGACCGGGGATTTTGCGTCAAGCTCGTCGGGCCAGCCTTTTTCTTCAATTTGATCGGCGAGCATCTCGAAAAATGGGTCCTTGTTTGTGTTTGTCATTTCGTCCTCCTTGTGGATTTTGGGTTTAGTCCCGTTCCTCTTTGTCTTCCCGCTCCGGTTCTGGGGCGGCTTTGGAGATCGCCACTTTCCCGATGGATCCGGACGCCCCGGATCCATCCAGCATGGCGGCCAAGAGTTTCAGGGAATCCGTCGCGGTATCTCCGGTGAAATCCAGATCCGGTCCGGCTGTCAGCATTTTTTCCCCGATTTTCGCAGCCTCTTCCTCAAGATTGTCCTCTTTTTCTTCGGCGGACCGCTGTTTTGTTTATTGTTGCTGGGGGATTTCGACGGTTTCAATGCGTGGGGTGGACGTGGCCGCCTCCCGCGTCTTCTCCGGATCCTCTTTCCGGGCCTCCACGCCTCCGGAGGAGGGAGGAACGGACAAGTCCCCTTCCACGAAAGTCAGGTTGCTTGACACCACATGGCCGGATTCATCGACCAGAACGCGCGGAGGGAGGGTGACAGGGTCTTTTTCCAATGGGTCACAGATCGGGCGGGGGATCATCGGCCAATCAAGGATGACGCGATCAAATGCAGCAATCTGCAAGAGGGCTGTCACAATTTTCTTTTTTGGTTTAGGCCTCAAGAGCATTTCGAAGGCGTGTTCCTCGAGGAGCCGTTTTTCCTGCGGAGGACTCCATGTCTTGCTGTCGCCACTCGAGGGAGGGAGGGTTCCGGTGTTGACGGTTTTGCCGAAAATTTGAACGGTCCGCGTCCCAACGCTCTCACTGGCCCATTTCTTGGCGTCCTTTCCGACATCCTGAAACCAAATTTTAGTGAGTGTGTTGTTTTCCCATGTTTCCCGGTCCTCTTTTCCGTAAAGTTTCTCTATCTGGCTTGCGTTTTGAAGCCCAAGCACAACCCGAACACCTTTTGACCTCCCGGTCACCAGAAAAGTCGTGATTTCCGGAATTCTTCCAAGCTGTGGAACTTCGTCCAGAACGAACCAGATCCGGCGGTCACTTGGTTCTTTAAAATCTCCAAGTCCATTAATTTTCAAAGCCGCAACGTTGACAAAAGCAGAAAAAAATGTCCGAGACCAAGTTTCTGCGTCACCAGCCCGCTTGAGGACGACTGGCGGGCAGGTCTTTACTTCATCACTCAAAAAGCCTTTTCTGTCCTGATCAAGCCAAAACCCCTTTGCTCTGGCCTTTGCCAGCTCGGAATCGAGACGGCAGATGTCTATGAGTGGAGAAAGCTGGCCGCCCTGAGTAAAAAGGACGCTTGATGTGGCCTTGCTGGTTGCGTCTCTCACGATCTGCCAAGCCTCGGGATGATATGTCCGGACAAAGGCCTGTAGGTTCTTCATGTTTTCCTGGGGATCGTCTACGCCCACTAGCAAGTCCTCTAAAAGCCCTTTGCCAAGGTCTGAAAACGTCCATTTCGTCCCCTTATGAGCCATGAGCTTGTGGATTTCCGCTCGAAGTAATGAGCGGGCCGCATTGTCCCAAACTGGATCACTCGCTTTTGGGTTGGGAATGATAAAACATTCCGCGAAGGCTTGGGCCAGGGACTCCGTCGTGATGTCCATCCCGATCAGCCACCGCCACGATCTCCGATCCCAGGGGCCAAGGATGATGAGTTTTTTCAGTTTTTGGGTGAAGTCACTCTTCATATCATGGAGGATTATTTTGTCTTTTCTGGCTACGAGTTGAGTGATCAATTGCCAAATTTTTGTTGTTTTTCCGGATCCGGTCGCTCCGACAAGCAAAAAATGTTGAATTTCAAGCCATTGGGCGATCTGAACAAAAGGATGGATGAATATCCCGTCAATACTGAAATCCTCTGCGAGTTTATTCTGGAGAACTTTGGCTCCTTTTTTCCCTTTCAGAATTTGAGGCCCGTCAAGGTGCCGGATGGGGTTGGTTTGATTTTTGTGGGAGCGATGAAAGAAAACGGTAGACAGGATCAGTCCAAGGGCGGCTCCCCCGGCCAGGAATGGAAGGAGCTGGCCAAGATTGTGGAGGGTTTCAAAATTCTGGACTCCGAACCATGAGTTTGAGAAATCGCCTGGAAGGGAGTAGAGAAAGTCGGCAAAGTGGCTGTAATAGAATGTTCCGCCAATCGCCAACCCGAGGGTCCGGGTCAATAAATGGTCTGGCCCCCAGGAGAAAAGGACACCGGCCATCAGACCGAGGAAAGAAAAGCTGGTCAGGATGAGGAGCGATCCAATCAGGAGTCCAGGCCAATCGGCTTCCGGGCGGTCTCTGTGTTCCGGTGAGAGGGAGGGGGTAGTCATCGGGCGCCTCCTTGGAGGATCTTGAAAAGCTCCTGACGGACGATTTCCCTGATCAATGTATCTGATCCAGTCAGTCCTTCCTTGATCTTTTCAGGAAGTCCTCTAATTTCATCTCTCACCCGATCCGCCGCCACCCCGGCCGCTTCTGCGGCCTTGCAAGACCACTGTTTGGAAATTTCAGATTCGATCGCAAGGACGACAAGTTGCCAGACAGGATCCCTCTCATCAATCTGAAATTTATGAGCAATTTTGAGGGCCTGAATCCGTTTTTCTGTTGGCAATCGATTAAGCGCCTCGTCCAAGTCTGTTTTTATGGTATTCAATTGTTGACTCATCACATTCTCCTTTGTTTTCAAGGGAGCCACCGATAGCAGAACCGGCGTCCGTCGGCATTGGCGTGGATTTGTTCCCCCGGCGCGTTGCACGACAGAATTTGGCCGATTTTGGTGGAAAAGTAGTACCAGGCGACCCCTCCGGTCAGAAGAATAGTCAGGAGGATGACCCCTCCGCCAATGGAAAGCCATTTCCTGGCTTGGGACTTGGCCGCCTGGACTGCGACTGACTCAGTGATCTGAGCGATGGCCTTGTCCACGGCCCCGGTCATCGCCTGGCCTAACGCCTTGGCGATTTCCTGTTTTGTTCGGGCTGTCAGGGCCTCGATTTCAGTTTTGGCGGTCGCATGGGTCTTGTCGATTTCCTCCGCGGCGGACCGGATCACTGCCCCGGAGGACTCCTTCACCTGGCGGGTAACGGCTTCGCATTCGGCCCTCATCGATGCCGGGATCTGTTCGTGAAGTCTCTGATAGAACTCCAAGGGAATCAGAATCTCCAAAAGGGCGTCATCATCCTTGATGTTCATGACCTTTTGAATTTTTAGAACCCTTGTTAAAACTTCGGGAGGCATTGCCTCCCCGAAAATTTCCTGCCAGTGATTTTCGATTTCCATTTCAGACCCCCGCACTTGTGAACATTTCATGGACCAACTTTTGCCATCTTTTCAGCTCAAGGCGATTCCCAAAAGGAAATTCCTCTGCGGCTCTGGCAATCGTCAGACGTTCGATATAAAGGGGATCAACACATCTTTTCGCTAGTACTGGAAAATCCAGGACAGATCCACCTCTTTCGACGATCATGTCCTTGATTTTTTCGTTGAAAAGCTTGAAGTCCTCCGGTCCGCCAAAAAATCCGTTTCTCACGGCGTCAACTCGGATCCGGGTTGATTCGCCAATCTCCTCGAGGAAGGATTTCAGAAGGGCCAGACCGTCTCTCTGAGTATTTAAAACCCAGAACACCCGAAGGTCTCGTCCAAGCTCCACAAGCCCATCCCCAAGGTTTTTCACACTCTCGGATGATCCAAGGCCAGCGGCGGCATTGATGATTACTGGGTTCTCCGTCTCTGCCAGGAAGTTTGCCAAGTCGATCCAGCCCTCTTCGTGGGCGATGTCCAGGGCCGCAAATTTGGAGACTTCTTTTCTATAGCTCTTCCCGACGTCAGGGTTGGTAATGTCGGTTTCGAGCAGGGCAGGGTTCTGCCCATTCAAATAATCGAGGAGACCCATTGTCACCAAAGATTTTCCGACTCCCCCCTTAGCTCCGCTCACAAGATTGATGCTGTTTCCCATGTCTTTCTCCCTTTCTTAATCAATTGCGTCAATGTTAAAACTGCTCCTGAACTTCACCTCTGGGTCCTCCTTTTTCTGTTTTCCATTTTCGATTTTCTGATTTTCAGTTTTCTGAGCCGGTTGGCTGGCCGCCGGCTTTATTCCTCCTTTCTTTTCCCGGCGGCCGCGTTCGAGTCTGAATGCGTTACGCATTTGGGCTTCTTTTCCAGAAAACCCGCATGCATCCGCGATCTCTTTCCAAGGGACGAAGGACTCACGGGCTTTTCGGATGGCCTCATACTCAATCCTCACGAGGTAATAAACACTCTTCCCCGCAGACGCGCTTTTTTTCTTTTCAGCCAAAGAAATAAGACGGTCTCCGATATCACTGTGTATGTCTTTGTCTGTGGCCGTCTGCACTTTGGCTGTCCTTTGTATGTTTTTGGCTGTGAAGACTTTATTTGCATTTCCACGACCCGGAGGTGAATCAGGTGTGGCTAAATCCATGCTTTGATCTTCTCAGTGGGGGGATACCGGTTGTAAGTCTGAATAGTGTTGTATGTTGTTGATGGATGTTGAAAACCTACAAGAAACCGAAAAGATATAGAGGTGACCGCGCCGCCATGAGGAAAAATCACCAAGCCCCGTCCGGAGCGCAGCCGCCGGGCCGCAAGGCCAGTGCGAACGAGCGGACCCTACAAGGTCCGGCGAGTGAAGACTAAAAGGCGGCAAGTGGAGAAGGGGCGAACTCAGCAGAAGGAGGATGATTTGGCAAAAAAAGATGATTATGGGATCGTTCCTGTAACTGAAGAGGAAGTAAGAGAAAATCCCTCTCGTCAAGGCAAGTGGAAAATCATGATAAAGGGCAATGGCCAACTGAACGGGGATTTTTCATCCGAAGAGGACGCTGAGGAATACCTGGATGAG
>DAHWKF010000048.1 GCA_027343785.1 Leptospirillum sp. | reverse complement strand
TCCGCTTTCCGATCCGTAGTCCTTGGCTTTCTGGACTGCCGTCGCCGTTGGCGGAATCTTTGCCATCTGAAGGGTCGGGAACAAAATCGTGATGGACAACGTCACCACAAACAGGGTGGCAATCATCATTGTGCCAAACTTGTACTCTCGGTACGCCATTTCTGACTCCTCAAAACAAGGCGTTATTTTGCGGTCCGGACTGTTTTTCCGGCCCCTCCCCCTGAATACGTTACACGTCCGCGCGGAAATAACTTATCTTAATAAGGGTGTCTGTCCCCGCAAGAACGTCCTTCCATCCTTTTTGCGAAAGTCCCCCCGTCCGGTCGGATATTTCCGGCAGGGCAGGGAACGGCACACTTGAGGAGAAGGAATGGGGGGATTATCCCTCTTTTCCCGAGACCTGTCAATCCAAAAGTCCGGTCAGACAGCAATCCGGAAATCGGTTCTTTTGGGAGCCCAAGGCACTGTGCTACCATGAATCAAAAATCATGTCACATTCCGGCGCTTTCCGGTATCATCCGCATCCTTCGGGGTTCACCGGAACAAAAGTTTGTCAGGGCATCCACCAGATGGAGGTAAAGAATTGTCCGGTCATTCAAAATGGGCGACAACAAAACACAAGAAAGCCGCCATAGACGCCAAAAGAGGAAAGGCATTCACGAGGCTTGCCAAAGAAATCACGGTAGCGGCAAGGATAGGCGGAGGAGACCCGGAAGGGAATCCCCGGCTTCGAACGGCGATGCTCAAGGCTCGGGAAGAAAACATGCCCATGGAGAATATCAAGAAGGCGATCCAGAGAGGTACAGGAGAGATCCCAGGAGCCCAGTACGAGGAATGCCAGTTTGAAGGCCATGGCCCCAAGGGTGTGGCGATCATGATCAAGGCCCAGACGGACAACAAGAACAGGACGGTACCGGAAATCCGTATGATTTTCTCCAAAAACGGCGGCAACCTGGGGGAAAATGGTTGCGTATCGTGGATGTTCGACCAGAAAGGGATGATTACCCTGGATGTTCCCGGGATCACTGAAGACAAGGCCATGGAACTCGCCCTTGAAACGGGTGCGGAAGAGTTCCGTCTGCACGAAAACGGGGTCGACCTCATCACCGCCCCACAGGATTTTTCTGCAGTCCTTGACGCCGTCAAGAGCCGGAAACTCTCCCCCTCTTATGCAGAGGTGACGATGATTCCCCAGACGACAGTGCCCCTGGAAGGGAAGGACGCCCGGATGATGGTGCATTTGATGGAAGCGCTGGAAGATCATGACGACATCCAGCACGTGTGGGCCAACTTCGATATTCCGGAATCACTTCTGGAGCAGCTCTTCGGCGAGAACGCCTGAATATTTTCCAGACAGGGAATATATTCGGGATATTTTCATCTGAACCTGTACAGGGGAACTTATATGGATATCAAGAAACTCAGGGAAGGCATCGACAGGGTAGACGGCCAGATCATCGCCCTCCTCCGTGAGCGCGCGGAACTGGCGAAGCAGGTGGGTGAGTTCAAAAAAGCCCACTCTCTTCCGTTTCATGTCGTGGCGCGGGAACGGGAGATTCTGGACCGCATCCTCGAACAGAAAACCGATCCCTTTCCCAAAGAAGCCCTTCGGCATATCTACAGGGAGATCCTCTCGGCGTGCCTTTCACTCGAAGAGCCGGTGACCGTATCCTACCTGGGGCCTCCCGCCACCTATACCCATCAGGCGGCCATCAAGCAATTCGGCAATTCCCTTCGATTCCTTCCGGCGGCGACCATCCGGGACGTCTTTCGTTTTGTTGAAAGCGGGGATGCCCTCTATGGAATCGTTCCGATCGAAAATTCGACCGAGGGAATGGTCAATTATACGCTTGACACACTGGTCGAGACCGACCTGAAGGTCGTCGGGGAAATCGTGCTACCGATCCACCATTGCTTGCTGACAAGAGCCCAGGGTCTTGCTTCCATCAAAACCGTCTATGCTCACCCGCAGTCCCAGGCCCAATGCCGGAGCTTCCTTTCCGCAAACCTCCCGAACGTTCCCCTGGTGGAAACATCCAGCAATGCCCGAGCGGTGGAGCTTTGTCTGGAGGACGAGGCCAGCGCCGCCATAGCCGGAGAAATGGCGTCGGATGTTTACAATATTCCCATCTTACGCAGGCATATCGAGGATTTTCCCGACAACCAGACACGTTTTCTGGTCATCGGGACCATCGAACCCGGGAAGACGCGCAGGGACCAGACTTCAATCATGATATCCATTATTGACCGGGTGGGCGCCCTTTCGTCCATCCTGGACATGATCGCGCGGCAAGGCATCAATGTGACGCGACTGGAAAGCCGTCCCTCCAGAAAAAAAGCCTGGGACTACATATTCTTCATCGATATAGAAGGACACCAACAGGACACTTCGATACGTGAGCTTCTGAAAAAGTTACAGACACTTTGTCCCTATGTTAAAATTTTGGGATCATATCCGGTACCGGATCGGAAAACCGCCGGGGAGGTATCCCCCGGGTTCACCCGTCAAGGAGATTGACATGATCATCGTTCTAAAGCCGGATGCCACTGAACAGGACATCCAGCATATTTCTGGAAAATTGCAGGAAAACGGACTGAAAGTTCATATTTCGAAGGGAGCAGAACGGACGATCATCGGAGCTATCGGGGACGACCGGATTCTCGCTGGTCTGCCCCTGGCCATTTTCCCCGGCGTCGAATCCGTCCACAAAATTCTTCAGCCCTTCAAGCTCGTCAGCAGGGAGTTCAAAAAGGAGGACACCGTTATCCGTTTTCCGAACGGTGTGACAATCGGCGGTCCGGAGATCCAGGTCATGGCTGGACCCTGCGCTGTCGAATCCGACGAACAGCTCCTGTATATCGCGGAGAGGGTGAAATCTGCGGGTGCCAAAATCCTGAGGGGCGGAGCCTTCAAGCCCCGGACATCCCCCTATACCTTCCAGGGTCTCGGCGAGGAGGGGTTGCACCACCTGTCCATGGCCCGCGAAAAAACCGGACTTCTGGTCATAACGGAACTGATGGATCCCCGGGATCTGCCCCTGCTGGAGAAGCATACCGACATTATCCAGATCGGCGCCAGAAACATGCAGAATTTCCGATTGTTGTCGGATGTCGGCGAATCCCGGAAACCGGTTCTCCTCAAAAGGGGCCTGTCCGCTACAATCAAGGAATTCCTTATGGCGGCAGAATATATTGCATCCCGGGGTAACCAGCAGATCATCCTTTGTGAACGCGGAATCCGGACTTTCGAAACCATGACGCGCAATACCCTTGACCTGAACGCTGTACCAGTCCTGAAAAGCCTGACACATCTTCCCGTACTCGTCGATCCCAGCCACGGCACAGGGCGATGGGATCTCGTCATCCCCATGGCCAGAGCCGGCATCGCGGCGGGCGCGGATGCACTGATGGTGGAGGTCCATAACAACCCTGAGGAAGCCTACTCGGACGGAGAAGAATCGCTGATTCCGGATAATTTTGACAAACTCATGAAAGAAACCCGGAAAATAGCCCTTGCGGTCGACAGGTTCATTTCTGAATGACGAGTTCCCCCCCTTTCCAAACCATTGCCATTATCGGAGTGGGCTTGATGGGTGCTTCCCTTGCCGGCGCCCTCAAAAATCTCCCTGAACCACCCGTCATCCGGGGATCCACTCCGGATCGACGGGAAGGAGAAAAAGCCCTTGAAAGGGGCTTGGTCGATGTTTATACCCCCGTCAACCGGGAGGTCATCAAAGGGGCGGAGCTGATCGTCGTCGCCACTCCACCCTCCAGGATTCCTGATGTATGGGAAGAAATCTCTGAACATGTCCTTCCGGAAACGCTTTTGACGGACATGGCTTCAGTCAAGCTCCCTCTTTACGATCTCTACAGAAAAAAATATGCCAGCGCGTTTCCCCACTACCTTAGCTGCCACCCCATGGCCGGAAGGGAAGTTACCGGCGTCGATTCCGCGCGCGGAGATCTTTTCAGGGACCGACTGACCTTTCTTGTTCCCTTTTCGCCGGCGACCCGTCAGGTGGACATTTCCAGACTCACGACGCTCTGGTCCCTGGCGGGAAGCCCGCGACTGACCATTCTCGAGGCCCGGGAGCACGACCGGATCCTGGCCCTGATCAGCCACCTTCCCCACATCCTCTCATTCGCCCTTCTCCAGACGCTGACGACCACTTCCGACAAAAGAGAACTGCCCCACTGGGACTGGCCTTCACAAAAAGGCGGAGCGTTGAAAGACATGCTGAGAATTGCCTGGAGCAGCCCGGAGCTGTGGGGTGACATCCTGATCCAGAACAGAACGGAATTATTGGCCAGCATCCAGGATTTCAATGCGGAGATGGAGCAGTTCAGAAACGTCCTCATCCGGGAAAATCGGGAAGAGATGACCGCCTACCTGAAAAAACTTCAGGCCAGGGCCAGGGAGGATATGCGGCATGAAAATCACCCCTGACGTTCTCGAAGAAAAAAGGGGCGGAGATCATCATGGAACCATGGTCGTTCGCCACATCCGGCATATCGCCGGACAAATCCGCGTTCCGGGAGACAAGTCCGTCTCCCATCGTTCGGTCATTTTGGGGGGAATGGCTTCGGGTAAAACCAGCATCACCGGATTTCTTCCTTCTGACGACTGCCTCCGGACCCTTGCGGGGTTTTCCCGCCTGGGCGTCCAGGTCTGGCAGCCGGATCCTTCTTCCGTCCAGATGGACAGCCCGGGATTCGATTCTCTGCGAGAGCCGGATGACATTCTGGATTTCGGAAACTCCGGAACGGCGGCGAGACTGATGTGCGGTGTGCTGGCGGGAACATCCTTCTTTTCGGTCATGACGGGCGATGACAGTTTGCGGAAGCGGCCGATGGGACGCGTTGTCATCCCGCTCTCCACGATGGGAGCGATGATTGACGGCCCACGGTCAGGGAACCTCCTTCCTTTGTCCATCCGGGGAAAGCCTCTCAAGGGAATAACATTTTTCAATGCCCACAAAAGCGCCCAGGTCAAGTCTTCCATCCTGATGGCCGGACTGAACGCCACCGGCCCCACGACCGTCGAGGAACCCCTCCAGACAAGGGACCATACGGAACGTATCATCCCTCTGTTCGGAGGAACAGTGTTCCGGGAAGGTTTGAAAACCACAGTATATCCAGGCAAACTCACCGGCACCCCCATCGAGGTACCGGGAGATTTCTCCTCCGCCGCATTCTTTATTGTCCTGGCCCTGATAACGCCATCCGGTTCCCTGACAATCGAGAAAGTCGGACTGAATCCGACAAGGACGGCCCTGCTCAAAATTCTGGCATCAATGGGGGCCAACTCAATACGGGTCGACCCTTCTCTTTCCCCTTTATCCTCTGCCGAACCGTCCGGAACAATCCATGTCAGCTTTTCCGAGCTGAAAGGAATCGATGTCCCACCGGAATGGATCCCCAATGCCATCGACGAAATTCCGGCCCTGGCGGCATGTGCCGCATGCGCGGAGGGGACGACCGTCATCCGGGGTGCGGCGGAGCTCCGGGTCAAGGAGTCGGACAGGATCCACGGCATCGCCAGAGCCCTTTCCTCATTCGGCATTTCATGCGAAGAGTTTCCGGATGGTCTGGCCATCCATGGAAAAGGCCCCTCCCCTGCCCTCAAGGGCGGAATGATCGACAGCTTCAGCGATCACAGGATCGCCATGGCCATGGCCACTCTCGGAACCCGCCTTCCGGAAGGCGAAATCCTGACAATCAGGGGGACGGATTTTGTTTCAACCTCCTTCCCGGGATTTTCGGAGGTTTTCAACCAGGTCGCATCGTGCTGAAATCCGAAACCATTGCCATTGACGGGCCTTCGGCATCGGGCAAGTCGTCCCTGGCAAAGGCAGTTGCGAAAGAGCTGGGATGGATCCACGCCGATACGGGGTCCCTTTATCGAGCCGTCGCCTATCTTTTGGAACAAGCACGAATGGAAAATGCCGGAGAAGACTCCATCTGCCGTTACCTGAAGGACAGGCGGATCGCCTACGCGGTCCAGGACGGTTCGACACGCGTTCTTCTTGAAGGAGAGGATGTGACAGACTGTCTGAGGGGTGAAAATACAGGACGCACAGCATCCCGTATCTCCCAGATTCCCTGTGTGCGGGGTTATCTCCTTGACATCCAGCGCGATCTCGGACAAAAGGGAGGTGTGGTGATGGACGGAAGGGATATCGGAACCGTCATTCTGCCCCACGCTACCCTCAAGGTGTTTCTGTACGCGGATCCGCTCGTCCGGGCATTTCGGCGCCACCGTGAACTGACCCTGAAAGGGATTCACGCCGACCTGGAAGAGGTCCGGAAGGATCTTGAAGAACGGGACAGACTGGACAGAAGCCGGCAGCTCGCTCCCCTGGTTCAGGCGCCGGACGCTGTCGTCCTTGACAATTCCCACCTTTCCATCGAAGATTCGGTGCAATGGATCCTTCAAAAACTTCCCGCCTGATCGAAATCCCCCCGGCCATCTGGAATCGTCCGTTCTATCAGGGGGTCCGATTCCTGTTCTCGCTCTTCTGCAAAAGTTATTTACACCTGACGGTCGACGGTCTTGAAAACATCCCTCCGAACGGGGGGGTGATCATAGCGGCCAACCACCAAAGCCACCTGGACGTTCCGCTCATGGGACTGGCCATTCCGAGGGAAGCCCGTTTTCCCGGAAAAGCCGAGCTCTTCACCTCTTCAGCTCTCCTGAGGACGTTTCTCCTGAACCTCGGCGGATTTCCCATCGTCCGGGGAGAAGGGGACAGGAAAGCCATCTCCCTGTCCGAAACTGTCCTGCAAAAAGGCGACGTTCTGGTCCTGTTTCCGGAAGGCACCCGGACACGTTCCGGAGAAATTGGTCCTTTCCATCGAGGATTGGGGGTTCTTTCCATACGGACAGGAGCCCCGGTCATTCCGGCCGCCATGGCCGGCAGCGGCCGGTCACTCGGGGTCGGGCAATTCTGGCCCAGACCCGGGAGCATTCAGGTCCACTTTTCAAAGCCTCTCATCCCCCCCGCAATCCCTCTTTCCCCTCTGGAGATGAAACAGGTAAGCCAGTCACTGACGACGGCCGTGGAAAATACGGTCAGAAACCTTTACAGAAGCCTCCTCACAGGGGAAAAAGCTCCCGGTTGACCCTCCGGGTAAGCCTCCCACCCGCTCCCCGGAACAGAGATCACAAGGAGACGGCATCGCGGCGTCCCGGATGACGGATTCTGACAGGGGCTCTTCCGTTATTTGACAGGTTGACGAAGGACTTCTACGGGCACGCGACCGCATCTTAGGGGCTACTCGCAGGAAGGCCAGTGCAGCCACTCCCGCTGTTTTCAGGAAAGGCCGGGAGGTTGACGGCGCATTCCAGAATCCCCCGCTGTCAGGGGAAAAGGATGAAGTTCACCCGTGGAAGGGCCAGACACGGGGGATCTCCCACAAGCCCCAGACCAGGATCAGGAAAACCAGTCCGGTTCCTACGCGCAGATAATCTCTCAGCCGGTAATTGCCGGCGCTCCATGTCATGATGTTCACCGGATGGGAAAAGGGGGTCATGAAAACGGAGGCCGATCCGAGGGAAACCGCGGCCAAAAAAGGCATGGGGCTCAGATGGAGCGCGACAGCGATGGAGAGGGCGACAGGAGCCATAAACAGGGCAACCAGCGTATGCGACAGGAACTGCACAGCGACCATCGTTGTCGCAAGAACAAGAAAAAGAGCCCCTTCCGGCCCCAGTCCCCCTCCCATCCCCTTCAATCCATGGACCAGCACAGACCCCAGGGGAGAGCGCTCCAGAGCCCAACCCAGGGGAAACATGCTTCCCATCAGAAAGATGACCCTCCATTCGATCGCTCTCAATGCCTCTTCTATTCGGACAATCCCGAATCCGACCATTCCCAGGGCGGCCAGAAGAGCCGCCAGTACCGTAGGGATCCAGTGAAACACGGAAGCCAGAACAAACAGCACCAGAATTCCCACGGCTGTCAGCGCTTTTTCCGAACGGAAAACCTCCCTTTCCACCTCGTCCAGGTAGAGAAAAAGAGATTTAGCCCTCAACCAGTCGAATGATTCCCGGCGCCCTTTCAGAAGCAAAACGTCACCATTCGACAGAACCGCGCGGGAAAGAGGATCGGGCGGTGCTTCGAGCCTGTGGATACCAACGACTGAGATGTCGGATCCGATAATATATGGCAAAGTCGCCAGCGGTCTTCCGATCAGACCGGAATGCGGGGCGGGAATGGCCTCGCACACTATGACATCCTCATCTTCGAGATCTTTTCTTTCTGGCCCTTCGAAGCGTCCCGCGTCCGGCCTCTCCTGGGAAGACTGGCCCAGGAGATTGGCGCCTTCCCGTTCCAGAACCCGCTGAAGCTGGGAAACCGTCACATAGAGCCTGAGCCGGTCCCCCACTTTCAGGGGGCCGTTCCGGTAAGGTTCGATTTCCGGGCGGGACGCATGAAGGGGTGACGGATGGCGAATCAACGACCATGAGGCTTTTAGAAAGGACCTGTATCGGTCTTTTTCTCTTTCCCCCCGCGCTGTGCTGGCGGGAGAAGGCAAATCCGGAGGCGGGGAATAGGCCTCCGGCAATAAAGGGACGTCCTGGAGCTGCTTTCCCAGATAGGGGAATTTTTTCCCGAGCTGGACTTCAACAAAAAATTTCCGCGCGGGGGGCTCCTTCTGGAGCTCCGCCTCCCCCATTCGCCCCAGAAGGAGGGGCCTGGCCACGATCAGATAGAGTAAACCGATCAAAAACGCCCCTCCTCCGACCCGGAAAAAATCAAACATCTGAAAGGTCGGGAGATGACGTGATTCCAAAAATCCCGATACAATAACATTCGACGATGACCCGATGAGAGTGGCGGATCCACCCAGAAGGGCCATATATCCCGTCGGAAGCAAAAAACCCCTGAGCGGAAGGCCCAGTTCAACGAGAAGGGCGGTTACAAGAGGAAGAAAGATGGCGATGGATCCTGTATCATTGAGGAACATGGCCAAAAGACCTGCCAGCAGGTAAAGGGCTGCCGACAGGAGGAAGGGCTTTTTACCGATATGGATCGTCAATGTGGTCGCGAGCCAACGAACGACTTTGGCGCGGGCCATTCCTTCAGACAGGATAAAAAGGGAGGCGATCAGGAAAACGGCGGGTTCGGAAAACCCCCTGAACAGTTCGGAAACCGGAAGAAGTCCGGAAATGCCCAGGACAACCAGAACGCCGACCGCCACCATTTCGACGGGTACCGTCGCCAGGCCGAGCAGGAGAATCGTCACAATGGCGAGAATGCCCACACCCCATGATTGCATCAAAAGAGATCCCATCCATTGAATGACGCATCGAAAAAACACCCGGCCGGTCTTCCCGAAGAAGAGCCTGTGCGGAGGGAGAAGTTCCTGACCAGAAAACACGTTCTGGAAGTGAGGGACAAAATTTCCGCCAAAGATCGGGCCGAAAAATCTGCCGAGATCCGGAGAAGGGTTCTGGAGACCGTACGGAAATATGTTCCCAAAACCCTCCACCTGTTCTTGTCTTTCGGGAGCGAACCCGACACGCTTCCCCTCCTGGACCCCTTCTGGCAGATGGGGATCAAGACCGTTGTCCCTGTTGTCCTCCGGACAGGCATTGTTCTCGTCCCCTATGCAAAAGGAACTCCCCTGAGACCCGGACCGTTCGGGATCGGAGAGCCCCCGGTTTCAAAAACCGTTCCGCCCGACTCCGTCGACCTCTTCCTCCTGCCGGGGATCGCTTTTGACCGATCCGGGGGAAGGCTGGGGTACGGGAAAGGTTATTATGACCGGCTTCTCACCGGGCTTTCGTCACCCACGATAGCCCTCGCCTTTCATGAGCAGATCATCGACCGGACGCCTCTTCTGGAGAATGACATTCTAGTCGACGCCATCATTACCGACAAGGAGATTATTCACTGTGCCCGATCCCAGCAAAATTGAACAGGGCTTTCGGCTGATCCTCGAAGGGATTGGAGAAGACGCCCTCCGACCCGGACTGAAAGACACCCCCCGCCGGATTGCGGAACTCTATCAGGACCTCTTCCGGGGGCTGGACCCTTCCCTCGCCCGCCCCCTTTCCCTGATCGAAGGAGAAATCTTCGATGAAATGGTCGCGCTGGCCGGAGTACCGTTCCACTCCATGTGTGAGCACCATTTTTTGCCTTTTTTTGGCAAAGTCCATATCGCCTACATCCCGAAGGAAGGGAGGATGACCGGGCTTTCCGACCTGGGCAGGATGGTCGATCTTTATGCCCGTCGTCCGCAGATTCAGGAGCGCATGACCGCCCAGCTGGCGGATCATGTCGTTGAAACCCTCACTCCCCAGGGAGTCATGGTGGTGATGGAGGCCGAACACCTATGCCTTTCCATGCGCGGAATCAAGAAAGCGGGGGTTCCGGTCGTGACCTCCGCCGTCCGGGGAATCTTCAGAAAAAACGCCAAGACGCGCCAGGAATTTCTCTCCCTGATCCGGCTGAACGGTCCGGATCAATAAATCCATAATGGAATCCTTGAACCGCCGGACGACACCCATTAAGATGGACAGGATTCCAGTTCATCCGATTTTCCTATCCTGAGGAGGGGTATTGTCCACCGTCATACTGAATGGCAGGGAGCTGTCCCAGACGCTTTTCGAAGAACAGAAAAAAAAAGTGGAAGATCTGGTCCGACTGAAGGGACGCCCGCCAGGGCTGGCCGTCGTTCTGGTGGGACAGGATCCTGCGAGTGAAACCTATGTAAGAAACAAGAGGGCCGCCTGCAAGAAGGTCGGGATCCACGCGCCCGACATCAACCTTCCTCCCGATGTTCCCCAGGCCGAACTGGTCCACCGGATTGACAGCCTCAACCGGGATCCGTCGATCGACGGGATCCTGGTCCAGCTGCCCCTGCCTTCCGGACTGTCGAAAGACGAAGTACTCTACCGGATCGATCCCGACAAGGATGTGGATGGGTTCCATCCTCTCAACGTCGGCAAGATGCTCATCGGCCTTGAAACCCTAACCCCCTGCACACCGACCGGAATCATGACCCTTCTTGACAGGAATGGCATCCGGATCTCGGGAAAAAACGCCGTCGTTCTCGGAAGAAGCCTGATTGTCGGAAAACCCATGGCTCTGCTGCTCATGGCACGGGATGCGACCGTCACCGTCTGCCATAGCCGGACAGCCAACCTTCAGGAGGAAACGCGGCGGGCGGACATTGTGGTTGCCGCCATGGGAAAACCGCTCATGGTCACCGCCGACTTCATCAAACCAGGAGCGGTTGTTATAGACGTCGGCATTTCCCGAACGGCAGACGGAAAACTCGTGGGCGATGTCGACTACGCCAGCGTTTTTCCCGTCGCTTCCGCCATCACACCCGTCCCCGGAGGCGTGGGGCCCATGACAATTGCCACCCTTCTGGACAATACCATCCGGGCTTTCTGTTTCCGGGAAGGGATCCCCCTACAACCAGCGAGGAAAAACGCATGAATTTCAGGGATGCGCTGAATGCCAGGGAATTTCTGGTCACCGCAGAATGCTCCCCCCCAAAAGGGACAAACATCAGCGGAATTCTCGACCGTCTCGCTCCTTTGAAGGACCGTGTTCACGGCATGAATATCACGGACAACCAGACCGGCGTCATGCGCATGTGCCCGATGGCGATGGGACTCCATCTGAAAAACATCGGGATCGATCCGATCGTCCAGATTACCCTGCGGGATCGAAACCGGCTGGCCATTCAGTCCGATCTTCTGGGGATGTCTTCTCTCGGTCTGTCACAGGTCCTGTGCCTGACGGGGGATCCGCCGAAACTGGGTGATCATCCCGACGCCAAACCGGTTTTCGATATCCCCACACAGGAACTGATCCGGGCCATCACCCTCCTGAATGGAGGGACCGACCTGTCAGGCAAAGACCTGAACGGAAAAACCGATATCCTTCCGGGGGCGGCCTGTTCACCCGAGGGAGATCTTGAGACGGAATCCCGTAAGTTCGAGGAGAAGTTCGATGCGGGGGCGCGTTTCTTTCAGACGCAGGCTGTCTTCTCTCCCCAGAGGATGGAGCAATTCATGGCATTTGCCGCGCCTTTCAGCGTTCCGGTCATCGCCGGCATCATTCTTCTGAAATCCGCCAAGATGGCACGGTACCTGAACGATCATGTTCCCGGCATCACGGTTCCGGAATCCCTGATCGCCCGTCTGGAAAAATGTCCTCCCGGACAGGCCATCGACGCGGGAATCGACATCGCGGCCGAAACGATCCGGTCCATCCGCCCCATGGTCCACGGCGTCCACATCATGACGGTCGGAGCCGAGGAAACCATCCCCCGCATTCTTGACAGGGCTTTTTCCTGAAGATGGCACCCAACGCCATGACGATCGACCTTTTGCTCGACCGGAAACAAAACGGTCTCCCCATCACCATGGTCACAGCCTACGACGCCCCGACGGCCCGGCTTCTGTCCCAGGCGAAAATCGACATCGCCCTGGTAGGGGATTCACTGGGAATGGTCGTCCAGGGGAAGGATAACACCCTCCATGTCACCATGGAAGAGATGCTGTACCACACCCGCATGGTCAGAAACGGCCTGGATGGACCTCTCCTGGTGACAGACATGCCTTTTTTGTCCTACCAGATTTCCGAAGAGGAGGCGCACAGGAATGCCGGGCGCCTGATCAAGGAGGGAGGGGCCCAGGCGGTCAAGATCGAGGGAGGATCGGAAATATCGGGGCTGGTTCGCCGTCTGACCCTATCCATGATCCCTGTGGTCGGGCACATCGGCATGAAACCCATGGGTGTTCACCAGATGGGCGGGTTCAAGGTCCAGGGAAGAGACCCCGGAAGCCGCCGTGAAATACTCGCCGATGCCCGAGCCCTCCTGGAGGCCGGCGTGTTCGCGCTTGTCCTTGAAGCCATACCGGCTTCCCTGGGCCGGGAAATCACACGCATGTCACCCGTGCCGACCATCGGTATCGGAGCGGGCCCTGACACCGATGGACAGGTTCTCGTATTCCATGACCTCGCCGGTTTGACACCCGCTCCCCTCCCCCGCTTCGCCAGGGCGTTCGGGAACGCCGGAGAGGTTGCCCTGCGGGCTCTCTTGGAATTCAAGTCAGCCGTGGAGCAAAAGACATTCCCCTCGTCCGGGGAGTCCTACGCTGAGGAAAAAACCGGACGCCACCCCCCATCGCCTCCACGGACAAACAGAAAGGATAACTGATATGGCATGGATCTTTACCTACAATGAATTGATGTGGGACTTTCCTTACACTCACCAGATGCGAAAGAAAGCCCTCCTGGAAGAACATCACCGCTCCTTCAACTACCTCATGACGGACCGGTACGGGTCCCCCTCTTCTCCGGCGCCCGGTCTGGGATTTGAAACGAGCGGAGATTGCCGGGGCTACGCATATCTGGTGCCGGAAGAGGAGGAAGACGAGGTGCTGGAGACGCTCCAGAAAATCCATACGGACCGTTTTCTCCTGAAAGAGGCCTCCATCATTGTGGACAACCAGTCCAGCGAGGAGGCTTTTTTCTTCATCTCCAACCGCAGCCACCCGGACTACATCGGAAAACTGGTGCCCCAGGAGATCGTCAAGATTGCCCAGCAAGGTTCCGGTCCGTGTGGTTCCGGAACGGACTGGCTGATCATGCTGTATGAAAAATTTCTGGAGATCGGCATTTCGGATCTCGCCACCGACGCTGTCATGAGCGCCATGAAATGGCACGGAATTGCGGGAAATTCCGGAACCGGCCATGGAGCCTGACAACACCCTTCTCCCAATTGGAAAGGCCGCGACGTGGAACGTGAACTCCCTCAAGGTCAGACTGCCGCAGGTCCTGGACTGGCTGGCCAGGGAGAAACCGGACGTCGCGTGTCTTCAGGAGACAAAAACGCCGGACGGGCAGTTTCCCGTCCAGGCTTTTCACTCCATCGGATATGAGGTGGTCTTCGCGGGACAACCCGCCTATAACGGAGTGGCCATCCTGTCGAAATTTCCCATCGAGTCCCCGGAAACCGCCATGGACGCATCCGAAGACGACCACCGACGCTTTCTTTCGGCCCGGATCCAGGGCATCCAGGTCATCAATGTCTATGTCCCCAACGGTCAGGACCTCGATTCCCCCAAGTTTTCCTACAAGCTGGAGTGGCTTGACCGGCTGGGCCACTATCTCGACCGTTTCACTCCGGAACGGGATCCCGTTCTTTTGATGGGAGATTTCAACATTGTTCCGGGGGACCTTGATACCTGGGATCCGGAGGGAACGAGAAACCAGATCTTTCATTCCGAACCGGAAAGAAATGGCCTGAGATCGTTGTTCACCAGGGGCTTCATCGACCTTTACCGGACAATCCATCCGGACACACAGGCTTTTTCCTGGTGGGACTATCGCATGGGAAGCTTTCATCGAAACCGGGGACTCCGGATCGATCTCGTCCTGGCAACGCCTCCCCTCGCCAAACGTTGTCTGGATGTGACCATCGACCGTCAAATCCGCAAGAACGATCGTCCATCGGACCATGTTCCCGTCACTGCATTTTTCACCGCCTGAGGGTCTGTGTTCTGACTCCCCCCTGCCTTCACCGCCGTTTCGATGATGAAACCCATGATTCAGGCTGGCGTTCATTTTTGTTTCACCGGCCGTTTCGCAGCCCCGACCTTTTTCCCCTGCTGAATGATCCCAACGCCCGTCCGGGAAACACTTTTTCCTCCCGGGCTGTCCATCTGGTATCCGGATTGCTCTTCCCTTCGGGTTGAGCGAACAGATTTTTACATATCATCCTTCGCCCCATCGAGGAGTCGTCTTGGACAACACAGCCAGTCTTGAACTTCCGGTTCATCTTCTTCGCCCGATCGTCACGAAATTCAACATGATCGCAGATTCATCCAACTGGAACCGTTTTCTGTCCCCCCCTGCAGAGAGTCTGGGAGAAGGACTTCTGTCAGAGGGCCAGAAAGAAGCCATCGCGTTTTGTACCATCATCGAGGACCATACCCCCCGCTATATCGAGGATTACAGGAGAAGATTCCCGATCGACGCTCCGTCTGGAATTGAACGATCCCTTGCCAACCGTGAACTATTCCACTTTCTTGTCCGGTGGGGACTGGAAGAAGACCGTCATGCCCAAGCCCTGTCGATGTACCAGATCCAATCCGGAATCGCCAGAAATCTGGAGGAGATGGAAGAAGAGCTGATTCGGGAAAACATCAAGGATTTCGATCTGGGATTTTCCGAACCGGTTCAGGTCTTTACCTATACGTTTCTCCAGGAAAAAGCGACCCAGATTTACTACCAGTCGCTGGCCCGGGTGGTCCGGGAACCGACCCTGAAAATGCTGCTTCTGAACCTGGCGCGGGACGAGTCTCGCCATTTTTCCTTCTTTGCGGACATCCTGGACGCCTTCATCGCTCATCACGGACCCCGGATTCTTCCGCTCGTCGTGGACGTCGCCGTCCATTACCGGATGCCCCTGTGCAGCACCCTTCCCGATTATGCCAGGAGGGCGGTACGAATGGCCCGTGAAGCCCCGGGGTATTCTCGAAAGAAGCCCCTGGAACTGCTTGCGGGACATCTGGCCGGATGGTCGAAAAAAATGCCGGACTGGCAAAAGGAAATCACCGATGCGGTCGAAGAGATATTGCAAAAAAACAATCTCCTGCCCCGCACCCGTCACATTTGAGATATTCGGTTCTTTTAAAGAGTCGTCCCTTCCGCCCCTTCCGTCAATCGCTCCGATCCGCTCCGGAAGCTCCGGCTCCCGTCAAGCCTCAATTCTCTTCAGTGATCATAGAAGTTTCAATCCTCCCGCTCCTTCCCACCCCTTCAGTTTTTGACGTCAATAACCGATTTACTCTGTATTATGGATGGTCATGCCGGGAAGGGCGGTCGCACATCCGAATATAGGCAGCCGTTCCCTTTATGGTCCAGGCTCCGGAAAAAAAGCCGAATCTCGACAAAAACCTTCGGCGAGGCACATGTTTCAGGGTGCCACACGAAAACCGGGGTGGTCGACCCAACAGGAGATGTCACGATGAAATTTTTCCACCGGACGGAAAATCCCCCCTCTCAGCCCCGCACCGATTCACTGAAGCAGAAAACCCGTCAGGATGCTCCGCCCCCCGGTCCTTTTTCCCCCCGGAACATCGCAGACATTATCCGGCACGCGCCGGAGATGATCGAAACGATCCTGGACGCGACCCAGTCCGACGGGATCGCGCTCGCCAGGCCTGAAATGGGGAAAGACAAAACAGGTAATGAGATCATCTACATGAACCGGAAAATGAAAGAAATCATCGAGCGGATGAAAACCGACCTCCAGTCCCGTTACCGGGTTTCTCCGGACGAGGTGATGAACGGGTCCATCCACCGTTTCCACCAGAATCCGGATCAGATTCGATCCATCCTCTCCGCCCTCAAACCCGGCGAACTCCGGTTCAACCAGATCATCCCCGTCGGACGGATGAGAATCCGTTCTGTCAGCGAGGTGCTGGTCGATTCCCGGGGAGAAAAAATCGCCTATTTGACCGTCTTCACCGACATTTCATCCACGGCCCATCTTGAAAAGGTTTCGGAAGAGGCCGCCCAATCAGCCCGGATGATCGACGAAATGACGCAAAAGGTTCAGTCTCTGGTCAACCAGGTGAACGATGGCAAAGAGGTGATCCTTCAAATGTCCAGGGGGGTGGTGGAAAATCAGGCAGCCATGCAACATCTGGGAGAGGTGGTCAGTACGCTGGGAACACGGTCGGAAGAAATCGGTTCCATTCTCGAAACGATCAGCCAGATCGCCTCACAGACAAACCTTTTGGCGCTCAACGCGGCGATCGAGGCGGCCCGCGCCGGAGAACAGGGAAGAGGGTTCGCCGTTGTTGCGGATGAGGTCCGGAAACTGGCCGAGCGGACTGCCACAGCGACAAAACAGATCGGGGAAACGATCCGAACGGTCCAGATGGAGACGGGGAAAACGGTCACCCTGCTGGAAGAAAGCCAGACACGGGCTTCCAAGGACAAGGAGTCCGCACAGAAAACCGAATCTGTGCTGGAAGCGATGAAAAAAGTTCACGAAGAACTGCTCGAATCGATTCGGGAAGTGGCAAAAAACGCGGAAAAAGAAACACAGGCCATCCGGGACTTCTTCAACGAAAACTAGACTTTTCGTCGGAGGACAGGTAACGGGAGAGGAGAACGGCCAGGTGCCATACCTTCGGGTCATCTCCGAGCCGGTCCCGAAGGGTCATCTGGCACGCCGGGCAACTGGTGGCGACCGTATGAGCCCGGCTTGCCCGGACCGCTTTTTCCTTGCGGGCAAAAATTTCTTTTGAAAACTCGGGATTCTTGAGAAGATAAGTTCCCGCCCCCCCCGCGCAGCGATCCTCGTCCTGCATAATGTGAAAGCGCTCCCCCAGAACTTTTTCCAGAAGGTCGTGCGGTTCATCAACCACGCCTGCGGCGCGCAGGTGGCATGAGGCGTGATATGTCACCCGTTCGCCATCGGACTCCCTATCCGCATTTTCCCTTATCTCGCGAAGGACGGGGGCCATTTCCGGGTCGAGCATGAACTGGGAAACATGGACCACCCGAAGGGAGATTTCCCGTGCCCGTTCCCGCTCCCCGGAGCCTTCGGGGAAATGGACGGGAAGATCCCGGAGCGCAAGGGTGCAGGAGGCGCACCCGGTCACAATTTTTCCGTAACCCTGCAGGGTCGTGAGATTTTGTCTAGCCGCTTCCCGGACCAGATCCTTGTGCCCATAGGTCTCGATCGGGGTCCCCGAACACGTCTGGGATGGCAGGACAAGCCGCCGCCCCGACGCCCGTCCCAAAAGCCGGATCATCGACTCGCCGACTCCATCATCTATCGTATTGGCGGCGCATCCATGAAAATAGGCCAGATCCCCTTGACGTCCCCCTTCCTCCGTCAACTCCCGGAACTTCTCGCGGAGGGACACTGATCTCAGACGCGGCAGGGTTAGACCGGAGGGGATTCGGGCCGAAGGATAGAACCGCTGAAACAGCAGACGTGTGACCTCCTCCAAAGCCTTCCGGAATAGAGGCCTGTCCCAGACAGGTTGGGTCCGTCCAAGCCAGCCTGTGATCGCCGTCAGGCGTCCGGGGAGAAGAAGCGTCCGGGCAATGGCGCGGGTCAGGGGATCGGACCGAAAACGCGACCGGGCTTCCAGTACCACCGCAGACACATCGACCCCCGCCGGGCACACAGTCCGGCAGGACTTGCAATTCAGGCAACCGTCCAGCACTCCTTCCGGTGGATGATCCCTGAATGCCGGGTCGGTCAGAATCTGATACCAGCCGCGGGCTCCCATGGACTCCTGCCGGAGGACGTCGAAACTCGGACAGACCGTATTGCACTTTCCACAGGTTGCGCAAGGCTGGACAACTCTGTCCACATCAATGTTCTCAAGGAAAGAGGTCCGGGAAATCTTGATTCCCGGGTTCAGGACACCTTCCGGATCAAAAAATCCCTTGGTTTCTTCGAAAATCCTGTAAACTTCCGGACCGTAGACCTCAGGCAGGAATTCGGCCCGGACGCGTCCTTCTCCGTGCTCCCCGCATGTGACGCCTTCAAACCGCTCGATCACGGTCCGGTGGACCATCCGGCTGATGTCCAGCATCAGGTTCATCGACCGGGGGTCTCCAAGATTCAGGAGCGGGTTGATATGGGCGTTTCCGTTTCCGATATGGCCATAGATGGCGACGGGAACCTCCGCACCCTTGAAATAAGCCCTGAGCCATTCCAGCAACTCCGGCAACCGATGAACGGGAACAGCCACATCGTCTGCAAAATTGATCGGACGGCGCACGCCATCATAGCGGTAGAGTGTGGGAAACAGCGCGTGACGGGCCTTCCAGAGCTCCGCCTGATCCCGTTCGGATCGGGCGACGCGGGCCGGGGATGGAGAGGGATAACCCGCCAGGATCCGCATGGCTTCCTTCAGAAGCACATCCTGGGGCTCATGGTCGAACTCGATCAGGAGGAGCGAGTCCGCGTCCGGAGGGATGGAAAACCTCTCCCGGCCGACAAGGTCCAGGGTCGTGCGGTCCATCATTTCCAGAGCGGAAGGAGCCAGCGCCTGCAATCCGCCGACCGCTCCCCCCAACGACGGCAGGTCGTGAAAAAATGCGAGGATAGTGGTTTTCCGAAATGGCAATGGACGGATCAGGAGGCGGGCTTTGGTGACAAGCCCCAGCGTCCCTTCGGCACCGATGACAAGACGGAGGGGGTCCCACACCGGCGGTATGTTGTTTGACTCGGGATAAAGCCGATCCGCCAGATCGAAGAGGTTATATCCGGACGCGTTTTTCGAGACATTCTTGCGATGTTTTTTCAGGACGGGAGCCCACCGGGGAAGATTTTCCAGCACGGATTCGAACCCCCGGGGCATCCCCCCTCCGCCCCTCCAGTCTTCAGGAGAGCCTTTGACAGTCGTCGGGAAAAGGCTGACCGGGTCACCTTCCACCGGAACAAAATCCAGACCGAGCACGTTCTCCTTGACGGCCCCGTATTTCAGGGAGTGGGCTCCGGCAGCGTTTGTCCCGATCATTCCTCCGATCTGGCAAGCCATGCCGGAAGAAGGATCGGGAGCAAAAAAATATCCCTGCTGGGCCAACCGGTCATTCAGCTCTTTCAGGATGACACCGGGCCCCACTTCGACATATCCGTCCCCGATACCGGACAGATCGATCGAATTCAGGCGGGAAAGCCCCATGACGATACCCGGTCCGATCGATCCCCCTCCAAGATTCGTTCCACCGGAACGCATTGTCAGCGAAATACCGTTTTTCCCCGCAAAATGCAAGATTTCCGTCGCCTCCCGCGCGTTTTGGGGGAGGACAACGATAGAAGGATTGACCCGGTAGATCCCTGCGTCATATGAAAACGCCTTCAGATCCTCCGGATTGTCCAGAACCCCCTGTTCTCCGGCAATCCGGACCAGCTCTCGCCGGGCCGAAGCATTGACGGGATTTCCGCTCACCGTTCGAACACCTTCCGCAAGGCCTGTCCGATCGGTGAACGATCCCACGTCGCCGGATCAGAACCCTTTTTCCAGATATAAGCTCCCCGATTTTTCTCGAATCCCCACTGGTCCCGATCCTGCGGTTGGACTTTTCGCATCGCGTTGACTTGTCCTGACAGATTGTCCAGAAAATGGACGGCCATGGCTTCCGGCGTCGATGGAAGGACGGGGGAACCATAGGCGAATTCACCGTGGTGGGAGAGGATAAAGTGCTGAACCATCCGCAGGTATGTCTCGGGAAATCCGTCGATGGTCCGGGCCACCTGGGCCACTTTTTCACAACCCAGGTACATATGCCCCACCAGCCGCCCTTCATCCGTGTATGAAAAGCCGGGCTGGGATGAAATTTCCCAGCATTTTCCGATGTCATGGAGAAAAAGTCCCAACAGCAGGAGATCCCGGTTCAGTCCCAGAACCGGTGCGATCCTGTGGCCCATTTCCATGATCTCGAGCGTATGCTCCAGAAGGCCTCCCAGCGTGGCGTGATGATTTTTTTTCGCGGCGGGGGCGAGGGGCAGGCCGGCGCGCACTTCCGGATCGGACAGGATACCCAGACCCAGTGAGCGCAAATGCGTGTCTTCAAGAGATTCCAGGTATTCCCTGAGACGCTCCATTCCGGAAGAAACGGACAAGGTGGTCTGGGGAATATACTCCCGGATTTCCTCGGGATTCGCCTTCAGTGGCTGAACCCTTGCCAGTCGTATCTGATTTTCACCGTTAAAAACGATTTCCTGCCCTTCGGCATAGACCAGCGTTCCCGGTTCGACACGGGATGCAACGCTGTCCGCCCCTTCCCACAACCGGGCAGGTATTTCCCGAAGAGGACCGCCGGGAGATTCGCTCCGGAAAACCAGATCCAGAAAGAGTGCCGGACCATTCTTGGCATCCTGGACAGATTTCGATTTGACAAACGCCACACCCTTGACCATTTTCGAACCCGGACCAGCTGCCATTTCCGTTTCCCTTCCCGGCATGAACTGCCACCATCCACCTTGTCCGCAGGCTGCTCAGCTCAAACAACCCGTTACTCAATGATTCCCGGAACACCCTGCTTCCCTGCCAACGCCCGTCCTTCTTTCAGCATCCGCTTTCCTTTCCATTCATGCCTTCGAAGATATCCGCGCCCCCCGGTCATCCATCCGCAAAACCGGTCCTTTCCGGTTCTGTCCATCCGGACGGCATTCGGCGCGGGCCGTGGTCCGGATTCAAGGGGATCTGTCTTTAGGGGCGACTCCGCACATCGTCCCCCCAAAAGCTGTCATGGAAAGCCAACTCGAGGCTGTCCGGAATGGTTTCACTTTCCCGGGTCTTCCGACCCCTCCGAAGAAAAGCCGGTTTGTCTATCTCCCGGATCCGGCCAACGGTCCCTGCCGACCGCAAGAATCATACAATAGACAGAATTTTCCGATGAAGGGGGCCTCTCGGAAAACACAACCTGCTGTTGTCTGTTGTTTTTTCTCCTTGAAGCGATCTGACCGGCCCTTTCTCTTGAAAGCGTTTTCCTCCGTCCGATATAATTGATATTTAACACTGCACCCGGACTATGGTCAAAGTTTCATCCGTCAGGGCCATCCGGGAAAACGCCCTGTTTTGCGGGACATATCCGTGGCCGGGAAAAGCCTCCCGGACCGTCCGGGCATGACATGAAAGACAGCCAACAACCGAGAACCATTTCAAATATAGTCAGGGTGACAATGCAGAGCAAACCGTCCCTCCCAGTCCTCAAGCCGCACGAAGGACTTTCCGGATCCTTCCCGTCCCAGGAGCATGATTCCTGTGCTGTCATCTCCGTCCTCGCCAGAAATGGCGTCGCGACCCACGCTACCATCCAGCAGGCCCTTTCAGGCCTCCAGATGATGGAACACCGGGCCGGACAAATCCGAAACGAGGGGGACGGATGCGGCATTCAGATGGATATCCCGCGAAATCTCTGGCAACGCTGGCTGGCCCGGGAAGACCGGGATCCGTCATTGGCCATGGATCCGAGATTTGTCGTGGCCCATGTCTATACGTCGCATGGCGCGGAAAGCGTGATCCGCGAAAAACTCCGGAAAGACTTCGAGAAAAACGGCTTCGAGGTTCTCTCGCTTCGCAAAGGGCAGGTTCTCCATCACTCTTCCCAAACCCGGGAATCAGAACCCCTGTTCTGGCAAATCGGGCTTCTGGCGCTCCCCGGACGCGACCCCCGTTCTGTTTCGTTCTGGGCGAAAGTGGCAATGGAGCAGGAAAAGGAAGTCCATATCGGATCGTTGTCCCCCGATGTTGTCGTCTACAAGGTCAAAGGAACCAGTTATGTGCTGTCGGACACGTTTCTGGACTTCCAGGACCCGCTCCTGACTTCCCGTGTCGTCCTCGCGCACAGCCGTTATTCGACGAACACCCTTTCCGTGACGGAACGCGTTCAGCCATTTTCCGTGCTGGGACATAACGGGGAGATCAATACCATCGACAAGCTCCGTCGCGAATCCGCCATGCTGGGGATCCCGCCCGTCAAGGGCGGAAGCGACTCCCAGGATCTCGACAGGACGATCGAGGGGTTGATGGTCCAGTTCGGGTTTTCTCTGATGGAGGCGATGGAAATCGTTTTCCCTCCCATCACCCATATCATTTCTTCCCTGGAGGAAGCCAAACGCCAGATGTATTTTCTCTACCGGCGCTTTCTCGGTCCCCTCGCCCAGGGTCCCGCCGCCATCATTGCCCGTTACGGCCCGGAGGTCGTTTTCTCCGTTGATGCGCTGGGCCTGCGCCCGATGTGGCTGTTTGAAACCGCCGACCAGATCATCGTCTCTTCCGAACGGGGCGTGATCCGTTCGGCCCAGATGACGTCCCAGCCCAAACCCTTCGCCCCGGGAGAAAAAGTCGGTTTTGTCCTGGACGAAGGTTCCTTGCGGACGCTCTCCTATCCGGAGATTCAGGATCGTCTTTTCGACCGGTTTGTCGAACGATTCCATCCGGAGATTCCATCCTATACCCCTCCTTCTGGAAGCGACAGCCTTTCTGTAGCGGAGTTTCTGGGACTTTCAGCGCAGGCAGCCGCTTCTGCCAACCGTCCCGTGGCCTCATTATGGAACCCGTTCGGATTTTCCACGGACGATCACGACATGATTCACTTTTTCGCCCAGACCAGCGTAGAACCGATCGGTTCGCTCGGATTCGATGGCCCGCTTGCCATACTTTCCAAGGAGAGACAGAACATCCCCGACTATTTCAAGGAGTCGGTCGCCGTTGTGACCAACCCCGCCATTGACCGGGAACGCGAGATGGAACATTTCTCGCCCCGGATTGTTCTGGGCCCCCGATCCTATTTTGGGGAGACCGTCAGGACTCCCCGGGGACTGGACCTGTCCATGCCGATTCTTGCGGGAGGCCATCTGTCGGAAGCACCGCTTGACCGCAAACACTACAGGGAGATGGCGACCCGCGCCGGCATTCAGCTTCTGGAAGACCTGCCGCTCTTCTTTCCCAAAGAACATATCCGGACCGTGTCATCGACCTTTTCAGACAGTGAAACGCTGCGGGACGCCCTGAAACGGCTGGGGGAAGAAGCGGTTTCCCACGCCCGTGCGGGTGCAGAAATCCTGATCATCTCGGACGCCCTGGCCCAGACCGAAGGAAACTACTGGATCGAACCGTCACTCGCCGTCGCCACGATCGACCGGGCCTTGCGCAAGGCCCCGGTCGCGGAATCCGTTCCCAATTTGCGGAGAAACCTTTCGATCGTCATTCACTCAGGCGCCATCCGCAATCTCCACGACATCATTTTCACCTTTGCCATCGGGGCTGACGCCATCAATCCCTACCTCCTGATCGAAACCGCCCTGGTCAGCACAAAGGGAGAACCCCTTCCGGAAGGTGACCGCGAGAAGAGAACGGAAAATGTCTTTTCTTCCATCAAAAAGGGAATCGAAAAAGTGATTTCCACCATGGGTATCCACGAGATGCGCGG
>DAHWKF010000047.1 GCA_027343785.1 Leptospirillum sp. | reverse complement strand
CCTGATCTTCCTCTTTCTGATCCCGGCAGGGCTTCTCTCCTGCGGCCAAGGTCCCCAGGTGGCGTCTTCCACGGGGCATTACCTGTTTGTCAGCAACGACAAAAACATCTACTCCTTTTCCATCTTCACAAACAATACGATCCAGCCGGTTTCGACCTCCTCCCAGCAGTCCGCAGGGGGTACCATTACCGGCATGGTTTACGTCAAAACCCCCGGCGGCACCAGTACGCCGACGCTGTACGCCATTGACGGGGGGAGTTCCATCACCACCTTTCCCGTGACGGCCGGAGGGCTGGGATCCCCCGTCTCCCTCAGCACAAGCACTTGTTCATCATCCATCAGTGCCATTAACGCCATTACAGCGACCCCAGGCGGTAACTACCTCCTGGTCGCCTATACATTAACAACATCTTCTTCGTATGTGGCAGCGCACTCCCTTTCCAACAATCAGACAAGTACGGCGTGCAAAGTTTCAACCGGTACGACCTCCGCCACCCCAACGGGAATTTCCATCGACTGCGCGGTGACGGCTGGCCAGCCCTGCAACGGCATTGTTACCTTCTCCAGCGCAACTGTTCCTCCACAGCTTTTTACCTGGACCCGGGGATCCACCCCCTCCATAGGCGCGACTTCGACCGCAACCTCGACTTCGACATCGGAATTCTCCCTGTTCAGTCTGTCGACCGGATATTTTTACCTTTTCTCCCCCAGCAAGCTGACCGCCTACAGCGTTCCCGGAAACACCCTGACGGCGAATCCCTCCGCGACGCAAACCATCCCTTCCGTATTCGGATATTCTCCGTGCCTTGACCTATTGGCCAACAACATCTATCTCACCTCCACCAACGGATCGATTTACCAGATGGGCATCCAGTCGAACGGTTCGATGGGGGGAGCGACCCAGATCTGGAACCTCGGGGACACACCGTCTTTGAACTCGATCGGAACCTGCGCCGTCGGAGAGTGATATCCCCTTGATCAAGCGCCACTGTCCTCCTTCAGACTTTCCAGATTGACTCCTGTCACAGACAAACAATCCATCCTTCCTTACAATACGCCCGAAGAACGGGACACCGGATCGGCAACCACCCCTGTCCGGTTCCTATCGTCCCGGAAGAATTCATCTGACATTTCGCCGGAATTTCCCGGGAAATGTCCACCCATGACCTTGGCAACGATTGCGGCATAAATGAAGGAGGGTTGATGCACCACGCATGGTCCGGATGGCTTGGCCGCAAGGCGGGTATTGTCAGTTTTATTCTGGCCGCGCTCTTTTTGGCTGCTTGAAACAAACCGGCAAGAGGGGCCCAGAACCAGACGGATCCCCCTTGCCGTTCTTTCCCTTGGCCTCTCCTGTTTGTACCCATTCCACTACGGAATTCCGTTGAGAGCCGGACCTTCCACCCCAATCCTGCTTCCCGTCACCCCCAAACCCCTCAATAATCCGGAAACAAACAGCTTGTCTCCCCGACAACCGGGATTCCGGAACGTTTGCCTTTGACCATCCCCAGCACCCATTGAACCCCGTCTTCTGGGGGGATCTGAGCCTGATTCCCATTCTCTGACAGCCATTTATGCCTTTCGTGAAATGGCGTCATCCGTTCTGCCTCAAGAAACATACCCGAGCGTCCCGCCATTTGCGGGCAAATCCCTTGTCCCACCCATTTCTTAAATCCTTCTGGAAACACATTTTGAAAATCGCATGCCAATTGCTCATGTCCGCCCCCGGATAACAACCCCCAAAAGAAACCTCCCATAAAGGAACCAAAATGGAAAAATCCACCCGATTGTACCGGGTCATGTTCCTGTTTCTGATTTTTTCGGCAATCCTCCGTGCCGACGATCTCTGGGCTTCCGACTGGCTCGTTCTGACACCCGGCATGGCGATGTCCGACGGAAGAACGGGGTTTGGCGGGCAAGCCAAACTCTTCTTTGTTCCGAACCTGGGAATCGAAACAGACCTTCTCTGGACGCCCCAGATCTGCTCCGACTGTACCTTGTCCCAGACCACCCTCACCGAAAATCTTTTCTACTGGATCAACCCCTTTGGGTTCTTGAGCCTCTATCTCGCGGGAGGGGGAGGAATCGGAATGTTCGGCCTGTCGTCCCCCCAATCGGAATCCGCCCTTTTGCCGGTTTTCGATTTCGGCCTCGGCGCCGTCATCTGGCCGGGAAAGCACGTCGGAATCGAGATCGATAACCGGTGGTTTTTCCCGACGGGAGGAGGAATTGACGGGAACCCGTCATCCCGTCTCGATACCGACCGCTGGTTTGCCGGAATCGCCATCCCGTTCTGATCGTCCCTTCTTCCCACTCAACTGACAGGAAACTGGAGACCAACGTGTTTGCAAAACATTTTTCCGCACTGAACCGCCTTCTTTTTCACCTGTTCCCGACAACCTTTCTGTTCATTTGCGGCTGCCAGGGGGACAACCTCTCCTTTCCCCCGGCCGGCCAGGCCAACACCAGCGCAATCACCGGAGTCGCGTTCGACGGTCCCGTGATTCAGGGAAACGTCATTCTCGAAGCCTATCCCCCCGGCTCAGGAACGATCGCGACAGGACCTACGGGAACCAATGGAGCGTTTTCATTGACGTCGCCCCTCCTTGATAGCCAGAGCCTGTATGTCCTGACCGTCACAAGCGGAAAAACGCTGGACCTGGCCTCCGGAGTGACGCTGACATTTACACAGGGGGACCAGTTGACCGCGATCGCAACCGGAGCCGAACTATCGCAAGGCGGCATCAGCATCACCCCTTTCACCACCCTTGAAGCGTCATTGACCGAACACTACATCTCCCAGGGCGTGGCCCCGCCGGATGCCATCAGGCAATCCGCAGACCTCTGGACGGGCTACCTCGGATTCGATCCCCTGACGACTGCCGTCGCCGATCCGTCACAAGGCCCCACCCAGCCAAATTCTTCGGGGCTTTACGGCATCGCTCTGGCCGGTCTGTCCCAGATGGCATACGGAATCGGACAAAGCCAGAGTCTGTCACCCGGAACGGCAAACACCCTGGGGCTTCTGTCGCTTCTAAAAAGCGATCTTTCCGACGGCATTTTCAACGGTCTTCCCCAGGGCTCCACATCCCCCTTAAGCTACTACGGGTATACGCTGACGTCGGACACACTCAGAAAAAACCTGGCCGCCGGGATCCTGGAGTTTCTCTGGAACAACCTCAATAAATCGGGCCTGACTCCCGTAACAGTGGGCGGATTTGCCAACAGTCTGGCGTTAAACACCTCGGCCCTGTTTTCCGAAACCCCCGGCGCCGTCGCCCCGGATCCCGGCGCGCCCACCGTGACAATCGTCACGCCTGTCGCCGGACAGTACTACAAGGGCACCATGACCATCATGGCCTCGGCTTCGGACGATCTGGGTATCGGAAGCTTCATCACATCCTCCACGAACCTGCCCCTTCCCGGTGGTTCCATCGACCAGAACCCCCTGACCACCTCCTACAACACCGCGACGGTCGCCGACGGATCCTACAACCTTCTTTTCACCGCCACCGACTACGCCGGACATACCACTTCCAAGGACGTCCAGTTTTCGGTCGACAACACCCCGCCGACCATATCCGGCCTGTCCCCGGCCAACGGCCAGAATATCCTGTTCTGTCAGGGAACAACGGCCAGCGTGACCGTGACCGGAACGCTGACGGATACGGGATCGGGGCCAAAAGCAATCGAAATATCCGAAACAACCCCAACAGTTACCCAATTAACAGCTCAAACTACCTCTATAAGCTCAACCCAAGACTCTTTTTCATTTATTTTTACAGTTCCTAGTAGTGGTTCATGTCAAAGATTTACTTACAACTTCAACCTTACTGGTTTTGACAACATAGACAATTCCTCCACGATCCCCTACTCCCTCACGGTTCAGAACTGACGCTCATGACAGAGGGCCATTTCGCGCTGAAACCCGGGCCCGGGAAAGGAGAAAAAGGCTTTTTGATTGAAAGTCTGCGGGTTGAAGGCTAGTATCTGAGGGTTCTGCCAAAAAATAAACAACTTCCAGGCAATCGCATCTAGAATCCTCCGGCGTCGCCGCGGAAAGATCAACTGGGGAACACAATGGCGTTATTCCGGATCTACCACAACACACGGACCACCATCGCCCGATTTCAGCAGTCCATGCTGCGCCGGGTGGTCGGGATCGGCGCGTTGTATTCCACCGGATATGGTGATGTCGGTTCCTCCATCTACTACGCCCTCGGGGTCACGACCGTCTACGCACAGGGCGCCTCGTTTCTGGCCATCGGGATCGCGGGCCTGTTTTTCATCGCCACGGTCCTGTCGTATGCGGAACTGAGCTCGGCCTTGCCGGAATCAGGTGGATCTTCCCTTTTCTCCCAGAGAGCCTTCGGAGACGGAGGGGCCTTTTTCGCCGGATGGGCGCTTTTACTGGACTACATCCTGACCCTGGCCATCAGCGCCTT
>DAHWKF010000038.1 GCA_027343785.1 Leptospirillum sp. | reverse complement strand
CCCATATTCCCGCATGAACAAGATGACGGTCACACCTGTTTGGCAAACGGAACAAGGGTCTGAGATATCGCGATAATCCGCCGGTCAAAACCAGGGCCAGCTGCTGACCCATCGCGGTCTCCATCTCCCGGAACAAGCCTTCAACACCCCTGACGGCACCCAGAACAACCCCGGATGACACGCATTCAGCCGTATTCTCACCCACCGGCCCCTTTGGATATCGCAGGGAGTATCGGCCGAGGACAAGCCCCCCCCCGATCGACTGAAGCTGTGTCATGATTCCGGGGGAGATGCTTCCTCCGCGAATCGTATTATTGATCACAACCGTCAGAACCGTATGCGTTCCAAAGTCTGCCACAACCCAACCCTGGCGGTTCAGTTCGGGAAACCGCTCCCGTGCCCCTGTACAAACGGCAAGACGGTCAACCCCCAAAGCCCCTTGGGGAGAATAGCGAACAGTCAGGCCCCAGTCCGGAAGCGTCAAGGGAATCATCCATTTTTTTCCACTGGCAACCAGAGCCTTTTGAAGAGCGGTATCATATTGGGGGACAACCGAAGCCATCGCGACAGGAGCTTTGATGTCACCGAACCATACCGGAAGAGAAAGATGGTTTTCCCAACCGTCCGGAGAGAGTACCTCGTGCGGGGTTTTGCGAACCAGGATGGAGGAAATCCGCCCCTTCCCGTCATGAACGGCCAGCGTTAACCGGCTGACACCCATCTTGACGGTGATCATGGACGGCTTTTTTCACATGGATCCACGCGACGGACAGCATGGACGGTTTCGGGAAGATAGCGTGTTACACCATCCGGATCCGATATCTCCAGACGGCCAGTCTCATCCAGTCGGACGATTTTTCCAAGGGAAAGGGTAGCCGAACCGGTATCCTTCCATGCCACCCACTCCCCTTTCCATAACAAACGCCGGTTAAGATCTTCCATAATAACGTCGGAAGGGACCGTCTCCTTGCCGGATCCCGAAAATTGATTTCTGAAACGTCGGGAAAGAGCAAGAGCCATCGCATGATGGTCCGGCAACGCTTCCCAGCCCGCAGCATTTTCGACTTCTTCCGGAGAAAAGCGGTTGACTCCCACACCGATCAGGTATCCGTTGTTGAGGCGTTCGACAAGTATTCCGGCGATCTTTCCTGACTCGGAGTCGAGATGAATGTCGTTGGGGTATTTCAGAAAGCCGGTCGAACCGAATTCGGAAAAATATCCCAAAAGCGTCCAGGCCATTTTCAATGTCCATGGCGGATTGGCCGGAAGGTCAGATGCGGCCATCCATATCGTCATAGCCAGATTACCGGGAACATGGACCCACCGGTTACCCCTTCGGCCACGACCGGAGGTTTGTTCCCCGGCATAAAGGGCGGTTCCGGAACAAAGCCGTTCCTGCCGGGACCACTCTTTTAGATAAGTACTTGTGGACTCGACAGTCTCCAGATAATACAGGGGAAGGTCGACGGTGACCCTGACAGGCACCGGGGTCCGTGGGGCCGGACTCATCTCTGGAAGTCGAGACGGAGAGGGGCATCCGGAGAAGAATGCGTCAGGGCGCCCACGGAAATGATATCGATATCCAGGCGGGCAAGCGCTTCGATCCGGTCCAGTGTCACCCCTCCCGACACTTCCAGGAGTATGCCGGGTTTCAAGAGCCTCAGGCGCGGAACCAGCTTTTCGAGCAAATCCTGCGACATATTGTCAAGGAGAAGGATATCGGCTCCTTCGGAAGCACCTTCGAGCGCCTGTTCGGCGGTATCGACCTCCAGTTCGACGCGAAGCGGGTGAGGGCCGTACTTTTTCACACGGTCCAAAGCGTTTTTAACCCCGCCGGCAGCGACAAGATGATTATCCTTGATCAAGATTCCGTCATCCAGACAGTAGCGGTGATTATGACCTCCTCCGACACGTACGGCATATTTCTGAAAGAAGCGTAAACCCGGAAGCGTTTTTCTGGTCTCAACGATCCGTAACGGACGAAGACCCGCCGGACGAACTTTCATGGCGCGCTCCACATAAAGGGCCGTAATGGATGCGATACCGGAAAGGTGCTTGAGGAGATTGAGAACAAGACGTTCCCCGGCCAGGAGAGACTCCAGCCGGCATTCGATTGTTCCCAGCACCGCTCCCTCCCCGTACTCCCCCCCTTCAGAAACATTCCAGCTGACTTTCACTCCGGAATCGAGATATCCGAGCAAAAATTCCGCAAAAGGAATCCCGCAGATTCGACCTTCGCTTTCCGAAACAAGAATGCCTCTCGTCAGGAGGTTGCGTTCCTTTTCGTCAAAAACTGACAGGGTTGTCACATCGCCCCGTCCGATATCTTCTTTCAAAAAACCCAGGAGCGCATCTTGGATGGAAGGATCTAAAAAGTGGGTCAACGGCTGCCTCCTTTCGTCAAGAGGATCCTGACCTGCTGCAAGGCCGATTCCAGACCCCTGATTTCCTCGGCGGCGTCCTCCAGCAGCCTTTCATCTTTTTCAATGACTTCTGGAGGCGCTTTCTCCCGGAACTCCCGACTTTTTAAACGACCCAGCACACTCTCCCTTTTCTGGTTCAGTTTTTCCAGTTCCTTTCCGAGCCTCTTTTCTTCGTCCGACAAATTGACAATTCCTTCCAGATTGAGGAAAAGGGCTCCATCGGGAAAGGAAATACGGATTCCGGAAGGCGTTTCCGGTTCTTCCTCGGCTATGTCGGAAATTGCGATCTTTGCCATTCGGCAAATAAAGGGAAGATGACTGGAATAACGGTCTTTCAGAGAAGGGTTGACAACGAGCGTTCCCCCGATTTCCATGGAAGGACTGATTTTCAACTGGCTTCTGGTCTGTCTCACGTCGCCGACCAGTGACATCATGGACTCAAACTCCCTGACCGATCCGGAGGCTTCCGCAGGAACCTCCACGAGTTCTGGAAAAGTCTGGTCTTCCAGGGCGATCTCTTCCGGGTAGAGAATTTCCCATAGTTCTCCGGTGACAAACGGTATAACCGGATGGGCCATCCGTAACAGAACGGAACCGGTATAACGCAGGACCCTGATCGTCTCTATCTTTTCCGGATCGTCGTCTGATCTGTCGAGCATGGACTTTGAGGCTTCGATGAACCAGTCGCAGTAAAGGTGCCAGGTAAAATGATAAAGCGTGTTGGCGGCTTCATCAAATCGATAAACCGAAAAATACCGGCGCATGTCTCCCACCGCCCGGAAAAGGGCGTCCAGGATCCAACGATTGGCCGGACTTTGTATCGAAGAAGGATCCACCACCGGAATGTCCTGTTCTCCGGGAGCCATCCGTTCGATATAACGGAAGGCGTTCCAGATCTTGGAAACAAAGTTCCTGAATCCTTCGACCCTTTCGGTTGACAACCGGATGTCCCGACCGGGCGAAGCCATGTGAACCAGGGTCATCCGAAAGGCATCCGTTCCATAGCGATTCATGATTTCGAGGGGATCGACCACATTCCCTTTGCTTTTGGTCATCTTCTGACCGTACTGATCCCTCACGAGCGCGTGAATATAAACGTCCCTGAAAGGAGGCTTACCCGTAAAGTGGTAGCCCATCATCACCATGCGGGCAACCCAGAAGAACAGGATATCGAACCCCGTCACCAAAAGGGATGTGGGATAAAATCTGACGAGGTCCGCTTTCTCCTCTGGCCATCCCAGAGTGACAAAGGGCCAAAGGGCGGATGAAAACCAGGTGTCCAGAACATCCGGATCGCGGATAAAATCCTCAGACTGGCAATGAGGGCAGCTGGAAGGTTTTTCCGATTCCACGACTGTTTCGTTACAGGCCCTGCAATACCAGGCAGGAATGGGATGCCCCCACCAGATCTGCCTGGATACGCACCAATCCCTGATGTTTTCCAGCCAGTCAAAATACGTGTTCTTCCATCCGTCCGGAAAGAAACGGATCTTCCCTTCACGGACCGCATCGATCGCAGGCTTTGCCAGTTCCTGCATCCGGACAAACCATTGGAGGGAAAGTCGGGGCTCAACCACCGTCTGACACCGGTAACAGACACCAACGGAAGATGCATTGGTTTCCTCTTTTTCAAGGAAATCCCGGGCCGACAGCTCATCCACCATTTTTTCCCGGGCGTCTTCCCGCATAAGCCCCTTCAGGGGTCCCGCCTTTTCATTCATCCTTCCGGTCGGATCAATAATTTCGAGCGCACCTATTCCATGGCGGCTTGCGATTTCCCAGTCCGCCATGGAATGGGACGGGGTGATCTTCAGGACGCCCGTCCCGAATGTCGGGTCTACCGCCGGGTCCGTAATGACAGGAATCTCGCGCTGAATAAGGGGAACAAACACCTTCCGCCCAACCCATTCCCGATATCTCGGGTCGTCCGGATGGACAGCCAGGGCCTGATCGGCGAAGATGGTCTCTGGACGTGTTGTCGCCACAACCAGACTGTGTTTGCGTCCCGGGGATTCGGCATAGCGGACAAAATACATGACCCCGGTCGTTTCAGTATAGGAAACCTCCACATCCGAAAGAGCGGTCAGGCATCGGGGACACCAGTGGATCATCCTCTCCCCCCGATACAGATAACCTTCGCTGTACAATCTCACAAAAACTTCGGAAACTGCCCGGGAAAAACCTGCATCCATCGTAAACCGTTCATGGTCCCATGCCAGGGATGCTCCCAGACGGGTGATCTGGTCAAGGATTCCCGATTTGATGGAATCCTTCCATTCCCAGACTTTCTCCACAAACTGTTCGCGTGTCAGGGAGTTCAGCGTGATCCCCTGTTTCGCCAACTGACGCTCGACGACATTCTGGGTCGCGATCCCCGCATGATCCGTCCCCGGTATCCACAGAACATCCTGGCCTTCCATTTTCCGGAACCGGGCGACGACATCCTGCAGGGTAATGTTCAGCGCATGCCCCATATGAAGCCTTCCGGTGATGTTGGGCGGCGGGATGACCATAGAAAAAGGTTGGGCTTCCAGTCGGGGCGTTCTTGGCTTTTTTCCGGTTCTGCCCAACCATTTTTTCTCTATACCGGCAGGATCATAGGTTTTGGGGATGCGTTCTGCCGGTTCAAGTTTTTCTTCCTGGGAATCGTTCACGTTTTCCTTTCTGTCCTGGCTTCTGGTGACCCGCCAAAAATCAATGTTTTTTCAGAACCTTTCTGATAGCCCTGTCCTGTTCGACCAACGTATCGGAATATATCTGTCCGCCGTGTCTGTCCGAGACAAAATACAGATATGAAACGGGTTTTGGATTCATGACAGCTTTCAGGGCAGCTTCCCCAGGATTGCAAATCGGTGTGGGAGGCAGTCCAAAATAACGGTATGTATTATAGGGGGAATCGACGGTCAAGTCCCGGGCGTGAAGCCTTCGTCTTCCATGCAGGGCGTAAATGACTGTCGGATCGCTCTGGAGCTTCATGTGCTGCCTCAACCTGTTGATGAAAATACTGGCCACGATCGCCATATCATTTGGGTGTCCCGTTTCGTCCTGGACGATTGACGCAAGAGTCACCAGATCATTCTCGGAAAGTTCATGGGGTATATCTGGAGAGTTCTTTCGAAGAAACCGATAGACCGTCCGGAACCGTGAAACCATCATTTGCAGGACGTCTTTGGGAGAAGCCGCTTTCGGCAAATAATAGGTATCCGGAAAAAGATAACCTTCCAGTGATGTGGAAGGGATATTTTCCTCTTTGAGAAAATCTGGACTGGAGGCCAGATTTTCGATCTCGGGCTCCGAACCGATCCCCAAACGGGCCATCCTCCGCGCGATCTGTTCGAGGGTGAACCCTTCGGGTACGGTCAGCCGGTAGAAGTACTTTTGCCCGTTGTGCAGATCGTACAACACCTTGAACGGCGACATTTCGGGAGATATCTCGTACACCCCGGCATGGATATTTGTATCGATTCCGAGCAGGACTCCCCAAAAAACAAGTGTTTCGGGAAACCGCGTGACACCGTTTCTGGAGAGCTCAAAAACAACCGAACGAAAGGTCTCTCCGGGCAAAACATGGAGGACAATCGTGGAAGCCGAAGGTGTGACGGAAGGGCGGTGAAACAGGGCCCGCTCATTCCAGACAAGAAACACGATGAACAAGAGTGCAAAGACGGTCACAACATTTTTTGAATACCGGAACCCGCTCATCCATCTCTGACGGGAATTTTGTCTCACCCTCCGTCCTTCCTCCTTCAATCCGGTTATTCCCGGGTGTCCTTCACGCATTCATCCAGAAAACTCTGGAGAATCAATGTCGCCGAATAATGGTCGACCGGTCCTCCGTCCTGCCGGGACCTCCCAGAGCGTCTGCTTCCTCCCTTTCCCCGGACAATATCGGTTGTCATCCCTTCGTCCCAGAAAAAAAGGGGAAGGTCTGTTGCCGAACGGAGCAGCCTTCCATATTCAAGAAAAATAACGGATTGGGGGTTGGGATCTCCGCTCAGGTGATACCAGGGAACCCCGAAAACGATCCCCTTGACCGCGTGATGGAGACAAATTCGTTTGATAGACCGAGCCGTCTTGAGAGGGATCAGCAACGGAGGTAAAAATGAGCAGGCGTTTTTCAGAACAGCCAATGGTTCAGAAAAACGGAGCGAAGCGTCCGATAGCGCGAGTCCTATCCGTGACTTACCCCAATCAATTCCAAGCAACGGCGCCTGCCAGGTCAGGGGGTAGGGGTCCCCTTGTGCTTCCTCAACCATCGGCAGGTTTCTATCCTCAGGTCTTTCCTGCTTCACTGCCGGAAGAACGTCGTTCCCATTCTTTTCGGAGTGTTTCCAGGTCATCCCGTGTCGCAATATTCATGGCGTGGAGCGCTTTTTCAATCCATGGACCGGTCATTTTTTTCCCGGCCCAATCCTCTTCGTGAAAAACATTGTGAACGATCTTGGCAAAGGGACCGTCGTTTTTTTCTCCCTTTTCGATCAATTCCCGGGATTGGTCCCTGACAGTTTCCAGGAAACCGATGGTTCCGTTCAGAACCTTGCCTATCAGATGTTTCATCCGTCTATCCTCCAAAAACAGCCCCATCAACCGAAACGGGCCGTGAATGCTTCCTCCAGCCGACTTTTTACGTTCTGGACGAAGCTTGGGACATTGGCGGGCTTGAGCCCTCCCCCCTCCGCCCAGGACGGTTTTCCACCCCCCTTTCCTCCAACCTCCGCGGCGAAAGTCTTGACCCACTGCGCAATTGGAAAAACGTCTCCCAAATCTGGTGACGTCCATCCTAAAAATGTCAATTTCTCTTCGGTCTCTCCGATCAGTAAAACAGCCCCGGAATCTATGCCGGACTTGATCGCATCCATTCGGGCCCTCAGTTCCCTGGTATCTGTCAGCTGGAGATGAACGACAGCCAGCTTGTGGCCTCCCCGCTCCAGGAATTCTTTTTTAGAATGTTTTTCTTCGATGGCGAACAAACGGGAACGCAGCGTCTGGATCTCTTTTTGCAAACCGGCATTTTCTTTCAGCAGGGAAAGGGCTTTCTCTGAAAGGGACGAAGCGCCTGGTTCCAGAAGGCCTCTGAGCTCCTTCAGTTCCTGCCTCCAGTCGACCGCACGATGATACGCCAGTGGTCCGGCTACTGCTTCGATTCTCCGGATTCCGGCCGCGACACCTGTCTCCTGAACGATGAGAAAAGAACCAATCTCTCCGGTGTGATGAACATGCGTCCCCCCACAAAGCTCCACCGAGGTCCCCGGAACCTGGACGACCCGGACCCGATCCCCGTACTTTTCATCAAAAAATGCCAGAGCCCCCATGTCAAGGGCTTTGCTCTTCTCCATCTCCCGGGCGTCAACTTCGGAATCCTGCAGAATCCAGCGGTTGACCAATTCCTCCACCGCATTCAGGTTTTCGTGAGATACGGGGTGGGGGTAGGTGAAATCAAATCTCAGCTTTTCAGGGGAAACCAGAGAGCCTGCCTGCCGAACCTGATCTCCCAAAACCGTTCGCAACGCGGCATGCAGAAGGTGGGTTGCCGTATGATGCCGTTCAGCTCCGTGGCGGGCGTTTTCGTCAACATGCTGATCGACCGTTTCACCAACGGCAATCTTTCCCGACCTCACCTCCCCGGTCAATACGATCCAGCCTGGATAAGGTTTTCTGGTTCCCGTTACACGAATATAACCGAACGGGCCTATTAGGTCGCCGACATCACCCGTTTGCCCGCCGCCTTCGGGATAAAATACGGTTTTGTCGAGGACAACCATAATTTCTTCCCCTGCATGGGCTTCCTTCGATTCCTCATTTCCCCGAACAAGCAAGACGACAGAACCCTGCAGCGAGACCTTCCCATAGCCCCGAAACTCGACAGGAGAAGAAAGCCGGGAAACCGGCAAGGGGAAATCCTCTTTCTTTCCGATCCATGAGGAACGCCCCCGCTCCCGCTGCTCTTCCATCTTTTCTTCATAACCCTTGTAATCCAGTAAAATTCCCCGCATCCTGGCCGTATCTTCCGCAATATCCAGAGGAAAACCGTGTGTATCATGCAACAAAAACAGCATTTCTCCTGGAAATACCTTTTCCTGTTTTTTTTCCAGAGTACGAATCATTTCCTGCAAGATGGGAAGGCCGGACTCCAGCGTCTGGTGGAATCGGCTTTCTTCCATGCGCAAGGAATCCTGGATTCTGGGTAAGGATGTTCCGAGTTCCGGGTAGGGCCTGGACATCATCAGCGCAACCTGCTCCGCCAGAGCCGGAAGAACAGGATAGGGAAGCCCGAGCTCCCTTCCGAACAGGATGGCCCTCCGGATGATCCGCCGCAGAACGTGTCCCCGTCCTTCGTTGGAAGGAGCAATCCCTTCATGCAAAAGGAAGACTGAAGATCGGAGATGATCGGCAACTACCCGGTAGGCGTAATCGAGGTCTCCCGCTCCGTTTCCGTATGGAAGCCGGGAATACCCCTCTACAGACCGGATAAGAGGCATGAAAAGGTCTGTTTCAAAATTGCTGTCCTTGCCCTGTACGACAGCGCACAAGCGTTCAAGGCCCATTCCGGTATCAATGGAAGGACGCGGTAGGGGCATCAGGTCCCCTGCCGAATTCCTGTCATACTGCATGAATACAAGATTCCAGATTTCAAGATAACGGTCACAATCACAACCGACCTTGCAATCCGGAGAACCGCACGAAAAAGCAGGACCCTGGTCCACAAGAATCTCAGAGCAGGGACCACAGGGGCCTGTTTCACCCATTTGCCAGAAGTTGTCCTTCTCCCCCAGCCGGACAATCCTGTGCTGGGAAATTCCTGTAACCTCGCGCCAAAGTCTTTCTGCCTCGTCATCTTCCTTGTAAACGGTAACCCAGAGCACATCGGGGCTTAGACCAATCTCCCGCGTCAAGAACTTCCAGGCAAATTCAATGGCTTCCCTTTTGAAGTAATCTCCAAATGAAAAATTTCCCATCATTTCAAAAAACGTATGATGTCTCCGGGTAAATCCGACCCTGTCAAGATCGTTGTGCTTGCCGCCCGCCCTGACACATTTCTGGATGGAAACCGCCCGTTTGCGATCCGTCTTCTCCACCCCCAGAAAAACATCCTTGAAGGGAACCATGCCGGCGTTGGTGAAAAGAAGGGTCGGGTCCCCTGCCGGAATCAACGAGGCCGAAGGAACGACATCATGACCACAGGCATTGAAATACAACAGGAATTTTTGTCTTAACTCCCAGGAATTCATTAACGCTCCGCTGTTCGGTACATCATCCAATGATCAAAGAAAAAATCAGGCATGGGCTTCAATCTGACAGACATTTGGAATTCCGGGATCAATCTCCGGACAAGCCCGAAGCCTCCTTGCCTTTCCGGGCAGAAGAAGGTGCCGGGGCAACAGCCGGTTCTGACTGGGGCGATGCCGGTTTGATCTTCGAACGGATCTCCTGTTCGATCTTTTTGGCGGCATCAGG
>DAHWKF010000017.1 GCA_027343785.1 Leptospirillum sp. | reverse complement strand
GGCTTTCTGGTTGTCGAGAGGAATGGCGGTCGAGTAGCAACCGGATAGAGCAAGACTGAAGACGCCCGGGAGAAGAAAGATGACGCGGGACCAGATGGAGATCAAATTGATCGGCGGCCTTTCCGAAAAGGACAGTATGATTTTTCTTTAACCAGAAACTTTGCTGTACTATATCATGAGAAATCCCGGGGCTGGAAATTCTCCTGATTGGTGCACGATCCCCGGGAAAAAGGCGGAGGAAAATGGGAGACAAGCCGTTAGCGATGGTTACCGGAGCGACCGGGTTCGTTGGCTCATGGGTGGCGTCGGAACTTGTGAGGGAAGGGTTTCGCATCCGTTGTCTGGTCAGGCCTTCAAGTGACCGGCGGAATCTTCTTCCTGAATCGGAGGACGTTGAATGGGTTCCGGGAGACCTCCGTGATCCGCCATCCCTTGAACGGGCTCTGTCGGGGACGTCCCACCTGTTCCATGTGGCGGCGGATTACCGGATATGGTCTCCGGTGAAAGGTGAAATGATTCGGACGAACGTCGAGGGGACGCGCTCCCTGATGGAGGCCTGCCTGTCCGCCCGCCTCGAAAAAATCGTCTACTGCAGCAGTGTTGCCGCGCTGGGTGCGAGGAAGGACGCGGTACCGATCACGGAAGAGATGCCAGTTGACACGCAAACCCTGATCGGAGAATATAAACTGTCTAAGTATCTGTCCGAGAAAGTTGTGCTTGAGTATTCGGACAGGCTTCCCGTGGTTGTGGTCAACCCCAGTGCTCCCATAGGGGCTGGAGATATCAAGCCGACCCCGACGGGCAGGATTGTTCTGGACTATATGAAAGGCCGGATGAAAGCCTTCGTTCATACGGGGCTCAACGTCATCCATGTACGGGACGTTGCGAGAGGGCATATTCTGGCTGCCCGCTCCGGTCGGATCGGCCAGAAGTATATTCTGGCGAACAGGAATCTGCTTCTGGAGGAAATCTTCGGAATCCTTGAGAAGCTTACCGGAATTCCGGCACCCCGGGTCCGGATTCCCAAGGCAGCCCTGCTTCCGCTGGCCTGTCTTTCGGAGGGCGTTTCCCGGTTGACGGGAAAGGAACCTCTGGTCCCGATGGATGGGGTCAGGATGGCCCACAAGATGATGTTTTATTCAGGAGACCGGGCGGTCCGGGAGCTTGGCCTGGTCATGACGCCGGTAGAGGAAGCCTTCAGGGATGCGGTCGCGTATTTTGCTGCCGGCGGGTATGTTTGAGTTTTTGCGAAAGGCCGGCAAATCCGGAGTGTGAAGGTCGACAGAAATTGGGGCCAGCGTATGGGCATGCCCCGGGGTCGGCACATCAAACCAGCGAGAGGAGTTGAAATCATATGGATATATTTCTTCCCGAGTACGCAGGAGTGTGCGTCGGAGTCAAACGGGCCATCAAGATGGCACACAAGACGGCAGAAGAGGCCACAGGCCCTGTTTTTATCCTCCATGAAATTGTCCACAACACCCATGTGGTGAAGGATTTGTCTGAAAGAGGCGTCAAATCCGTGGATGAAGTGCAGGAGGTTGATAACGGGACACTGATCATCAGCGCCCATGGTGTGGCTCCCGAGGTCATTGCGGATGCCCGTGCGAGGAACCTCGAGGTTGTCGATACCACCTGTCCGCTGGTCTGGAAGATTCACCGTATCGTGAAAGCACTTGCGGCGAAGAACTATACGATATTCCTCCTCGGAGAGCGTAACCATGACGAGGTGATGGGTGTTCAGGGCGTGGCGAAGGAGCATATCCACATCTTCCACCGGAAAGAGGAGATAGCCCATCTCCCCATGACCGACGGTCCTGTCGCCCTTGTCTCCCAGACGACGCAGAGCATCAAGTACTTTGACGAAATCCTGGACCTTCTTCTGGAGCGTTATCCCCAGCTGGAAATCCATAACACGATCTGTGACGCGACGGAAAAAAGACAGACCTCCGCCCTCGCGATCGCAGGGGACATGGATGTCATGATTACGGTTGGATCGATGAGCAGCGCGAATTCCCGGAGACTTCAGGAGGTTTCGGCGGGACTTTGCAAGGCTTCGTATCTGGTAGACAGTTCGGATGAGGTGTCCGAGACATGGTTCAAGGGCAACGAGCGTGTGGGCGTGACTGCGGGGGCTTCAACCCCCGAATGGCTGATCGAGGGTGTGATCGAGAAGCTGATGGATATTTCCCGTTCGAAAGGATTTGAGCCGTCCGTAACCCGGAACGAGTCGTCCGAAGAAGAGTTTATTGAAACCCACTGACCGTTCGAAAGGCCAATATCTGCGATGGGAGTTGCCATGCCTCTAAGAACCCTGTTCCTGAATCCGCCTTCTTTCGATGATTTCGATGGGGGTGCGGGTGCCCGTTATCAAGCCACTCGAGAGGTCCGTTCTTTCTGGTATCCGACCTGGTTGACCTATCCTGCGGGCATGTTGCCCAACTCCAAGGTGGTGGACGCTCCCCCTCTGGGATGGGATACAGACAAGACCCTTTCCCTGGCCAAAGAATTTGATATGGTCATTCTGTATACCAGTACCCCTTCGCTCCAGAACGATATCCAGACCGCGAAGGGATTCAAGAGCCTGAATCCTTCGATTATTGTGGGTTTTGTCGGACCGCATCCGAGCGTTCTGCCCGAGCTGACGCTCAAGGCGGATCCCGTGATCGATTTTGTCGTGCGGGAGGAGTTCGATTACGCCATTCCGGAGATCGCCAACAAAAAGCCATGGGACGAGGTTCTGGGCATCCATTACCGCAAGGATGGAGAGATATACTCGACGCCGGACAGGCCCGTCCTGGAAAACCTGGATGTCCTCCCATTCGCTTCCGAAGTGTACCATCGGGATCTGAAGATCACGGACTACGAGATACCCTGGATGAAATACCCGTATGTGTCGATCTATACGGGTCGCGGTTGCGGGAGCAAGTGTACCTTTTGCCTTTGGCCGCAAACCTTTTCCGGCAACGTTTACCGGACCCGGAGCGTCGAGAATGTCATCCAGGAAGTCGCCTATATCAAAAAAACATTTCCGGGGATCAAGGAACTGTTTTTTGACGACGATACCCTGACCGAGTATCGGGATCGGACCCGGGAGCTTTCCCTCGCACTGAAGCCGTTCAATCTTTCCTGGGGATGCAACTCCAAGGCCAACGTGGATTTCGATACACTGAAAATGATGAAGGACTCCGGTTGTCGCGTTATGGTCGTGGGGTATGAGTCGGGCAACCAGCAAATCCTGAACAACGTGAAGAAGGGGATCCGGGTCGAACAGGCCCGCGAATTCACCCGGAATGCCCATCAACTCGGGATGAAGATCCACGGGACATTCATTTTCGGCTTGCCCGGTGAAAATCCCGAAACGATCGAGGAAACCATTCAGTTCGCTTGCGATATGGACATAGAGACGCTCCAGGTCTCATTGGCTTCTCCGTATCCGGGAACCCATTTCTATAATTTCGCCAAGGAAAAGGGCTACCTGATGGATTCTGAAATGGTATCCGAAGACGGGATACAGACATGCAACATCAGCTACCCTGAAATCGGTTCGCGGGAAATCTTCATGGCTGTTCCCAAATTTTACCGGAAGTTCTATTACCGTCCCCGGTATATAGCCCGCGTTCTCAAGAGAGCCTTGCTGAGCGGTGCGGAGAGAAAGAAGATCATCCGTGAGGCAGGGGAGTATTTCCGCTTTATGGCACGCCGAAAGGAAGCGCTCAGGTCTACGGCAGGCCAGTAAGAACGGGAGTCCATGCCACACATGCATCCCCTGTTCCCCGATGTTTTTCCGGTTCGACTGCCAGAGATTCTGGCCGTTTTTCTCGTCGTTCTGGGAACCACCGGGGTTTTTTTTGATTTGATGGCTTTTCTCGGTGGACGAAAGCTGCTTCTGTCCACCAGGGAGGAGTCAACCGGAAAGGAGCCCCGCTGGCCGTTTGTTCTGATGGTCAAGCCCGTGAAAGGTCTGGATGAAGGGGCCCGGGAGAACTTTCTTTCTTTTATCCATCAGGATTACCCCGATTACCAGATTTTGTTTGTTGTGGGCGACGGGGATGACCCGGTTGTCGGGCTTTTGACGCAACTGCAGGAGGAGTTTCCGCAGAAGGTCCGCTACAAGGTGATTCTCGAGCATTCCGGCGCCAATCGGAAGATGAACAACGTCAGCCGTGCGGTCGAAGGAGAAAAGGGCGATCTCGTTCTCATCAACGACAGCGACATCCGGGTGCTTCCGTCCTATATGAAAACCATCGTCGCACCGATCTTGCGCGATCCGGCTGTCGGGATGGTAACGTGCCTGCAAAGAGGGACTCCCGCCGGCGCGTGGTCTTCCCGTCTCGCCGCCCTCATGCTGAACACGGAGGCGATCCCCCAGGCGCTGGTGGCCTACCGGATGTTTCCTATCGACTTTGCCTTCGGTCCAACCATGCTTCTGCGTCGCGAAGCCCTGGAAAAAGCCGGGGGTTTTTCTGCCCTGACACAGGTTTTGGCGGATGATTATCATCTGGGACAAAGAATCGTCAGCGCCGGTTACCGGATTCATCTTTCTTCCTATATTGTCGATGCCCATATCGGGGAGGAATCCCTGCCGGCGTTGTGGAGCCATGAGCTTCGGTGGGCCAGAACCTACAGAAACTGCCGGCCGGTCGGTTACGCCTTTTCCATCCTGACCCGCCCTTTTGTTTTTCTTCTGTCCGGAGGCCTTCTGGCCGTCCTGTCGGGTTTTGGCAAATGGGGACTCGTGGCGTTTTTCCTCTATGTTCTCCATTTCGGGTTTCTGGTGACGATATCGGAACGTATCGTGGGGCGTCCCCTGGGGTTCCCCGATCTCCTCCTGTTCCCCGCCCGGGAAGTCCTGTCATTATGCCTTTATGCCGGCAGCTTCGGTTCCCGGATCGTCTGGAGAGGCCATCATTATCGCATCCGGAGGGATGGGACCCTCCTGTCGCTGGATGTTTCTCCCTGCTCGTACGAAATGTCTTCCGGCGGGGAATCCCCCTGAAATTCGGTTCGCTTTCCGCTCCGACATTTCTTCTGGTTTTTTTCGTGGCCCTTTTGCTGGAGGATGTCGGATTCATCCTGCTATCCCGAGGGATGAAAGAGGCGTCGTCCCCCGGAGATTCCCGAAGTCCGGGCCGTGTCAAAAGGGTGCTGAAGAACCCCAGCGTCTTGATGGGCGTTTTTCTTCAGGCCATCTATTATGTCCTGCTCCTGTCCCTCATTCAGAAGGCTCCCGTCAGTCTGGTCGTTCCCATGACCGGATTCGGGTATGTCCTGACAGCTTTTTTGGCCAGGATTTTTCTGGGTGAGCCGGTGTCATTGGGAAGGTGGGCAGGTATCTTTCTGATCACCGTCGGTGTCGTTCTGATCTCGCAGGCCGGGGGATAGACGGGGTTTGGAGGATGGGGCCTTGCACCTTCTGGTCGGTACGATACTTTTCCGTTGGTACGTGTTTCTGTTCTGGGGGGTCGGGTTGTGGATTCTCGGGCGCCAGCTGGGCTGGATGGGAGCCTTCGTCCGGTTTGTTGAAGCTTACGCCATAGCCTATGGTTGCGAATACCTCTCTTCGATTCCCGGAGGATGGTTTCCGTTCGGCCATTATACCTATCTGCCCACGACCCGCATGAAAGAAATATGGATTGGCCATCTTCCTTTGATGGACTCCCTGTCATTCGCCTTCCTGATGGTTGCCAGTCTGGGTACAATGGCCCTTTTTCACGGATGCTCCCTGAAAGAAGGTCTTCTGGGTCCCCTGACACCTGCCCGCCTGTATCTATGGGGGCAAGCCGTCGCCGCATTTGTCCTGATCGACGTTGTCATTGATCCGGCTTCTCTCAGAGGAGGACGCTGGTTTTTGGGACAGATCTATTACTATCCGGGAGGGGGGGGATATTTCGGGGTTCCCCTCGCGAATTTTGCCGGATGGTTTGTTGTCGGGGTCCTGATTGTTGCATCCTGGAGAATCCCCATTTTTCTTCGGCTTCAAAAAGCTCCTGAACCATTTTCCGTTCCCGTCCGGGTGGGTCCGCTTTTCCTTTACGCCAGCGTTTTTCTCTTCAATACCGGAGTCGCTTTTTACCTGAAAGAATGGAAGCTGGGAGGGGCTGACATTCTCGTCGGACTGATCGTCTATCTGATCGGGAGGTCTGTTCTTTTCTTCCGTCCAGCGCTTTCCGGACACCGCACTGTTCGTTGACCTCCCGGGACGCTGACC
>DAHWKF010000125.1 GCA_027343785.1 Leptospirillum sp. | reverse complement strand
GTCGGCCAGCATGTGGACGACCCGGTGCTGGATTTCTCCCGTCCGGGGGTATTCGCTCTGGTCGACGAGATTTTTCCTGAGGTTTTCCTGGATAAGCCGCTCGGCCTCCGGCTCCATCCAGGTGGTGACGAAGGATGCCAGATTGAGGGAGGGGTTTCCGTCGAGCTCCAGTTCGTCATGAATGATCTGGTAGACACTGGCCGGCGGGAGGCTGTCCTCTCCCATCCGGTAGGTTTTCAGATCCTTCGTGAAGAACCGGCTGCCATAGGTGGTCCTGAGGGAGTCGTCGTGCGTCTGGCTGTGACGTCGTCTGGTCAGCATGTCTCCTCCTGACGTTGATGTTTTTGAGAGAAACGGGGAAAGGGGCGATCACAACAGCGCCCGTCATCGTCACTCTAACGGATTTTTGACGTGATCGGAAGTCGTGGCAAAAAATGGTTGGTTTTTATTCGTATGGGTTGATCCGGTGCGGTCGTTATGTCTAAGGTAAAAAGCGATCATCGGACGCCGTCACCCGCAAACTCTCATCTCCCGAACGAAGGAGGCCAGCCTGATGGAGGACCCCACCCGAAGCCGCGATTTTGTTCCATTGTCCTCACTGACGCCCGGTCCGCGGGATCTCGGGCCTCTGGGGGCCGTTGTTGTCCGGTCCGGGACCCTTTTTCGTGTCTGGGCGCCGCTGGCCGGGACGGTGGAACTGGCGATCGACCGTCCCGGCGAACGACCCCGCCCGATGAATCGACAGGATGACGGATACTGGGAAAAGACCGTTACCGACGCCCCCCCGGGAACCCTCTACCGGTACCGGCTGGATGGAGAAAGGCTGCTCCCCGATCCGGCGTCCCGCCTTCAGCCGCAGGGTGTTCACGGCCCCTCCTCCGTCTGGTCGCCCCCTTCCCGGAGCCCCCATCCATCCGAATCGATGGCTCCTTTTCGCGGTCACGCCCTGAAAGACCTGATCTTCTATGAGCTCCATGTGGGGACCTTTTCGGGACTTTCGACCTTCGAAGGGGTGATACGGGGACTCGACCACCTGGTGGACCTGGGTGTGACGGCCCTTGAACTGATGCCCCTTTCGCAGTTCCCGGGGGAGCGGAACTGGGGGTATGACGGTGTCTACCCCTATGCGATACAGATGTCCTATGGGGGGCCGGACGGGCTCCGGGAGCTTGTCCGAGCCTGCCATGAGCGGCATCTTTCGGTTTTTCTCGATGTGGTCACCAACCACCTGGGGCCGGAGGGCAACTACCTGTCCGCATACGGACCCTATTTCTCGCGGACAACGAGCACCCCCTGGGGGGAGGCGCTCAATTTCGACGAACCCGGAAGCGACCATGTCCGGCATTTTTTTCTCGAGAACATGCGGTACCTGGCCCGGACATTCGACGTCGACGGGTTCCGTTTCGACGCCGTCCATGCCATTCGCGACCAGTCCGCCCACCCGTTTCTGGCGGACATGTCGGTGATCTCCTCCCGGATCGCCGAAAGCCGGGGTCGCCCACTGCACCTGGTCGCGGAGTCGAATCTCAACGACCGCCGGCATGTCATGCCTCCGGACAAAGGCGGGATGGGGTTCGACGCCCAGTGGAGCGACGATTTCCATCATGCCGTGCATGTCGCGTTCACCGGCGAAAAGGACGGGTATTATGCGGATTTCTCGGGCGGAAAAGATGTGGCGCGGGCGATGGCCGGCGGATTTGTCTACCAGGGTCAGTACGCCCCTTCGTTCAGGCATCGACGCGGCTCCCCTTCGGGTGATCTGCCGGGCCCATCCTTCATCGTTTTCGCCCAGAACCACGACCAGGTGGGAAACCGCCGGGAAGGAGACCGCCTCTCTTCCCGCCTGACGGAGGCGGCGCTCAAGTGCGTGGCCGCCCTGGTCATCCTCTCCCCCGCTCTTCCGCTTCTGTTCATGGGGGAGGAGTATGGAGAAACCCGTCCGTTCCAGTTTTTCACCAGCCATGGCGACCCGGATCTGATCCGGGCGGTCCGGGAAGGACGCGCCCGGGAGTTTGCGGCGTTCGGATGGAAGGGGGACGTTCCGGATCCCCAGGATGTCCGGACCTTTGAAGCCTCCCGCCTCGGCCGGACTCTGCCTTCTGCCGACTTTTCAGACCGGGAATCCCGCATTCTCGCGTTCACCCGCAATCTGATCCGGCTCAGAAAATCGCTTCCGGCCTTGTCTCCGCCGGAACGGATGGACGAACCGTTTCATCGGGTTCGAGGTCCCCGATACGGCGTTCTCGCCCACCTGCGCGGTGGAAGGGAAAAGCCCCGATGGATGGTCCTCTGGAACCTGACGGGCCATGAAAGGCCGTTGTCCGAACCCTGGCTTGAACGGGAACTGGGGTGGTCCGGTTTGGGCCGCGTTCTTCTCGACAGCCACGAAGGCGCTTCACCCGTCGGGTGGCGGATGGCGCCCTGGCAGGTTCTCGTCCTGGAAGAGAGGAAATCCCTGTGAAATGGCTGGATCGGGGGGGCCGCGGCCGGATCCCCCTGGCCACCTACCGCATGGGGTTTCACAAAGGATTCCGCCTGTCCCAGGCCCTTCGGCTCGTCCCCTATCTGGAGCGGCTGGGGATCACGACACTGTATGCCTCCCCCCTCTTCGCCTCCCGTTCGGGAAGCCCCCACGGATACGACGTGACGGACCCCACCCGGCTGAATCCCGAAATCGGCAACCGGACCGACTTCGAACGGCTGGGCCGATCCCTCGGAGAGAGGGGGATGGGGATGATCCTGGATATCGTCCCGAATCATATGGCCGCCCATTTCGAAAACCCCTGGTGGAGGGATCTTCTGGAAAACGGAGAGTCTTCCCGCTTTTCCATGTTTTTCGATGTCGACTGGGATCCCCCCCAGCGGGCTCTCGAACACCGGATCAGCCTGCCCATTCTCGGCGCGCCCTACCAGAGGGTTCTGGAGAGCCGGGAACTGGAACTGGTGTTCCGGAAAGAGGGGTTTGCCATCCGGTATTGGGACACTCTGCTTCCGGTCGATCCGGGGACCCTCCGGAGCCTTCTTGAGGATATGCGGGAGCATCTGGATGAAATCCGGCAACCCGAAGCCGCCCAGGCCCGGGATTCCCTGGACGCCATCATGGAAGAAATCTCCCGACTCTCCTCCCGGAGTCCTTCCCGCCTCACACGCCGTCTCCGGAGCCGTTCGGGGGAACGGATCCACAAGTCCCTCCGGACGCTCTGGCGAAAAAACCTTCCCTTTCGGGAGGCGCTGGACAAAACGCTTGTCGAATACAACGGGATCCGGGGTATTCCCTCTTCCTTCGACCGTCTGGACTCCCTCCTGGACAGACAGGTCTACTGGCTTTCCCACTGGAAAACCGTCACCCGGACCCTCAACTACCGGCGGTTTTTCGATGTGGCCGACCTCGTCGGCGTCCGGATGGAGGACGAACGGGTATTCGAGGCCTTCCACCACCAGCTTTTGGCGTGGGTGTCGAAAGGTCTGGTGACGGGGGTCCGGGTGGACCATGTGGACGGATTGCGGGACCCTTCGGAGTATCTTGGCCGCCTCGTCCGGCATCTTCGGGAAGCCATGCCACAGGGGATCCCCCAGGTCTGGGTGGAAAAGATCCTCGCTTCCGACGAACCCCTTCCGGGAGACTGGCCGGTCATGGGGACCACGGGCTATGAATTCATGAACCGGCTGACGGCCGTTTCCGGCGATCCTGAGGGGGTCCGCGCCATTCGTCGCTGGTATGAAACCCGGATATCTCCGGGGGCTTCTTTCGATGATATCGTGTACCATCTGAAAAAGTATGTCGCGGAGACCCTGCTGGGGGGTGAGCTTCGCCGCCTGACCCTGATGCTGGAATGGCTCGCCCAGAACGGCCGGACAGCGAGAGAACTGCCCTTTCGGGATCTGCAGGGCGGGATTGTCGAAATTTCGGCCTGTCTGGCGGTGTACCGGACCTATATGCGGGGAGACACGTTATCCCAGACGGACCGGAGCCGGATCATGCAGGGCCTCTCCGAAGCCCGGCGCCGGCACCGTGTCCGCCGTCAGGGTCTTTACCGTTTTTTCGAGCACATCCTGACGCTCGACATTCCCGCCGACGCCCCGGCGGATCGCAAAAGCCGCTGGACGGATTTCGTCGCGGGATGGCAGCAGTTTACCGGACCGGTCATGGCCAAGGGTGTCGAGGACACCGCCTTTTACCGTTACAGCCCCCTGATCTCGTTCAACGAGGTCGGCGGCGATCCCCGGTGCGAATCCCTGGATACGGCGTCCTTCCACGCGTTCAACGCCCGGAGGCTGGACACCCATCCCCTGACGCTGTCGGCCACCTCGACTCACGACACCAAGCGAAGCGAGGATGTCCGGGCCCGGATTCAGGTCCTGTCGGAATACGGGGAGGAATGGATCGCCCGCGTCGAACAGTGGATGCACTGGAACCGCGCGGTGAAGGCATCCGGAACGGGAGGGCCGATCCCGGATCCGGCCCTCGAACAATTTCTCTACCAGACGCTGGTGGGCGCATGGCCCCTGGAGGCGAAAGAGGAGTCGGAATTTCTGGAACGGATGTCGGCCTATGCCGTGAAGGTCGCCCGGGAGGCGAAGGTCCACTCGAACTGGATCACCCCCGACACCGTTTATGAAGACGCCCTCACCAGATTTTTGCGCGGGGTGTTCGGAAAACGGCGAAAGGCTTCCTTCCGGGAGGATTTCGCCCGTTTTTCGGCTGAGGTGGCCCGGGAGGGGGCCGCCCTGAGCCTCGGATGGCTGGTCCTGAAAATGGCCTCTCCGGGGGTGTGCGATTTCTATCAGGGAACCGAACTCTGGGATCTGTCGCTCGTGGATCCCGACAATCGCCGGCCGGTGGATTATGCCCGTCGCGAACGGTTTTTGTCCGACATTCTCGTCAGCCGGTCGGAGGACCCCGGCGGGATTTTTTCCCGTCTTCTTGACAACTGGGCCGACGGACGGGTCAAGATGTTTGTCATGCTTTCCGTTCTGGAAGAGCGGAGGAGGCATCCCGACCTGTTTCTGGAAGGGAGCTACCGTCCGCTCGACCCCGGATGGGAGGAGGAGGAACAGATGACCGGATTCCTCCGGAGCCTTCCGGGACGGGATTTGCTGGCAGTGGTCTCCCGTCGCGTCCGCGGACGGCTCGCTTCGGGCTCCCTGCGGGTTCGGGACGGACGATTTTCCGGAAAGATCGTTCCGTTGCCCGAAGGGACCGATCCTGGAGGGTGGCGCCATCTCCTGACCGGGAATCCCGTTCGGCCGGTTGACCGTGGTGGGCCGTCTCTGGGGATGGAGGAGGTGATGGCCGGGGCGCCTGTATCTGTTCTGGTCCGGGAAAAAACGTTGTCGGAGGGAAACAAGCGATGATGGAGCAGGAACAGATCTGGATCCAGCAGGGGGTGCTGTACGAGATTTATATCCGGAGTTTTTCGGATGGCTCGAAGGACGGGGTAGGGGATTTCAGGGGGCTGGCCGACCATATGGAGTATGTCGCCCGCCTGGGGGTGAAGGCGATCATCCTGAACTGCCCTTTCCAGTCCTTTGCCGGGAACATGCGACATCCCCTGGTCGACTGGATGCGGCTGGATCCGATCCTCGGCACCCTGTCGGATTTTCTGATGGTGCTTGAAAAGGCGCACTCCCTGGGGATCAAGGTCATCCTGTCTCTGCCGGTGAACGCCACGAGCGACCGGCACGTCTGGTTCCTCGAGTCCCGGAACCGCCATTCCCGTTATTTGCGCAAGAGCTATTTCTGGTCCGAACGTCTGAAACTCGCCCAGGCGCCCGACAAGGAGACGCCCGAGGTGGCGAACTGGGCGCAGGACGACGACACGGGCCAGTACTACTGGTACCAGGACCACAAGGACGAGCCCGCCATCAATTATGGAGACTCCGAAATTCTCGAGGAGATCCGCCGGGTGTTCGAGCACTGGCTGACGCTCGATATCGACGGGTTCCGACTGGCCGGATCGGGCCGGCTCCACCGGATGAAAAAAAACGAAATCGAGCCGGTGACCGATCCGTTCCGCGTGTTCCAGCCCGTTCTGGATCCCCTGAAGAAAAGTTATCCCGACCGGGTGTTTCTCTTCGAGGTCGGCTCCCCCAGCCGGACGGAACTCCGCCAAGACCCCCGGCAGTATTATCATCTGAGCGGGTTCTTCCCTTCCGTCATCAGTTCGGTCCGGACGGAAAACAAGGAACCGCTGGAGCAGCTCGTCGGCAGCGGAGGGAGGGAGATCCATGCGAAGAAGGACTGCCCCATCCACTGGACGCTGGATCTCCGGGAGCGATCCGAGGAAACCTTCGAGAAATTCACGGAGACCGACGGGGACGGTGGCGCCTTTCCGGTGGATCCGGAAACGCCTTCCGAGCGCCCGATCCTCTCCCGCGTCGCCCGTCTCATGGAAAACGGCCGCAGGCGCATCCAGCTGGTGATGAGCCTGTTTCTGACGTCGCCCGGTATCCCGGTGATCTATTACGGCGACGAGATCGGCATGGGCGACCACCCCCACCTGCCGGGTAGAAATCCGGTCAGGACACCGATGCAATGGTCCGCCGACCGGAACGCCGGATTTTCCAAGGCCGATCCCGAAGAACTCTACAATCCGGTGATCGACGACCCCCTCTACAGCTACACGATGGTCAACGTCGAAAGCCAGGAGCGGTTCGCGGACTCCCATCTCTGGAACGTCCGGAGGATGATCGAAATCCGGAACCGCCAGACGGCCTTGCTTTCCCATGGCCAGTTCGGTGTGCTGGAAAGCGGACATCCGTCCATCTATGCCTTCTTCCGACGCGCGGGGGGGGAGACCTGCCTTTTGATCCATAATCTGTCGAAAACGTCGGTATGCGGTTATCTTGACCTGTCAAAATTCGCCGGACTCGTTCCCCACGAACTCTTCGGAGGCACGGTCTTTCCCCGGATTCCCCGGCATCCCTATCTGGTGACCATGACACCCTATTCATTTATCTGGTT
>DAHWKF010000108.1 GCA_027343785.1 Leptospirillum sp. | reverse complement strand
CGGAAAGGTCGGAATGTCGTCAGTCGTAACTTCCAAAGATCGGGTTGCCGAAAGAGTTGACGCTATTGTTGTTGGTCTGGGCCCGGCCGGATCGACTGCCCTGAGGCTTCTTTCTGAAGCCGGCCTCAGGGCAGTCGGATTGGACAGGGCTGTGTTTCCGAGGCAAAAAACCTGCGGAGGAGGACTCTCCGCAAGGGCTATCCCTCTTTTGCCGAAGGGGTGGAACAGTGTGTCGCATACTGTTTCGACGGGAGTCCATCTGGTTTATGGGAGCCAGCCGCCCGTTTTATTGGATCTTGGGATTCCGATCGCCTACCAGTTTGACCGGGTCGATCTGGACGCTTTTCTCCTGGAACGCGCGGTTGACGCCGGAGCGAAGGTCTTTCAGGGAAGTCATATCACATCCCTGTTATGGGACAACGGAATGTTCCGGATCGTGTGCGTTCCTGAAAATGCTTTTGAGGCGCCATTCCTGATTGCGGCAGATGGTGTCACCAGCACAGTCGCGCGATTTCTGGGAAAATCCGATCCGGTCTTCAGACCCGGCCTTTTTCGCAAAAAAAAAGGCGCCCAGGGAGCCTATCCGTCTTCCGAAACCGAAATCGAAGGAAAGCTGCCGGACAATGATTCGGATGTTCTGATCGATCTGGGTTCAGTTTCAGGTGGCTACGGTTGGTCTTTTCCAAAAAAGGAAGGGAAGAAAAATGTTGGCGTAGTGGGGTTTGTCAGACCCCTCGGACAACCTTTGGAGATCCTGCGTTCTTTTGTCAAGAATTTTCCTGGACAGAAGGATAAGCCGCAATCCGTCACAAAACCGGCGACCTGGATGATCCCTGACTTCACCCGTTTTTCGGGACATGGGAGATATCCCGGGCTTTTTTATGTGGGTGATGCGGGTGCCATGGTGGACCCCTTCCTGGGAGAAGGTATTTATTATGCGATGCTAAGCGCGAAAAAAGCTGTATCGGAATTGATTGTCCATCGAAGAAATCCGGAGAAAGCGAGCCGGTCGTATGCCGGATGGGTATCGCGGGACATGTTTCGGGAGTTTGCCCAGGCCAAAAGACTGTCTTCCGTCATTTACAGATTTCCGGGAATCTATTTTCGTCTGGTCCAGCGATATCCCCATGTGCTTTCCCTTTATGCCTCCATCATGACAGGCGCACATAATTACCGGTCCTTTTCCCGAACAATCGGAAAAAATCTTTTGCGGCTTCCTTTTCGGAAATTCCTTCCAAAATTTCGTCACAACAGGCTGATCTGATGACCCGAACAACAGACGTGACACCCAAACGAGCCGCTTCCGGATTCCAATTTGACGGCTCATGGGTATTTCTGGTCCTTTTTCTTTTTTGGGCGGGAGCGTTCGAACTTGCCCCCACCCAGTACAGGGGACAAGGACCGTTTTTTGACGGAATGATTGGCGGAATTATCATCCTTATATATTTCTTCTGCGTTCTTCTGCATGAAAGCGGCCATAAACTGTTTGCCCGGATGACGGGCAGATTTTACGACGGTCATCAATTGACGATCTGGGGCGGCGTTCCGCGAGAACCGGAAAGTTTTCTTCCGGCGGATGCGGGCGAAATGGTCGTCAAGATGGGAGGCCCTCTTTTCAATCTGATGGCGGGCCTCCTCTTTCACGCGGGATATCAATATCTGAAAGGCGATCCGGAAAAGTTTCTTGGCGGGCTCACCCCATTTCTCTTTTTCGGGATGCAGTCCAGTTTTTTCCTGATGATTGTCAATCTGATACCGGTCATTCCGTTTGATATGGGGGCAATGATCGTCAAGGACAGGGTCCGCAGGAGTCCGGGGGTTGTTCCGATGTGGCCATTTCAGGGGGGACTCGGACTGTCGTGGGTCATGATCCTGGCCGGATTGATCTTGGCTTCACGGGGGTTTCTGTTATCAGGTTTCGGGCTTTTATTCTGGGGGATTCATCTGGCCCGGGCCACCCTCGTCTGGAAGGGGCGACTGGGCCTCGTCATGTATCTTCAGAACGAAGACATTCGCTCTCATATTGAAGATGATCCTTGTCCCCTGTCATCCGTGATGACGATAGAGGAAGCTTTCCGGAATCATATTTATCCATCCGGGAGAAAGTTCTTTCCAGTGATTGATGCTGATGCCACTTATGCGGGATTGCTTGATTGGAGAGAGATCAAAAAGGTTCCGTCATTTTTGTGGGCAGACCGGACCGTTGGCTCACTGGAGCTGTCCACGAATGCCGGAAGAACCGTCTCGCTTGTCGAAGGGGCCTGGAAACAGGTTTATGATGCTATTGGAAGAGAGATCCGCCCCTTGTATGTTCTTGAAGACAAGAAGCTGATTGGCATTATTCATCCTGATAGAATTCTCGAACAGTTCCGCATGGCCAGCGAACTGAAGATCCTCTCCTCCAGCCTTCCGGTATTCAAAAAGAAAGAAGATCCGGCGGATCCACTGACCATTCCGCATGAACTCCCCTGAAAGGTTTCATCTCTTTTTGAAAAGCGTCCAGGATTGTATGGATGTGGTCGACGGACGGGGATTTGATCAGATACTGATACCGGAAATATAAATTCGCTTTGTATACGGGGGCCGGAATTGGACCCATAATGGAACAGGAAGAATTTACTCCGGAACTTTTGATGGGTTCCAGAAGAGGGAGGACATCCAGAAGGGTTTTTTCGGACCTCGATGAAACTGTCAGAAGGGCAATCCTTCCAAAAGGCGGATAACCCCAGACCTGACGTTCCCGCAAGACATGATCGATAAATCCTTCCTGGTCATACCGTTTCAAGTACTGATAAAAAGGAATATCCGGGGATCGGGTGACAATATGGACCCTCCCCCCTTCCTTGTGCCGCCCGACGCGACCCGCCAATTGCAAGACCAGCTGAAACACCCGTTCTTCATTTCTGTAGTCCGGAAGGGCCATGGCCTGATCCGTTTCCAGGGCGATGCCCAGGGAAACATTTCTGAAATCATGACCTTTGGCGATCATCTGTGTTCCGACCAGGATATTCCCTTCACCATCGTTGAAATGCGCAATGGATTTCCGTCGGGAGTCACGACTGTCCTGGTCAAGTCTTTCTATCCGCGCCTCCGGGAACAGTATTTTCAGCCTGTCCTCTACCTTCTGGGTCGCCAATCCTTCTTCCGCAAGGAAGGTCCCTCCACAGTCCGGGCAGAAATTCCGGGTTTCGACGCGATACCCGCATAAATGACATACAAGCTGGCGGTAAGGATTCTTGTGGAGAACCATTCGTACGGAGCATTTATGGCAGGAAGCGCATCCGCCGCAGGAAAGGCAACGCAGGACGGGGGCATATCCCCGACGGTTCAGAAGAATGACCGTTTGTTCGTCCCGTTTGATGTTCTCTTCGATTTCATGGATCAGCGGAGCCGGAAGAAAGGTGTCTTTAAGGGAAGGCGGGGTCAGGTGAATGGGAGGCAGGGAACGTCCATGGATGCGGCGGGGAAGTGACAGGAGGGAGTAACGGCTGTTTCGCGCAAAGTGAATGGATTCCGCCAGAGGGGTCGCGGATCCCAGAACGACCGGAATCCCATTGATCTGTGCCAGTTTCAGGGCAAGATTCCGCACATTGAAAGAGAGCCCCTCCCAGGCCTGGTAAGCGGAATCATGTTCCTCGTCCACAATAATGAGTCCCAGTCGTTCAAGCGGGGAAAAAAACGCCGACCTCGGTCCGATCACCAGAGGCACCTCGCCCCTCCGTACGGATAACCAGGTGGAGAGACGTTTTCCAGGCGGGATCTTGCTATGAATGATGCCAATATTCTTGACCAGCGGGGAAAAGGAGCTTTCAAGCTGGGGAACAAGTCCGATCTCGGGTGTCAGGATCAGGACCTGCCGATTCTTGTCCAAAATATTCCGGACCATTTCCTGGTACACCCGCGTTTTTCCGGATCCGGTGACACCTTTGAGGACGGTAACGTGAAACCCTTGGGAAAGACCGGATTTCCAGGTATCGAAAACTGTTTTCTGGTCTTCGGTCAGAGAAAAAAGGCCGGCTTCCGGATTGTCCCTATCCGGGGAGGAGGGGATGTGCAGGTTGTATTTGTCAGGAAATGCAGCAGGCCGGGTCAGTTGGACCGGAAGTGTGTTCCGGACGAGAAGACCCAGCGGTAATCGGTAGAACCAGGCAGCAAACTGATAGACGGTCATAAGGGAACGGGGGAGGAGGGGGTCCCGCTCCAGTAATTCGAGTGGAGATTTGAGAACAAAATTTCTCTGGGGTTGAGTCTGGAGGGAATCCCAGACGAATCCGGCTACCTCCCTTTTTCCCAGGGGAATGCGAACGCGCATTCCCGGAAGAGGATCCGGCCAGCCGTCCGGCCATGCATAGGACAAGAGGGGATCCGGCAAGCCCGTTAAGGGAAGAATTGTTACGGATTTCATGGTTGGGGTGGATCGGAGTCGATCAGTCGTTTCAGTTCTTCGATAAACTGGTGGGGATCCTGAAAATTGCGGTAGACAGAAGCAAATCGGACATAGGCGACCCTGTCGAGTTTCTCGAGGGATTCCATCACTTTTTCTCCGATTTCCCGACCGTCGATTTCCGCATCACCTTTGTCCAGAAAAGAGCGTTCGATATTGAACGCCACCTCTTCCAGCTGGCTTCTGGAGACTGGCCTCTTCTGACAGGCCAGTGTCAGACCACGGAGAAGCTTCTGCCGGTCAAACGGTTCTCTCCTGCCATCTTTTTTCTTGACAGCAGGGATGGTTTCCTGAACCCATTCGTAAGTGGTGAATCGCCTCTTGCAGCCTTCGCAATACCGCCTCCTCCGGATACCAAACCCGTCTCCCGTCAGGCGGGAATCGCTGACCTTGGAATCCGGCGTGCTGCAATAAGGACATTTCAATGGACATTCCCGTCAGGCAAGGGAGTCAGGATAAATCCGTATAGATCGGGTGCTTTTTCAAAAGACGAACGACAGCTTCCCGGGCTTCCTTCATCGGAGCATCCTTCCCCTGACTTCCCAGTACGCGATGAATGATTTCGCCCACCTCGCGAATTTCGTCCGGAGAGAAGCCCCGGGTGGTGATGGCAGGCGTTCCGAGACGTATGCCGCTCGTGATGGTCGGTGGCTTGTCGTCGAACGGGACGGCGTTTTTATTGCAATATATTCCGGCCGAGGACAGGAGTGTTTCCGCTTCCTTGCCTGTCAGACCTTTTGATCGGAGGTCGATGAGCATCAGATGGTTGTCTGTTCCACCGGTCAGGATGTCATATCCGTGGGCGGCCAGTGTTTCTGAAAGGACCCGGGCGTTTTCAAGTACACGGGATATATAGTTCTTGAATTCCGGGGCAGCGGCTTCCCTCAGCATCACGGCTTTCCCGGCGACAACATGCATCAGTGGGCCTCCCTGCATCATGGGGAAGACGCCCTTGTCCAGCGATTTTGACCATTGCTCCTTGCAGAAAGCCATTCCTCCCCGGGGTCCTCTCAGGGTCTTGTGCGTCGATGTGGTCACGAAATCGGCGTAGGGGAAAGGGGACGGATGCATTCCGGCTGCGACGAGTCCCGCAAAGTGCGCCATGTCAACCAGAAGATGGGCTCCTGTTTCGTTTGCCACTTTCCGGAAAAAGGCGAAGTCGATCGTCCGGGGATATGCGCTGGCTCCCGCGATGATGATATTCGGCTTGTGCTGGCGGGCCAGGCTTTCTACCTGTTCGTAATCGATCAGCCCCGTATCTTTCCTGACGCCGTAGAAAACGGCTTTGTAGTAGTGGCCGGAAAAGGAAACGGGACTTCCGTGGGTCAGGTGGCCTCCATGCGCGAGATTCATCCCCAGTATCGTATCACCCGGTTTGAGTGCGGCCAGATAGACGGCCATGTTGGCCTGTGATCCGGAGTGGGGCTGGACATTTGCGTGTTCTGCGCCGAAGAGAGTCTTGGCCCGTTCGATCGCGAAAGTTTCCACCTGGTCCACGGCTTCGCACCCGGCATAGTAGCGTCGCCCCGGGTATCCTTCGGCGTATTTGTTTGTCATGACGGATCCCACGGCTTCCAGAACGGATCGGCTGACATAGTTTTCGGAAGCGATCAGGATCAGCTTGTCCTGTTCGCGCCGGATTTCGTCTGTGATCGCACCATGGACTTCGGGGTCCGTTTGCATGAGCCAGGACATTGACTTTGATCCTTTCGGAAAGACTGTTAGGATTGTCCGGAAATACCGGGAGAGGCTTCGATGGCCGAAATCTTGTCGATCCGTCTTTGGTGACGTCCGCCTTCAAACGCCGAGGACAGGTAAGTCCTTGTCCAGTCAAAGGCCTGATCGGGTGTGATTTCGCGTCCGCCAAAACAAATGACATTCGCGTTGTTGTGACGTCTTGCGAGACCCGCCGTTTCTTCATTGTAAACCAAGGCGGCCCGAATTCCCCGGACCTTGTTGGCGGCGATCGATACACCGATTCCGGTTCCGCAGATGGCTATGCCGATGCTTCCGCTTCCGGAAAGAACGGCATGGGCGACTTTTTCGGCAAAATCGGGATAGTCGACGGATTCTTCACTGAAGGTCCCGATGTCCTGAACCGTTTCGCCCGCCTGGGAGAGTCTTTTTATGAGGGCTTCCTTGAGAGGGAAACCGGCATGGTCTGAACCAATGATGATGCGGGCGGGAGATGGGGCGGTCATGACTCTTCTGTCCTATGGGTGAAGGTTCCGGAAAAAGTGGGCAAACGCCCGATCGTTAGCAGAAAAATTATCGCAACTGTTTGTTTCGGTGTCAATCGATGAACCGTTTAACTATTGGAAAAAAATGAATAAAATAATTAAAGCCGTTGTCCGCCCGGTTTTTTTTGTTTTGCTGTTCATGCCCTTGTCATGCTCATCTTCTGTCTGGAATAATCCCCACGGGCTTCTGGGAGGCCTTTTTGGAGGTTCTCCTTCCAGTACAGGCAACTCGAACAGTGTGCCCGAAACATCGGCAACAGGGTTTTCAGCGCCATCTCGCTCGACGCCTCCGGATCGGGAAGGTGTCGGTTTTTCAAGTATTTCCCCTCCACGGTTCATCCACATCGTGCCTTTTGAGGAAGGAGACGGGTTCTACCTTCAATGGACAAGGGTTACGGGAGCCACGGACTACCTTCTCTACAGTCAGGGAAGCCTGGTAGCGGACGTTCCCCGAAACGTCTACAAGATTCATGGTCTTCTTCCATGCCGCACGTACCGTTTTGCCATCTGGAGTTCCAACGGGGCTATCCTCTCGAAAACGCCCCTGAAAGTTCACGCCAGGACGCTGGGGTGTCTGCGGACTCGCTGAATACCTTTGTTCAAGAATCCAGCCGCATTGATTGACAACTTTCCGAAAATCGACCATACCATAAAGCCTTGGATATGCGTTGATGCATGGAATGCGAACTGTTCGCAGGGAGAGCGGTGGAGTGGAAAAAACATCTCAATATCCCGGAACCCTGATTGCGATCGAAGGGACGGACGGATCCGGGAAGACCACACAGTCTGAGCTTCTCAAGCTTTTTTTTGAATCCCGGGGGCAAGGGGTCGTTCTTTCACCCTGCAACACCGCAGAACTGATCCGGGGCGCCATTTCGAAACTGAAAGAGAGAAACACCCTCGATCCGGTCACGTTCTGCTTTTTGTACGCCGCGGATTTTGTGGACCGGTTTGAGCATGTGATTATTCCGGCCCTGGCATCCGGAAAGGTTGTCATCGCCGAACAATATGTCTACACCGTTTTTGCTCGGGCCATGATTCGCGGAATCGACCGGGAATGGATCCGGAAGATGTTTGATTTTGCCCTGACGCCCGCGCGAACTTTTTACCTTGATGTCCGTTTTGAGGATTTGCTGAACAGGATCCAGTGGAAGTCCCGGGACGAGCGGTATTTCGATTACTATGAAGCCGGTATGGACCTGAACCTCGCGAACAGGAAAAAGGATTCTTTTGTCGTCTACCAGAAAAGGCTGATCGAAATTTACCGGGAAATGGCGGCTGAAAATCATTTTGAGGTCGTGGACGCCATGAAGCCGATTCAGGTCCAGCAACAAGAGCTCCGCCAGGCGATTTCCCAGATTCTCCGGAACAGGAACCGCAGAAAGGGGAAAATCGTATGACAGGTCATTCTTTCCCCGGAAGGCTGATCGTTGTGGAGGGAATCGATGGTTCCGGAAAATCGACCCAGATCGAACTTCTGGAAAATTATCTCCGGATCAAGGGGTTCGGAGTGTTACGAAATGCCTGGAATTCAAGTCAGGAAATCTCACCGATCATCAAGAAAGCCAAAAAAAAACAGCTTCTGACCCCATATGGTTTCAGCCTGTTGCATGCGGCGGATTTCAGTTATCGCTATACACACGAGATCATTCCCGCTTTAAGTTCCGGCAAGATCGTTCTGTCCGACCGTTATGTTTATACCGCGATCGCCCGGGATGCGGCCCGCGGGATCCCTCGCGAATGGCTCGTCAACAATTTCCGATTTGCCATCCGCCCTGATCTGACGTTCTTTTTCCGGGTTGACCCGGCCATGGCATATGACAGGATTACCCAGGTCAGGGACATCAAGTATTACGAAGCGGGTCTGGACATGGAACTTTCCATGAATCCGAGAGAGTCCTATATCCTTTTCCAGTCGAGGGTACTGGAGGGATACGAATCGCTGGCGCGGGAACATGGCTTTTCCGTGCTGGACGGATCCCGGCCTGTCGAGGAAACCCAGAAAATTATCCGGCGGGTTGTCAATCCCCTGATTCAGTCGCTTCTTTAGCCGGACGGGGTTTCGCCCGGTTTTTTGCCGTATCGCATCCACTGGACAACGATGTTCCTTCCTTTACCCAGGTCTTTTTCCGTCGTCTGCAAAAGCGTGGATGCATGATCGTGGGAGTCGGAGCCCTCCCCCGGATCCGTGATCATCAGAAATGGCTCCGCGTAAGATACGTACGGCATTCTTCCACCGGCGAAAAGCAGGGCTTCCCTGGCCAGAGACGTCAGGCGGGAATACAGGATGACCCGGTTTGACTGCTCCGGTGAAAGCATGTCTGCGAAAGGTTTCATGTTTTTCCGGAAATCCTGTTCCTGGAGGTTTCTGCTCCGGATGAGGGACAGGGCCACCATGACCCGTTGGGGGTGGGTAAACCCCTGGAGGTCTTCTTCCAGAAAAAGGGGGCCAATACTGGAAGAGTCTGTGACCGGATGATAATAAAGCGAGGTGGCGGAAAGGGTGTTGACCGCTGTCAACAAGGTTCGGTCAACTGGACTGGAGAAGATATCGGGAAAGATGGCTCTTCCGATCATCATGGCCAGTCTTCTCTGATTGCGGGAATCCCGATAGCGGCCATATTTTCTGGACATCCTCCGAAGGGTCAGATTTGCAGGACTTTCAGGAGGAGTGCTCCGGCTGCCTCTGTAATATTCCATGAACAGGCCGTACCGGAGGCCTTGCTGCGAAACAGTGAGGGAGTCGCTCCGGAACAGGTCCATGATCCGGGAGATCAGCAGAATGCCGGCCGGAAGGATATCGGCCCTGTCACGGGGGATGCCCAGGACTTCGCTTCTTTGGGTCAGGGACATTTCCCGGACAGCCGACATGACCTTTTCTATCTCCTTTTTACTCATTTCATATTCATGAACGATCGGATACAGAGGGTACTTGGTCATCCGTTGAGAGATCCTGGCCAGTTGCCTCACAGTTCCACCAACGCCGACCAGACGGGGAACGGAAGACAGAAGGGACGAAGGGGCGTCAGAGAGGGTCCGGTCGATATGTTTTTCCAGCTTTTTCCATTCCCGAGTGTTGGGAGAGCCATTTTTCCTGAAGAATAGTTCGGTGAGGCGAACCGCCCCCAATGGCAGGGTGCAGGCGGTTTCCATCTGTCCTTTCTGGACGCTGATACATTCGGTGCTTCCGCCGCCGACATCAAAGACAACCCCGTCATTCAAGTCAAGACTGTTTTTGACGCCAAAGTAACTGTAAAATGCTTCTTCTTCACCAGAAAGCACTTCGATCTTGTACGGCAGTACCGTTTCAAGTTCTTCCAGAACCTCTGACTGGTTTCTGGCATCCCTTACGGCGCTTGTCGCCACACACCGGATGTGGTCAACCCGGTGAAAGGCGATCAGTGCCGAAAATCGGGAGAGAGCAGCTTTTGCGCGGTCCAGCGATTCCCGGGTGATCAAGGTTTCGTTGTACATTCCCGATGAAATCCGGGCAGTTTCTTTCTGTTTTTCAACAAGCCAGTAATCGGACCCCCTGCGGGCAAGGATTTCAAGGCGCATGGAGTTGGAACCGATATCGATGATCGCGACTTTTTCTAGACCCATACCGTCTCCTTGAGGGATTTCATGGACAGGTTCGACTTTGAGTATAGAGGATTTGAATATTCAAAAGAATGAACAATCCTGATTCCAATTTCGTGGGAAAGTGGGGTTTTATGTGCCTGAAATTTTTCGGAAGCCTCTATCGAAGGGAGCTTCTCACAATCATTCCGTTTCTGATATGTATGTTCGTGCCTGCCCCGGTGCAGGCGGATCCGCAACAGTCTTCCGTTTCGCCGGTTGCGCCAGGGGCAGAGCCGGGAACGATCACAACCCCGTCCCCTCCCCTGACTGCACCGGCGGGAACACAATCCTCCCCATCGACCCAGCAACCCAATAAAATAGAAAAACAGGCGCCCGAACAAAAAGCTTCTCCGGTCAAACCAGCCAATCCACTCAAGGAGGTAGCGGGCAAAACGGGCCAGAAGAAGAAAAAGGTTCCACCGATTCCATTATCAAGAAACGGTCCCGATGCACTGGACGCATACCGTCACAGCTGGAATCCCATTACGGGAGGTCCCGAATTCTTGCCCCAGGCGGACACCCTTCCGGAAGGAGAGCTGAACGGAAGGATGTTTTTTTATTCCCGTTTCACCGAAGCCCAGTACACGGACTCCGGAGGGATCCAGGGCCTGCCGAACGGGTATTATGAAACCCAGCTCCTTCTTCTGGGAGCGATTTACTATGGGTTGAGTTCCAACGATGAACTGATCCTGCTTCCGTCCATGATTTCGACGTTTTCGTCGTCGGACGGACAAAGTCTTTACGGAACCGGTTTCAACGACTTTACGTTCGGCGTCAAGCACCGTTGGGTCATTCAGGATCCGAACGGCCTTCGGCCTTCGATTGCAACGCCATTCCTGATCACCCTTCCCACCACGACCTGGTTCAACACGCCGGTGCCCAAAGGGGGTTTGCCTCCGTTGTCCGTCGTGCCATCGACCCATTTCGGTTCGTACGCCCTGACGACGGGTCTGTTTATCCGGAAAAACGTGAAACCGTTCAGGCTGTTTTCTGATTTCTTCTACACCTTCAATTTTCCGACGAACGGTGTTCTGCCTGGAGCAACAGCGGCACAGCGGATCCAGTACGGGGATCTCGCCCAGTACCGGCTGGGGGTGGAAGACGTCTTCAACGACAAGACCGGATTCGGTGGGATCCTGGAGTTTGTCGGCCTGTCCGGTCTGCCGTTCAGCATCGACGGAATCGCGCCATCGATTACTCCGAGAAGCTTCAACCTGATGGGACTCCAGCCGACGATCGAATACAATCTCACCGAGCGTCTGATGTTCTCCGCGGGTGTGCTCTTGCCGGTTTTTGGCACAAACGAATATATGGCGGTCATTCCGAATTTTTCCATGTGGTACTATTGGGGTTCCGTGAACGGTCTGCTTATGGCCCGCTGACGGGAACGGAGGGCTTTTGTTCCGGGAGAATGCCTGACCATCAGCGGGAGGCTTTGCTTACCGACGGCCGGATTGCATATAATCGGAGAATTATGGAAACCTTTCCCTTGCCCAGCGCGAACGAAAAAGAGACTGTTGTGCAGAGAATGTTCACCTCTGCCGCCAGGGCTTACGATATCAACAATACCGTCCTGAGCTTCGGACTTCACCATCTCTGGAAGAGGTTGACAATCTCCCTCCTGGAAATCCGGGAAGGTCAAACGGTGGTTGATCTCTGTGGAGGAACGGCGGATCTCTCCCTTTTGGCCGCGCGGAAATCGGGCCGGACCGGACATGTACTGACCATGGATCTGAACTTTGCCATGCTCCGGATCGGCAAGGAAAAGGTGGAAGGAAGGACGAATTCCAGGGTAGCAGACTCTCCGGTTGTCGTGATCCAGTCCAACGCCGAATTCTTGTCCTTGAAAGACGGTTCGGTCGATCGTCTGGTCGTCGGATTCGGTTTGAGGAACGTGACCCATCTGGATATTGCCCTGCAGGAAATCTACCGGGTGCTGAAGCCCGGGGGCCGGTTTGCCTGTCTCGAATTTTCAACCCCGGTCAACGGCCTCTGGCGACAGATGTATCGCTTTTATTCCTTTGCCCTTTTGCCGTCCATCGGGAAAGTCATTTCCGGTGACCAGACGGGAATATATGAATATCTTCCGGCATCGATTGCCCGGTTTCCCGACCAGGAAACGTTCCGTTCCATGATCTTGAGGGCGGGGTTCAGGGATGTTGTCTACCGGAACCTATCCGGGGGCATTGTTGCCATCCATATGGGAGTCCGCTGACATGTCCACCATTCCCCAAACGGCTTCGGTCCAGATGTCTCCTTTACCCATGGCCCCGTCTTCATCGCCTGCGCTTTTGAAAAGGGTCCTTTTTGTCTGGCTTCCCGTGAGCCCCATTTTTCCTGTCGGAATCGGATACCTTGTCAACTGGCTTCATCGGCACCACCCGGAGATTTCCATCTCTGTCCTGGACCTCACGCAAGTTCCGGAAGATGGCGCCGGACATGCTCTGGCGAAAAAGATAAAGGAATTCCAGCCGGACCTCCTCGCGTTTTCCTGGAGAGACGTACAGATTTTCGCGCCACATGAAGGGGATAATTCGCTGAGACGGGCGTTTGAATTCTATTATTCGCCCAATCCTCTTGTAAGGGTTCGAGCCGCTTTTGACGGAATCAGGATGGTCTGGAAGTACAAAAACGAATTCAACAAGAAACTCCGGTTGATTCGGGAGGGGATCCGACTGGCTCCGGACGCCAGAGTGATGGTCGGCGGCGGAGCTTTTTCCGTTTTTGCTGACCAGATCATCAAACTCTTGCCGGAAGGGGTGATCGGTGTCGTCGGTGAAGGGGAGGACGCGATCGTCAAGGTTGTGGAGGGGCGCCCGTTCGATGACGACAGGGTCATTTATCGCAAAAACGGAAAAACAGTCAGGGGGAAAAAGGAAGGGGGGGTTGCTATCAGAAGCGCTCCATTCGACCTGCCCTATCTGGAAAGCGTATTCGAAGGACATTCCTTCTACCACAGGACAATGGTCGGGATTCAGACGAAACGCGGATGCCCATACGGATGCTCTTTCTGTCTCTATACCTATATTGAAGGCAAGCGGGTCTATTACCGGGATCCGGAAGATATTGTCAACGAAATGCGGCAATTTTATGATCGGTGGGGGATTCGGAACTTCTGGTTTGCCGATGCCCAGTTTATTCCGGGGGTCAAGGCGATTCCGGAAGCCATGGATCTGCTGAAAGCCTTGCGCGATAGCGGAATGAAGCTGACCTGGAGCGGATATATCCGGACAAGCCTTATATCTCCTGAAATGGCCCAACTGATGGTCGAATCGGGCATGGGAGACCTTGAGGTTTCTGTCACTTCAGGTTCCCAGGAAATTCTGGATTCGCTCCGTATGGGCTTTCGTCTGGATCAACTCGTTGAAGGATGCCGGAATCTCAAGAACGCAGGGTATAAGGGGAATATCATACTGAATTATTCTCTCAATGCGCCGGGGGAGACGGAAGAAAGCCTCAGGGAATCCATTCGTTCATACGAGACGATCTGTTCCGTTTTTGGTGAAGAACGCGTCTATCCCATGGTATTTTTTCTTGCGGTTCAGCCACATACGGGATTTGAAAAAAGACTTATGCGGGAAGGGTACCTTTCTGAGGACTATAATCCGATTACATTGAATCCGGTTACCATCAGGAAGCTTTTGTACAATCCGGGTCGTCTGGGAAAGATGATCGCCAGGGCTTGCCTGCTCGCATGGGACGAGGAACCGATGAAGATCGGGCGCGCCGTCATGAGAGAGCTGACAGCCGTACTGGGCCGGCCCGCTCCCCCCTCTCCTCCCCGTTCTTCATCCCTCGAACTGCCGAGTCCGTCATAGGTGTCGGAAAATGTTATTTACCGGGAAGGGGAAAACGGGTGGAATTCCCTTCGGGATATTCCTCCCGGTCTCCGATTCCTTTTTGGAATTGACGGCTCCCTGACACGGGCGCTGGAATTTTTGGGGTGCGGTCCGGTTTCTGTCGAGATGCTTCCGCCGCCCTCGCCTGAAGAACGGCTTGTTTTCCTTTGCTTGCCGGATGTGGGGCCGGTTGTCCAGGCATTGACAAGGATCTCTTCCCCATTTTCGACGGAAGACCGGGAAATCCTTTCGGATTCACGCCCTATCGGCCCCGCCCTGTCGAGAAAAAGAGGTCCACTGGTTCGGGAAGGGCTGACGATCCTTTCCTCCAGAGGGACAGGTTGTCCGGGGTTGGACGTGCGATGGGAAAAGATGGTTTTGTGGAGCCGGATCTACGATCTGGTCGCTACGCCCTCCCCCCGTCTGACCATTCGCGAATGGATCCTTCCTCCACTGGTTTCCATCCTTGAGGGTGTGAAAATGCCATGAGAACCCTTCAGGCCATTCTCGACCTTATCCGTTTCCGACGTCCGGTCGGAACGTTTCTCCTGTTTGTGCCGGCCTTGTGGGGATTGCTGGCGGCATGGAACGGGAGACCGCCAGCATCAATGGTGCTCCTGTTTGCGGCGGGAGCGTTTCTGATGCGCTCCGCCGGCTGCGTGATCAATGATATTCTCGACAGGGGATTTGACCGACAGGTTTCCCGTACCCGCAACAGGCCCTTGCCTTCAGGTCGCATCAGCCTTCGGGCAGCCTGGACGGTTTTCCTGGTTCTTTCCTTGATGGCCGCTTCCCTTCTCGTTTTCTTGACCCCCCTGACAAGATGGGTGGCCATTGCCGGATTTGCTTCAACAATGGTCTATCCCCTGATGAAGCGATTCATGCCCCTCCCCCAGCTGTTTATGGGGATTCCCTTTGGCATGACCGCTCCTCTCATGGCGTGGTCGGAGGGAAGGGGATCCCTGTCCTGGCCGGCGTTCATGATCGCGTTCGGAGGGCTTTTCTGGGCCACGGCCTATGACCTCGTCTATGCGATCGCCGACAAGGAAGATGATATTCTGGCAGGTGTGCGATCCGGAGCCGTCACTTTTGGGGACAGGCTGTGGATCGCCTTTCTCCTTTTTGGCACCTCTTCATCCTGTTTTCTATGGGCAGCCGGCTTGGATCTTGGGCTCAAGGAATATTACCCCTGGGCGGTCGGGCTCTTTCTGTTGTTTATGGTCCGCCAGTCATGGGAGATTAAAAAAGGACTTTCTCCCCAGAGAGCTTTATCCTGTTTCAAGGGGCATGTCTGGATCGGATTGGTTGTGGCATGCGGATTATGGTTTGAGCGACATCTGCTTGTCTGAAAGGTTCAGGATTTTCAAAGCCCAAACTCTGTGATAGGATTTGACTGCTTTTCACGGGAGGTGTTCATTATGGTTTCCGCTGGACTGGAAATCCTCTTGTGAACCGGGCCTTGAACCGTTATAGTGACGGTGGAGGTCTGACCGGCGGAACAGGCTGATCAGTTTCATGGGTATCCGGGTGCTTGTTGTCTTCATAGATTCTTAATCTTAGGGCCCGGGGCCGTGAAAGTGCAGGGTTGTAACATCATTCGAACGGGAACGGACAGGAGGCAGAAATGATCTTGACAGTGGGAAATTATGGAATTTTTCAGTGGGCGCTTCTTCTTGGAGTCGGAACATTGATTGTATCCGGGTGGTTCATGGTGATCAGCGCCATCTATCACAACAAGTAAGAAGAGGTTCTTGCAGGAGAAGGGTTCAGGAGGGTATGTCTTTTCCCGGGGAAATCCGGAAGATGTGGGCCGACTCGAAGGCGGTGTTTTTTATTCTGTCAGGGGCGGTTTTTCTCTTTGTCCTTCTCCTGTTTTCCATGTTGTGGGGTGTTTTCGGACATGATACATTCAAGGCCCATACGGTTCTTCCGGCTGTCCAGCAGGACAGGGGAAAGAATCCTTAGGTTGTCCCTGTTTTCTGGCGCTTTGTTGTGACTGACAGAGCGTTCCTGCCTGCGGACTGAAAACTTCCGGATTTCCTTTATCTGTTCATGAATCTTAAGGTTGTTACAAGAGAAGCCAGTGTTGTTTCTGGAAGGGTATTCATGGAAAAGGATGATTTGACGCCTATAGAGAAGAAGACGCTGGCCAGCCTGAGCCTCATCTTCTCCATCAGAATGTTTGGCCTTTTTATCGTACTCCCGGTAATCAGTCTGTATGCCCGCAAAATGCCGGGGGCCGATCCTTTCTGGCTTGGACTGGCTTTGGGCGGATATGGACTCACCCAGGCATTGTTCCAGGTTCCGTTTGGCATGCTTTCGGACAAGTTTGGACGCAAACCTGTCATCGCGATGGGTTTGGTCATTTTTGCCCTGGGGTCGGTTGTGGCTGCCGAAGCCCAGTCCGTCGAGGGGCTTTTTCTTGGGCGGCTCCTCCAGGGGGCCGGAGCTGTGGCGTCGGTAATTATCGCATTGATGGCGGACCTGACCCGCGAAGAGGTCAGGACCCGTGCCATGGCGGGTATCGGCATGTCGATCGGACTCGCCTTTGCCCTGGGAATGATTATCGGTCCGATCGTCGGTTCCCGGTGGGATGTGTCGGTTCTCTTCTGGGCTACCGCTGTCCTGGCGGTCCTGTCGATCCTGATCCTTTTCTTTGTTGTTCCCAACCCCCACGGCGCTGTTCAGAAAAACGAGATGGAGCTTTCGCTGGATCAATTGGGCTACGTCCTGCGGGTTCCGTCGCTCCTCCGGATGGATCTTTCCGTCTTTGTCACGCATGCCTCCCTGACGGCAGTATTTGTGAGTTTTCCCATTCTCCTGTCGTCCTACATTCCCCAAAAATCCATGTGGCATGTGTATCTTCCCGTGATCCTTTCGGGCCTTGTCCTGATGGTGCCGGGGATGATCTACGCGGAAAAGAAAAAAAAACTGAAACAGATGTTCCTGTTTTCGATCCTTTTGATCGTTCTCAGCTTTCTCGTCTTTCTGCTGGGGTACAAGACCGAGATAGGGCTCGTGGCAGGACTGACCATTTTCTTTATCGGGTTCAATCTTCTTGAGCCCCTGATGCCATCCATCATGACCCGTTTTGTCCGTACCAAGACCCGCGGAACCTCCTCCGGAGTATTTAATATGAGCCAGTTTTTGGGAGCATTTGTCGGGGGAAGTGCGGGAGGATACCTTGTTTCGATTTCAGACAAGGTTCTTTTTGGTGGTCTTCTGATTTTATCCGTTGTGTGGTTTCTTGTCAGCCTGGCGCTGACAGATCCCAATCACCTTCAGATCTTCGAAAGGGAACTGGGAACGGATGTCAGCGATCCTTCTCCGATCTGCCGTCAGGTCGGCGCGATGACAGGCGTCATCGACTGCCGTTATCTCGAGAAGACGAAAACCCTGTGGGTCAAGTATCTCAAAACGGACCTTTCTTCCGAAGATCTCGACCGGAAACTGGAAAGTCTGATCGCCAACAGTCCGGCGCATTAGGTACCTGATGCCCTCCTCCCAGCGGCTTCTTGTTGCCATGCTTGTTCTTCTGGGCCTCATGGCAGCCGGAACGCTTGGCTATATGGAGATTGAACGCTGGAATCTGGTGGATTCCCTGTTCATGACGGTCATTACCCTTTCAACGGTCGGTTACCAGACTGTTCATCCGCTCGACCGTTCCGGAAAGTTCTTTACGATTTTCCTGATCGTGGGAGGAGTCGGGACGGTCGGTTATGCGATCGCCACCCTGAGTGAACTGTTTCTTGAAGGTCATGCTTACAGGCTTCTGGGAATCCGGAAAATGGATCGAAAAATAAGTTCTCTCAAGGATCATGTCATCGTCTGCGGATTCGGGAAGATCGGCTCCCTTGTGGTTCCGGGTCTTGTTGAAAAGTCCATCCCTTTTGTCCTGATCGAAGAGAATCCCCAGGTTGCCAAGGAAGCGGTAGAAAAAGGTTACCTGACGGTGGAGGGGAATGCCGCCGACGAAGAGGTGCTGAAAAAGGCGGGTATTCAAAGGGCACGTTCCCTATTGGTTACTCCGTCCTCTCGGGCTGCCGATTCCGTCTATATTACGATGAGTTCTCGCCTTGACAACCCAGGACTTTCCATTATAGCCCTCGCGAGCGATCCCAAGACCGAATCCAAGCTGATCAAGGCGGGCGCCACACGGGTGGTTTCTCCATTCGTTCTGGGGAGTCACCGGATGCTTCTCGCATTGACTCAGCCAACGATTCTGGATGTTCTCGACAGAGTCGTCTCCCCCGATGTCGGCGGGTTTGTCTTCGACGAAATCGCGATTCCGGAAAGCTCAAGATTTGATGGTCTGACGGTATCGGATTTCACCCGGAATCTCGGGGTCAAGTTCCATATTATCGCGATCCAGTCCAGGGGTGCGGCGCGGTTGATTCTTCCTGTGGCTGAGACAGTGATCAAGTCCCAGGATCAGATGGTTGTGATCGGAACGCAGGACGATATCAACCGGGTGAAGGACCTGATGGGAATGTCGTCAAACCGTTACATGGGAGAGGAATCCTTTGAGACCACCTGAATTTCAAAAGACGTCTTTTTCCTCCAGAAAAGACAATTGGGAGGAAAGGGGTTCGCGGGTCCTTTTGGGAAATTACACCCGTGAACCCCTGGTTTTCGAAAAGGGTCGGGGCAGTTATCTTTTTGACTCAGCGGGGGTGTCTTACCTGGATTTTCTTGGGGGGATTGCGATCCATGTTCTGGGGCATTGTCACCCCGGAATCACCCATGCCATCCAGAAACAGGCCCAGCGGATGGTTCACCTCTCAAATCTTTATTACAATCCGGCGGTTGTCGATTTTGCCGAAATTCTCGTAGAGAAAACGTTTGCCGACCGCGTATTTTTTTCCAACTCGGGTACCGAAGCGGTGGAGGCCGCCATCAAGCTGGCGCGCAGATATGGTGCCCAGACGGGTCGTTTTGAGATGATATCGATGGAAGGAAGTTTTCACGGACGGACGCTGGGAGCAATGACCCTGACGGGCCAGCCGAAGATCCGCGAGGGATTCGGGCCCTTGCCTCCCGGATTCCTGTACGCGCCGTTCAACGATTTTGAAAAGGTGAGGGCCACGCGGACTCAAGGTACTGTCGCAGTCATTGTTGAGCCTGTTCAGGGAGAAATCGGTGTCATTCCGGCCCAAAAGGAGTTTTTGCAGAAACTGCGGGAGTGGACCCGGGAGGAAGACATCCTCCTGATTCTAGACGAGATTCAGACCGGAATGGGGCGCACAGGGACACTGTACGCCTATGAACAGTACGAAATTGTTCCCGATATCCTGGTTTCTTCAAAGGCGCTGGGGGGTGGACTTCCACTGGGTGCGACTCTGACGACAGACAGACTGTCGCAATTTTTGCCTCCGGGTTCCCACGGGTCCACTTTCGGAGGCAACCCGGTCGCTTGCGCCGCCGGAGCCGCTCTCTTGCGTGCGCTCTTTTCGGAAGACTTTCTTCCGGAGAGGGTCAGGACAATGAGCGCATATCTTTGGGACGGCCTGATGGCGCTCAAGGGAAGACATCCTTCAGTGATACGGGAGGTGCGTGGAAAGGGTTTCATGATCGGAATCGTCGTGAACGCCAGCGCGAAAGAAATCAAGGACCGATTCAGGGAAGAGCGTGTTCTGGTCAATGCCACGGGACCTGCCGACGAGGTGATTCGTCTTCTTCCCCCCTTGTCTTTGAGTTATGACGAGACCGACGATTTCCTGTCGGTGGCCAACAGGATCTTTTCTGCGCTTTCCGGGGTTGGGACGTGACGGGGCGAGCCCATGTGCGTCACCTCCTTAAGGTCAGCGATCTCGAACCCCAGGAGATCCTCGACATCTTCGAACTGACCGAAAAAGTGCGTCGCGATCCGGAGGATTATGGCGAGCGACTGTCAAGAAAAACGGTGGGGCTTCTGTTTGAGAAAGCATCAACGCGCACAAGACTCTCCTTTGAGTCGGGCGTTCATCAGATGGGAGGGGACACCGTTTTCATGGGAGGCGACTCCCAGCTGTCCCGTGGAGAGACGATCGAGGATACGGCCCGGGTCATGTCCGGATACCTGGACCTGATCGTAATCCGGACTTTCGGTCATGACCGGATTGAACGGTTCGCCCAGAAATCGGGGATTCCGGTCATCAATGGCCTCACGGACGGCCATCACCCTTGCCAGGCGCTGTCGGACTTTTCGTTTGTCCTTAAAGAGACCGGAAAAGTCAGGGGAATTCGCATGGCCTATATCGGCGATGGAAACAATATGGCCCATTCCCTCATGGAAGCCGCAGCCTTGCTTGGCGTTCACCTGGTCGTATCGACGCCATCCGGATACGCCCCTGAGGCGGAAATCCTGCGGTGGTCCAAGGAGATGGCCCGGAAAACGGGTGGGTCCGTCGAATGGATGACGGACCCGAAGGAGGCAGCAAAAGAAGCCCGGGTGTTGTATACCGATGTGTGGACCAGCATGGGGCAGGAAGCCGAATCCACCATCCGGGAACAGGCTTTTTTCGGATACCAGATCAATCGTGAGGTTCTGTCGATTGCGGATCCGGATGCCATCGTCCTCCACTGTCTGCCGGCTTACCGTGGAAAGGAAATCACGGAAGAGATTCTTGAAGGCCCCCGCTCAAGGGTTTTCGAACAGGCAGAAAACCGTCTTCACCTCCAGAAAGCTCTTATGCTTTATTGCAAGGGGAAAGGATAATCATGTCCCAGGAAAAAGGATCGGCTCCCGCCAAAGTTGTGCTCGCTTATTCGGGCGGTCTGGACACTTCGGTCATCATGACTTGGCTCAAGGAAAAATACGGGTGCCAGGTGATCGCCTATTGCGCTGATCTGGGGCAGGGGGAAGATCTGGAGGAGATTTCCCGCAAGGCTTTCCGGACCGGAGCGTCCAAAGTCTATGTCCGGGATCTGCGGGAAGAGTTTGTGAAGGATTTTCTGTTTCCGATGATCCAGAGCGGGGCTGTTTATGAAGACGGATACCTTCTGGGAACATCGATTGCCCGTCCTCTTATTGCCAAGGCCCAGATGGAGATCGCCCGGCAAGAAGGCGCGGATGCTGTGGCGCATGGGGCAACCGGTAAAGGCAATGATCAGGTCCGTTTTGAAATGGCCTACGCCTATTTCGATCCGCGAATCCAGATCATTGCGCCCTGGAGAGAGTGGGATATGTCTTCCAGGAGCGAACTGATCAACTATGCCCGCAAACATGAAATCCCGATACAGGCGACACTGGAAAAACCCTATTCGATCGACCGGAATCTGTTTCACACCAGTTATGAAGGGGGAATCCTGGAAGATCCGTGGATTGCTCCTCCCCGCGAAATCTTTACCCTGACAAAAGATCCCGTCGATTCCCCGGACCTTCCGGCGGAAGTGACGGTGTCTTTTGAAAGAGGCGTCCCCATCGCGATCAACGGAGACCTGCTGGAGCCGGTTCCCTTGATGGAACGGGCCAACCAGGTCGGAGGAGAGTATGGCATCGGGCGGATCGATCTTGTGGAAAGCCGATTCGTGGGGATGAAGTCCCGGGGTGTTTACGAGACCCCGGGCGGAACGCTCCTGTATGCGGCTCACCGGGCTCTGGAAACCCTGACTCTGGACAGGGAGCTGTTGAAACTGAAATCCACACTTGTTCCCCAGTTCGCCTCGCTGATTTACAACGGGTTCTGGTACTCTCCGGAAAGGGAGGCCATATCCGCCCTGCTTCGGAAAACCCAGGAACGTGTGACCGGCGACGTCCGCCTTCAGCTTTACAAGGGGGGGATTCGTGTTCTGGGAAGACGGTCACCTTACTCCCTGTACCGCAAGGATCTGGCCACGTTCGAAGCCGGCGGACTTTATAACCAGGCCGATGCCACCGGTTTTATCCGGATCCAGGCGCTGAGGCTCAAATTGTATTCGGACCAGGTGGGAGGCGGGGAGTACTGATGTCGGAAAAGGACGCCGGACCTTCCGGGAAACTCTGGGGCGGACGATTTTCCGAATCAACAGACCGGGAGGTCGAGCGCTTTACCCAATCCGTCTCGTTCGACCGGGCTTTGTGGGAGCAGGATATCAGGGGATCCCGCGCACATGTCGCCATGCTGTCCCGGGTCAATCTTCTGTCAACCGAGGAGGAAAGGAAGATCCAGGAAGGCCTGACCCGGATAGAACAGGAAATCAGGGATGGAGTCTTTCCCTTCCGGGACGAGTATGAAGATATTCACATGAATATCGAAATGCGCCTGTTCGAGCTCGTGGGAACCCCCGCCCGGAAGATCCACACGGCCAGAAGCAGAAACGACCAGGTGGCGCTGGATTTGCGGCTTTATGTGATCGACCGGTGCCGGGAGATGGGTGCCCTGCTGGCGGAGTTTGTCCGGGTCCTGATCGCACAGGCGCGCCAGAACCGGGATTTGATACTTCCGGGCTATACCCACCTCCAGCAGGCCCAGCCTGTTTCGGCCGGATATTATTTTATGGCCCATGCCGAACGGTTGTTGCGCGACAGGAAACGTTTTCTGGATTTGGACAAGAACCTGGACCGCTCCCCGCTCGGAGCGGGAGCCCTGGCGGGAACCACATTGCCGATCGACAGGTTGGGCGTCGCAAGGGAGCTGGGATTTTCCGGAGTGACGGGCAATGGTCTCGATACGGTGTCAGATCGGGATTTTGTTGTCGATTTTCTGCACGCTTCTGTTCTTTTGTCCGTCCATCTGTCGGGATGGGCGGAAGAATGGATCCTCTGGTCCACAAGGGAATTCGGGTTCGTACGGATCCCGGACCGTTACATGACGGGCTCCAGCATGATGCCCCAGAAAAGAAATCCGGATGTCCTGGAGCTGATCCGGGGGAAGACCGGAAGGGTCGTCGGCCATTACGTCGGAATGGCGACCATTCTGAAAGGCCTGCCACTTTCCTATAACCGTGATCTCCAGGAAGACAAGGAACACCTGTTCGACACAGCGGACACGGTCCGGCAATCGGTCACCATTTTTCTCCGGATCGCGGGAGAATCCGTTCTCGACAGGGAAGGTCTGGCCCGCTCTTTTTCGGGAGACGCGCTTTTGGCCACGGATATGGCAGAAGATCTTGTCCTCGCGGGGGTCCCGTTCCGTGAAGCCCACGCGATCGTCGGACGGATTGTGGCCCATTGCGAAAGACAAGCGCGTCCTCTTGCGAGCCTGACTGATGACGAACTCCGTGACTTCTCTCCCGATTTCCCTTCTGGTTATGCCGCCTCCCTGACGGTCGAAAACTCCGTACGAAGGAGAAATCTTCCGGGAGGTCCCGCTCCCGATAGGGTGGAGGAGCGGATCCGTGAAATCGAGAAAGAGCTGGATAAAAAACCGTGAAATCGCGTTTCGGGAAGTATGTGATCTGGGGGATTCTTTTCTTCTGGGCGGTCGGTCTGGTTTCCTGCGGCGTTCAGGGAACGCCGATTCCTCCTGAACAAGTGCAGAAACAGAATCAGAATCAGAATCAGAATCAGTCTTCGGATTCTTCTTCCCCATAAGGATCTGGGGAGAGGGGTTCAAACAGGTCTGCAGGACCCATCAGCAAACAACTTTCGGAGAGGTGGACGATGGAAAGGAAGGGAAATTGAACGGTTTTGATTACAGAGGCAACGAGTTGTTCGTTGAAAACGTACCAGTCAAAAAAATCGTGGAATCAATGGGCTCTCCTGTCTATATTTATAGCGAGAAAGCGCTCAGGGACAGTTTGTCCGCCTACCAGGAAGCTTTTTCGGGGCACCGGACGATTATCGCCTACGCCATGAAAGCCAACGGGAACCTCAAGATTCTCTCCCTCCTCGGGAAGATGGGAGCCGGTGCCGATGTGGTTTCCGGCGGGGAACTCTTCCGTGCACGAACGGCCGGCATACCTGTCGAGAAGATCGTTTTTGCGGGGGTGGGCAAGACGGATGTGGAGATGAGGGAAGCCCTCGACGCGGGCATCCTGATGTTCAATATCGAATCTTCGATGGAACTCGAAAGGTTGTCCCGGGTGGCGGTGTCGATGGGGAAGACCGCGCCGGTGGCCTTGCGGGTCAACCCGGATGTCGATCCGAAGACGCATCCCTATATCTCGACGGGCCTCAAGAAAAGCAAGTTCGGCATTCCGATGGATCAGGCGCTGGAGGAATACAAGAAGGCGGCCCGTCTTCCGGGTATCCGCATCGTCGGGATCCATCAGCACATCGGATCCCAGCTTACGGAAATCTCCCCTTTCCGGGACGCTTTTGATCGTATGGTCGCCTTTGCCAGGCTTCTGAAGGAAAATGGAATAGGCGTGTCCTGGATGGATCTCGGAGGGGGGCTCGGAATCCGTTACGACAACGAAAAACCTCCGACTCCGAAAGAAATCAGCCATGAAATCCTTTCCCGCATGAAAGGACTCGACGCTGGCGTGATCCTCGAACCGGGCCGTTCAATCGTCGGAAACGCGGGGATGCTGGTAACACGGGTGCAGTATCTCAAGGAAACCGCCGTCAAGATGTTCTATATCGCCGATGCGGGAATGAACGACCTGATCCGGCCTTCTCTTTATGGCGCGTTTCATGACCTCTGGCCGGTCGAAAAACGGTCAGGAAAGGGCAGAAAGGGGGATCTGGTCGGCCCGGTCTGCGAAACCGGAGATTTTCTCGTTCAGGATCGCGAGCTTCCTCCGGTCGAACCGGGAGACCTTCTGGCAGTCATGTCGGCCGGCGCCTATGGATTCGCCATGGCGTCGAACTACAACGCCAGACCCCGTCCGGCGGAGATACTGGTTTCGGGTGACCGTTTTTCGGTAATCCGCGCGCGAGAGACTTACCAGGATCTGATTCGGGGAGAAGGTATTGTCTGAGGAAGTCCATCCTTCCGATCCGGATGACGACGATATTCCCCTCGCCCCTCACAGGAAAGAAGGGCGCGGATGTTTTCTGACGCTGGTTATCCTGTCGGCGATACCCGTGGTGTTTTTTCTGATCACCTTTACGGGAGGGGATACGCTGACTTACATTTACATGAGAAACTGGGTGACGGACCATGCATTGATGAACCGGATGCCGCTGGCCTGGTCCCAGGAACGAAAGAACGAGGCCAGAAAAATCCTTGATCGTTTTTATGACGCCGGCCGGTCGAAAAAGGTTCCTCCCCCTGAAGTGATCGCTGTCAGTTCGGAGTTTCGGGAAATGATGTCGTACCCGGGCGACGTTCACAAGGACAGTCTGGTGGCCTTGCTGAGACACGCCTGGGCCGACCTGGTCAGGTATCATGCCGTTTCTTCCGTCACGCCTCCTTCTGTCCTTGAACTGGGGGGGGAGAAGAACAGTCCGGAATCTGTCCGATAACACCCATCGGGCCCAGACTCGGGGCCATGGAGAATAAACGTGTTCAAAGGATCGATGGTGGCGCTGGTCACGCCTTTTTCGGGTGGCCGGCTGAATGAGAAAAAGCTCCGCGAACTTGTCGACTTTCATGTCCGGGAAGGTACGATGGCCCTTGTTCCCGTCGGGACAACCGGGGAGTCTGCGACGCTGGACCACCGGGAACATGAACGGGTTCTCGAGGTGGTTATCGAACAGGCGGCGAAGCGCATACAGATCCTGGCCGGAACGGGATCGAACAGCACAGAAGAAGCGATTCGGCTGACCAAGACCGCAAGCGCGATGGGGGCGGATGGAGCTCTGGTCATCACACCTTATTACAACCGCCCGACGCAGGAAGGCCTCGTTCGCCATTATGAGGCGCTGGCCCGAAGCGTCTCCTTTCCGATGGTCATTTACAACGTTCCGGTCCGGACCGGGGTCAACATCCTTCCGGAAACCATCGAGCGTCTGGCATCAATGGAAGAGTTTGTCGGCGTCAAGGAGGCGTCAGGCTCCCTGTCCCAGATCATCGAACTCTTTGACCGGGTGGGGGACAGGCTCGCGATTTATTCCGGAGACGATCTGCTGACACTCCCTGTCATGTCCGTCGGCGGGAAAGGGGTTATTTCCGTTTCGGCCAATATCGTTCCGAAAATGATGGCTGACCTTGTAGATGAAGCGCTTGCCGGCAACTGGGAGAATGCGTTCCTGAAGCACCAGCGGCTTGTTCCGCTCCATCGCGCCCTGGGTCTCGAAACCAACCCGATCCCTATCAAGACTGCCATGGGGTTGGCAGGCATGATCGATCCGGAAATGCGCCTTCCTCTGGTTCCCATGTCGGAAGGTCCCAGGAAGAAACTGGAGGAAGTCCTGAAGAACATGGGGCTTCTCGGAAAAGGGCTTTCGTGACCGCCCCGGTCCGTATAGCGGTGATCGGTGCCGCCGGTCGAATGGGAAAGGCGATCCAGGAAGTCCTTTTCCGCCGTGAGGGGACGACGTTGTGCGCCGCCGTTGTCGAACCGGGGGATCCGTCTTCCGGCAAGCAAGTGGCATTCGGAGAGAGCCGATATATCAATTCTCTGGAGGAGGCGGCAGAGCGCTGTGACGCGGGGATCGATTTCTCCACCGTTCCGTCGACCCTTTCAACCGTGAAGGCTTTTGTCCGTTCCGGACGTCCTCTGGTCATCGGGACGACAGGATTTGCTCCTTTGGAGAAGACGGAAATCCTGTCGGCCGCCGAGCGGATTCCCCTGCTTCTTTCCCCGAACATGAGCCTGGGGATCCATCTTCTTTCCCACCTCCTGGAGATCGCTGCCACGCGACTTCCCCACTTTGATGCCGAAATCCTGGATATCCACCACCGCCAGAAAAAAGACGCCCCCAGCGGCACCGCACTTTTTCTGGGAGAAGCCCTGGCGCGGGCCCGGGGAAAAAGCCTCAAGGATGTCGGGACCTTTCATCGGGAGGGAATGACGGGCGTCCGTCCGGAGGATTCAGTCGGTGTCATGGCGCTGCGGGGAGGGGACGTGGTGGGGGACCACACCGTTTTTTTTCTCGGGGAAGGAGAGCGCCTGGAACTGACGCACCGCGCCACCTCCCGTGAAACCTTCGCGAGGGGAGCCGTGGAGGCGGCCGTCTATCTGTCGGGGAAGAAGCCCGGCGTTTATACCATGAGCGACGTGCTGGGCCTGGAAAGGATGATACAATGACCGAGCTTCCGGTTATTCCCCCCCTCCTTCGACTCGTCCGTGTGGAGGCTGACAGCCGAATCTTTTTCGGCATCCTTTCCGATGACGGATCGCTTGTCCATCCGCTTTCAGGGCCGGGACACGGAACATTTCCGGTAGAGGATGTCCGGTTTCTGCCGCCCGTCATACCCGGAAAGATCGTTGCTGTCGGGCTCAACTACCGTGCGCATGGGGAGGAAATGGGCAAGGCCCTCCCGGATGAACCCCTCCTGTTCATGAAAGCTTCCTCGTCCCTGTTGTCTCCGGGCGGGGAGATCCGCTTGCCCCGCATGTCCCGGCGCGTGGATTACGAAGGAGAGATTGCCCTGGTGGTGGGTAGAAGGGCTTCCCGGATCACGCCGGAAGAGGTTCCCTCCTTTCTTTACGGAATCACCTGCGCCAATGATGTGACGGCGCGGGATCTCCAGAAAAAAGACATTCAGTATACCCGCGCCAAGTCATTTGACACCTTTTGTCCATTGGGTCCGGCCATCCTGTCAGGGGCGCTTCCGGACAGCCGGACGATTTCGACGGAGGTCAACGGGGAGGTTCGGCAGAAATCGATGGCTTCGGACATGATTTTTGATCCCTTGACCCTTTTTTCCTTTGTCAGCCAGATTATGACCCTTGAGCCCGGTGATGTGATCCTGACAGGCACTCCGTCGGGTGTGGGTCCGCTGTCTGCCGGTGATGTTGTCCGGGTCACCGTGGAAGGTGTTGGAACCCTCGTGAATACGGTTGTCAACGGGGAAGGGATGACGACCTCCCGTTCCTGACAGGGACAATGTGTTCGCCGGCCTTTTTTCTGCACTCTCCCCGTCAATTAGATGACGCACCTGCCCCCCGTCCCCTGGAAATTATTGCCCGACGAAAGAGGGAAAAAAATTCCGTTTCCCTTCCCATTTTTCTCTTGTCTTTTTATAAGTAGCACAAAAACAAAATAAATTTCATAACTTTTGATGTGGCATGGTGATTGCTGACCCTTTGGGGAAGTCAAACCGGAGGGTCGGAAACCATGCGTCAGGCGGAATTTGCACTTATATCGGGAGCTCAGGCCCATGAGCAACTCATGGATGTGCTCTCAAACAATCTCGCCAATATCAACACGCCCGGGTTCAAAAGGGATCGTGTCACGTTCAGGACATACCTTCCCCATCGCGAGTGGTTGCACAAGACCCCGCCCGATCGTCCCGGAACACGCATGACGCCCTGGGGAGAGTTTCCGACCCCTTGGGGGATGGCGGGAAATGATGTCCCTCATGCGGGAGTTGACGAAATTCATGTGGGTTACGCCCAGGGGACTTTCCGGGTTACAGGAAATCCGCTGGATGTGGCCATCAAGGGGGACGGTTTTTTCAAGATACAGACTCCCGGAGGCGTCCTTTTGAGCCGTAACGGCCGTTTTACCCTGGATCGTGGCGGCAAGCTCGTGACCCACGAGGGGTACACGGTTCTGGATGAGACTGAAAAGCCTATCCGGTTGCCGGGGTCGGTTCCCGGAAATATCCGGGTGAAGACGGATGGAACGTTTTTGAAGGGCAACCGTCCGATGGGACGGCTCGCCATTGTGGTTCCGGAAAACGGGACGGAAGGACTCTCCAAAATCGGGGACGGTCTATTCCAGCCGAACGGAAAAACGCGCCCTGTGGGAGAGGCCGACGTTCTTGAAGGCGGGTACGAGGGGTCCAACGTCAACGGAACATTCGAAATGGTCCGGATGATCGAAGCCATGAGGTCTTTCGAAACCCATCTCAAGGCCTTGAGAACGCTCAACGAACTGACCCGGAGAACCGTCAACGATATTTCGGTGATCGCATAGACAGCAGGGAGAGGACGAACGATGTTCAGATCGCTCTGGAACGCCGCATCGGGAATGGAAGCGCAGCAAACCAATCTTGATGTCATCACGAACAATCTCGCCAACGTCAATACCACAGGTTTCAAACGACAGCGGGCGAACTTCCAGGATCTGATGTACCAGACAATGATTCCCCCGGGGGAAGCCCAATCTCTCCTGGGAAACCAGAGTCCGACTGGCATGCAGGTGGGATTGGGGGTCCGGTCAGGCAGCGTCCAGAAGATCTTTCTGCAGGGATCGTTTCGCCAGACAAACAATCCGCTGGATCTTGCCATTCAGGGAAACGGGTTTTTTCAGGTCTCCCTGCCGGA
>DAHWKF010000100.1 GCA_027343785.1 Leptospirillum sp. | reverse complement strand
CGTCCAATGTTCTTTCTCCCTGAATGCCGACTGGAACGCGGCCATCAACATTGCTTCAAGGGCGTCAGTCAATACGCCTGTTGCGGTCTGAATTTAACGCTTGAATCGCAAGCTCCTCCCTTCAGGGAGGGGTAGTTGACGTCACCTGCTTGTTTCGGGCGCTGCCCCTGTGAAACCGTAAGCCGCTCGGGATTCTCCCCGATTTCAATTGACATTTCATTCCACGGACTTTATAATCCGGGGCATTTACTCTCATTTTTTCAGCTTCAGGAAGCTCTTCTATCCAGGACATAATGCCCGGTCTGCGCGGCGGGAATACATTCAGAAAATGACGGTCATCACAATGCCGGACTCCTGTGAAAGCAGGGGCTGGGCAAGGGGGGGTTATGGCGCTGCTGCCTTTGGATTTCAGTCGGGGAGGGAATATCCGTTCCCGCGGGATCTTCATGAAATATGCTGCCGGTTTTGCCGGTCTGGCTTTTCTGGCAACGGTCGGAACGACCATGCCCAATATATCTTCCGCGACCCAGGCTTCAAAAGGATGGGCATTCAGGGACACCCTCGGGGTCAGCATTCCCTTTAACGGCCTGTCGTTCGTCTCTCCGACAGAGGGCTGGGTGACAGGGGCGTCCGGTGTCATCATCCATACGACAGACGGCGGCAAAAACTGGGTGGCGCAGAATTCAGGTACCTCCCACTGGCTCCAGTCAGTCTCCTTTGTCGATTCTTCACACGGATGGATAGCCGGGAATGACGGCACAATCCTTGCCACGTCCGACGGCGGACAAAGCTGGTCGCCGCAGGATTCGGGTGTCAAGTTTGACCTGTACACCATTACATTCCTGAACGCACATGAAGGATGGGCAGGCGGATTTGCCGGTACGCTCCTTCACACCACCGACGGCGGAGCGACATGGAACAAGGTGTCGACGGAAACGGCGCAGTGGATTATGAATATTTTCTTCCTCAAATCGGATCCCCGGCATGGATGGGCGGTCGGCCAGGACGGACTGGTGCTTGTTACGACCGACGGCGGAGCGACATGGAAAAAGAAGAACAACTCCATCGCGAAGGATCTGTATGGGGTTTATTTTACGGATGCAAACAACGGTTGGGCTGTCGGAACCCATGGGGTGATCCAGTTCACGGCGAACGGGGGCGATTCCTGGACGATCCAGAATGGAGAGGGACGCGGTCCTCTCGGCCGTGGGGTTGAAGGTCGGGAGAGGGAACTCAACGATCTTCACGCCATCTCTTTTGTGGACGGAAAAACCGGTTATGCCGTCGGTGTGATGGGGCTTGTCCTGAAAACCGTGGATGGTGGAAACCACTGGAACATCGTCAAGTGCGGAACCGGCCTCGATCTTTATAATATCGCCTTCCCTTCCGCTTCGGACGGATGGATCGTGGGTGTGGGCGGAATGATTCTGCACAAGGGTAGCTGATCCGACGAAGTGGGTTTGCCGCAGGCGGCCGGCTTCCTGCAAGGCGGGAGCCGGCCTTTTTTGTCTGGAACCCGGGCTCCCGCCCGGTTCCGGATTGTGATAGGATGCGTCTATGATCAATTTTATCCCATTGACCTTTTTTGGTCTGATCGCCATCGTGGGCGGAGCCTTTTTTGTTCACGGCTTTTTGAACCGGCAGAAAATTTTTCAATACTTCCGGGAGTTTTCCGCCAGCCTGCAGGGTGACGCCGGCCGGGATCACGTTGCCGCCTACCCCTGGATGAGGGGGAAGTGGAAGGACCGTGATGTACGGATTTTTTTTCATACCTCGGAGAATCACACCGTCAGCGTCCTCAATCTGGTGATCGACCTCGAAACGCGTTCTCCCTTGCGATTCGTTCTTCTTCAGAAAGAGGGATTCAGGAAGCCCAAGCCAGAGCAGCTCCAGAAACTGGAAGAGGAAGTCGGGCCGCTGGTACCGATACCGGATATACCGTTCGATGTCCGCTCTCCCGATGGGGAGTCCCTGCGCGCCCGTCTTTCTTCGCCCGCGCTTCGAAAGATTCTTGCCGAATTGACCGGATACAACCAGATTCTGTTCTGGGATGGCCGCCTCATGGCATCCCGTCAATTCGACGGGGTCCAGGAAGTCACGCCGGACCGCCTGTCCCAGAGCATCTCTTCACTGGAACGCTTGCTGTATCCCCTGGAGGTGGAGGAGAAGGTTGCCGTCTCCTGAGAAACATGTGGGGATCCTGTTGCTGAAAAGTCCCGAATGGTCAGTCTTCCAGTCGGTCGTCCACCTGTCTGTCGCATTGCTGGAAGAAAAGGCCCGTCTGACCCTGTTCATCATGGACGATGCTGTCCTGGGCCTATATCCCCGCCAACACGGAAAGCCCTTGAGCTACCCCCTGTATCCCGTGGTGGAAAAAGGTGGTTCCATTCTTGTATGCCAGTCCACGGCAGAAACCCGCGGTATGACTGCGGATCGTCTTCCGGAAGGCGTCCGGTTTGACACGCAGGTCAGACTGGGGCGTCTGGCCGACGACGTGGATGTTTTTCTGCCGTTTGTATAGTTTTTGCGGCCGGAATTTCCTGTTTCGGCCGTCCTTCGGAGAGTGACTGCCCATGTCCGGGAAAAAAAAGGTGCTGTTTCTTTTTGATGAATCACCCAGCGGCCATATCCGGTTCTTTGAAGGGATGCGCATGGCTTTGGGTTTTTCTGTGACCCATCCGGGGCTGGAGATCCTCCTTTTGGGCGATGCCGTGCGGTCCGCCAGGGAACTGAAGCCGCTGGAGATCGGGCTCCCGAGGGAAATGCTGGAATTTTTCCCGCTTTTTGTCGATCTGGGGGTCCGGACGTTTCTGGATGCCGACCGCCTGGAAAAAGAAGGTCTTTTGAAAGATCTTCCATCTTATTTGTTGCCCCTTGACGCCCGGCAGATTCGCGAGAAGATCCGGCAGGCGGATGTTGTCATTCCATTTTCCGGTCCGGCCCGGGAGGGATGATGGGCGGGACGCTGTTCCTCGTAGGATGCTGCCCTCCTCCCGCCTGGCTTGTGGACCAGTATGAGGATTGCGTGCGAGATGATCCGGGCGGCGTTTCGGTTCTCCTCTGGGGAGAAGGGGTCTATAACCCGTCCAGCCTTTTCCCTGGAGCATTGTTTCTGCGGCGAGATCTGGAAGGACGTGGAATGTCCCCCGAAGACAGGGCCCTGTCGGATGCGGAAGCCGCGCGGACAATTCTGGGGGCCGGACGCGTCCTGACCTGTTCCTGATGGGTGAGCCTTGAGCGGAGACTTCCGGAAAAGATTCTTTCGTTATCCGGGTTTGATGCGGGTGATTGGCATCGCCGGTGTCGGTTTTTTCTCTTTTCTGGTCATCCTGTCCATCCTTCCGGAAGGGTGGACGGGGCTCGATCCTGTGGCACAAGACACCCGGGACGTTCTTTCTCCGCCCGGCACCCCGGGGCACCTGCTGGGATGCGACTTTCTCGGTCGGGACAACCTGGCCCGCCTTGTATACGGCTCGGGGGTCTCCCTCCTCATCGGTGTGCAGGTGGGGCTTTTCTCCACCGTTCTGGGCACGTTCTGGGGGCTGGTGTCCGGATATCGGGGCGGATTATTCGATACGGTCCTGATGCGTCTTCTGGAGGTCTGGTACGCCCTGCCGGAACTGCTGATCGCCACGATCCTGATGCTGGCGCTTGGAAACGGGATTTTCGCGGTGGTCGTCGCCCTAAGCATCGGCGGATGGATGGGGGTGGCCCGGGTTGTTCGCGGTGAAACCCTCAAGATCCGGGAACAGGCTTACCTCGAAGCCGCGCGCTCCATCGGAGCCTCTCCCGTCCGTCTCGTCTTTCGTCATTTTTTGCCCAATCTCTTGCCTGTCCTTTTTGTGCTCCTGCTCTTCCGGATTCCGGGTGGCATTCTGGGAGAGTCCACTTTAAGTTTTCTGGGTCTGGGACTTTCGCCCCCCGCATCAAGCTGGGGAACACTCGTTAACGAGGGCTGGAAAGCGCTTCCCCTGACGCCCTGGATTTTGATTTTTCCCGCGGTCCTGATTGTTCTGGCCCTTCTGGTCTTCCAGTGGTTTGGAGAATCCCTGGGAAAAAGGTGGCTTAAATGAACCGGCTGTTGCGACGTTTCATGGCATCGGCCCTGCTGGTTTGGGCTGTGTTCACGCTGA
>DAHWKF010000009.1 GCA_027343785.1 Leptospirillum sp. | reverse complement strand
CGACAAGCGATCATCCAGACTCGGGTCCTGAAAGATGATGCCTATTTTTTGACGGACAAGATGCGGTGATTTTACAACATCGAGTCCATCGACAGTAACCATTCCCTGCGATGGCTTCAATATTGTCGAAAGAATTGAAATCGTCGTTGTCTTTCCAGCGCCGTTCGGACCGAGCAACGCAAAAAATTCCCCTTTTTCCACGGAAAGGTTAATTTCATTAACAGCAATTCTTCTTCCATTTGAGGTGGAAAATATTTTTTTCAGTTTCTCGATTTTGATCATGTTTTTTTTACCTGAAAAACTGAAAGAAACAAACATAAACAAAAAAGGAGCCCGAAGGCTCCTTTTTTTAGGAAAGAAAAAGAATTCGTTATTGTTTGAAGGCGACTTTCTTGAAAGCTGAATCCGGAACCGCCCCCATATTCCCCTTGGTAATCGGAATGGGAACCGGTCTGCCTTGCGAACGTTCAACCGGCAAATAAGTCTGCGGGATCGTGATAACCGCCGGATCGACGAGCCCCAGAACCCACGTCGTCAAAGCTGTTGTCTGCTCATCCGTGAGATGGAAATTGGGCATGATTGTCGGCGGCACCTTGAACGCCGGAACGCCTGGCGAAATCCGTCTGGGATTCTTGAAATGTTCCCATTCCCATTCGCGCTCCGAATGAATGCCGTTGACGTATTCAAAAAGATGGACGTTATAGAATCCAAGCTCCGTTCGCGAACCGAATCCTGAAAGATCCGGCGCCAGCACTCCGTGCAGATTGAACTGGACCATAGAATGGCAGGACCCGCAACCTTTCTGGTTGATCGTCTTTTTCGCCAGATTCAGATAAGGCGTCATCGGCGGGTTGACTCCCGCATTGTAGAGGTCGGTGTGACATTTCGTACAGCTGGCTTCCGCAAATGGGCCGAACTTCGGCTGATAATCGAGCGTCACATTAAATCCGTGGGCTTGACTGACGGTCGTGGCAAGACCATTTCCATCATGACAGACAGTGCAACCAAACTTTCCGAACGGATGCTTGTGCATGAATCCGGAGAGGTCCGGATGCGCCGTGAAAGGTTCAGGAGCATCCTTGAAGATCGGAATATTGATACCCATATGGCACGTCTGGCAGCGGTCTGCCCGATTCAGGATCACGTTCCATGTCTGAACCACCTGAAGCGGAGAATTGGCCAGAGCTGGCTTGTTCGTTTTCTCTGCGAGAAGCTTATAATACTCTCGCTGGTAAACCATCCAGGACGTATGGGAGTCTTTGTACATATTGTAGGCAATGGAACCTCCCACAAGAAGCGTGGAGAGAAAAAACAGCATATATATTTTTGTTTTCATGCCCGCCGACCCCTTTCATTCATTGCGTCGGGATCCTTGCGAAGCGGATGCCCTTCTGGGTAAAAGGAGCGTTCCTGCCATTTCTGGAACCAGATCAGAAGATAATAGAAAAATGCTGTTCCTATCACCAAGGTCAAGGAAATTCCGATCCGGTAAGGGAATCCGAAATACTGTTCGACCCAGGGTTCATTCAAGAGATTGTGAAATGAACTCATAAACTCTCCTTACAAAGCGGACTTGAAAGTGAGTAACGTATCCTTCCGGGAAGAGCGGTCATAAACCGCCACACATACTTCCCTAACCAGGAAACAGGGCCATTTACGTCAGACGTTGATCCAGGGTGTTACAACAATATATTTGATGTTGAAGAGGAGTCTGAGAACGATCTTCAGCCCGACCCCCATCATCGAGAGGAAAAATATCATGAAAACCGCATAACGAGCCCCCCCGAGAGAGTCGTAGAACTTCCTCATAAAGAAATAGGGGATGGCCATACCTACTGCAAAGTAGGCAAAGAAGAGGGTATCGCATAATGCTTTTCCGACATCTTTCGACACATGCAGCAAATTGACGAACACGATGTGCAACGGAACCAGTGTCACCAGCGCCGGATTCATATGGACAAGGTGATCGCTCCATGGCCAGTACCATTGCCAGTCCAGACCTCTAAGATAGGTACCGATGACAATAGTGACCCACCAAAGGGCAAAACCAAAAGAATAGTTAAAAATGGCGAACTTACGTTCGGAAAAGGTGTAGTACCCCACACCCTTCGGGTTTGTATCGACATAAGGAAATGTCATCAAACCGACAATGATCATTCCAGGCAACACCACACCGGCGTACCAGGGATCGAAGTAGACCAGAAGTTCCTGCAATCCGAGAAAATACCATGGAGCCCGCATCGGATTGGGCGTCGTCGACGGATCGGCCAAAGACCTTAACGGCGCATGGACGAACTGGACCAGGATAATAAGTCCGGCCGTAATCAGCAGCGCACAGATCAATTCGATCATGATGAGATGGGGCCATGTATAGACCGTATCTTCCGGCTCCTTCTTGACGATTGGATTCGAGCCCTTCATCAACTCCACTAGACCATAACTTTTCCTCGCATCGCGAGGAAAAATTTCCCTTGTAACCTTATTCTCCATCAGATATCCCCTCTCAGATCCCGAGTGTTGAGAACGACTCCCCTAAGGACTGCCTTTACAATGGGCCGGAGAATCCATCTTTCCGGATACGCCAGAAGTGAACGGCCAATGCGATCGTTACGAACAGGGGGAGAACGACGCAATGCAGAACATAAAAACGAATCAAGGCATTCTGACCGACCACAGTACCGCCAATAAGCATGAACATGATGTCATTCGTTGGAAGAAAGCCCAACTGCGCACCCCAAGGACCATTCTGTCCAATAAAGGGTGTATAGGATGCCATTTTCGTTCCGACGGTGACAGCCCAGTAGGCTAGCTGGTCCCATGGGAGAAGATAGCCAGTCCAGCTCAGAATCAGTGTCATGACCAGCAACAAGACGCCAACGACCCAGTTGAATTCACGAGGGGCCTTGTACGCTCCGGTCAGAAAGACTCTCGTCATGTGCAGCCAGACAAACAACACCATTCCGTGAGCCGCAAAACGGTGAAGATCACGCATCAGGTTTCCGCCAAAGATCACGAACTGAAGGTCCTGAATATTGTTATAGGCCAGACCGGTATAAGGAGTGTAATAGAACATGAGCCAGATTCCGGTGACTGCCAGCATAATAAACAGGAAAAGAGTAATCCCGCCGAGACAGAAAGTGTAACGCATCCGCAAAGCGCTTCTGCGAACCTTGACCGGATGCACATGCAAAAACACATTGCTGAAAACAACATAAGCCCGGTTCATGTCATTGTCTGGAAAACCGTGCCGAAAAATTGATCGAAAGACTTGTGACTTGGTGAGTTTCTCCTTCAAGCTCTCAAGCATCCGTGGTCCTTTCAATTTTGAGAATCATTGTCTTTCGGCATGCCTATAGAGCAAGCCCGTCGGCCCACCGGGCCATGAATTCACCTAAAATAATCTTATAGGAGTACAGCTTCCGGTAGCTTGCGCTTTCGGTCAAAAAAGCCCGGAAGATCTTCCTCCATCTTCCGGGCACGCATCTAACAAAGCAGTCTGTTCGAGGAACAGGAAGCCCCTGGAGGGGGGGAATGCTGAATCCAGAAGGGCGTGACTTCTTTTACTTTTTCCTTGACCCACAGGCCCTGTGGTGTCTGGGCAGGATTCGGATCCAGACGAACGACAGTGTTGACTACAAGAGCTCCATCCACCGGATCCTTGGTGATCTGACCTCTCCAAAGCGTTCTGGGGGCCGGTCCTCCTCGCACATTCCCGTGAACGTCATAAATCGATCCATGGCATGGGCAACGGAATCTTTTCTGGTCGGGGAACCAGTTTGGAGTACACCCCAAATGGCGGCAAATAGAAATCATGTTATAGATCCCGCGCATATTCCGAACAACCCAGAACCGTCCTTTCAACTTCCATCTTTCATCGACTCCCAGACCATATTCCGTCACATGCCCGATCTTGAAGACCGTCGGCGGTTCATAAAGAATGGGAGGAAACATGAACTTGTATGCCGCATAGGTCGAGCCCGCCAGGGTAACACCGACAACTCCCCATCCGGCAGCCAGTATAAATTTTCTGCGACCCAAATCCGATGGCGTGGCCGCATCTTTCAGGGAATCCTGGTTTCCCGTTCCACTCATAGCTGTACTCATGGCAAGGCGACCTCCTGCTTGATTTCCAGAAACTCCATCGAGATCGCTCCGGTCGGACATCTCTTCGCGCAGAGACCACACCGGATACACCGCGATCCTTCCCATATCATGGCCGTCGAATGGTTAAGATCCTGATCGACACCGACCTCTTCCCTTTTCGACAGTTCGACTCCAAGGAAGCTTTCCACAACCTTGGCCGTGGATTCCTGATCCAGATCCACATCCGACAAGGGAATCATTTTTAAGGCATACTCCGGACAAACATCTACGCAACCACCACACATGATGCATTTCTCACCCTCGAAGATAGGGTTTACATGACAAGTGAGGCAACGTGCCGATTGCTCCCTGGCTTCTTCTTCGCTATAGGAAAGCTCCGCCAACTCGAAATTTGTTTTTCGAAACTCGGGAGTCAGAAGAGACGGATTGGAGCGGGGAAGTCCATAATACCCGTCCACATTGAAATCAACTGGCCAAATCGGAGTCGGATTGCCGCGATGATCGACAGGGGTGGAAACAGCGTAGAGCTTGAGGTCTTCCGATCTCCCCGTCAAGTAACGATGAACAGAAGCGGCCGCTTTTTGACCACCCGCCACAGCATCGATAAAAATTCGAGGCCCTGTCACGACGTCACCGGCAGCAAAGACACCTGGTATCCCGGTATCCATCGTATGGATATTCGCCCGAATTACTCCGTTCCTGCCGATGACAGAATCATGCTCTGGCGGAATAAACGCAGAATCGATCGTCTGACCGATGGCGAAAATAACGGAGTCAAATGGAATGACATTCTTTTCCGACTCATCATAGGCCGGAGAGAATCTTCCCTGGTCGTCGAATACCGAAAGAACTTTAACGACCTCAATTCCCTGAACCTTTCCTTCACCGATCACTCTACGAGTTCCCTTCCGGACCAGGAACTCCACGCCTTCGGCTACGGCATCTTCAATTTCCATGTCATCTGCCGGCATCTCGCTCCAGTCTTCCAAGGCAATAACACTCACCTTTTCGACCCCCGGCAAACGAACCGCCGTTCGGCAAACATCCATCGCAACGTTTCCGGCACCAACGACAGCTACACGGCGACCAATCGAAACCGGAGCATGGTCAAGGTAAACGGATTGCAAAAATGGGAGTGCAGAATAAACATTCTCAAGTTCTTTTCCTTCAAAAGGAACCGGACGGCTGCCCCAGGCACCGACGGCAACCACGACAGACTTGAACTCGTCCTGGATTTCCTTGAAAGACACATCCTTACCAACTTTTGTTCCCAGCCGGATATCGAAACCCATGCTTGCGATAGCATCCACTTCCGCCTGGATCAGCGGTCTTGGCAACCGATATTCCGGAACAAGGTAGAAAAGTCCTCCGAGCCGCTTGTTCGCCTCAAACAATGTAATCCGGTAGCCGAGACGGGCAAGATCATGTGCCGCCGTCAATCCTGCCGGGCCACCGCCGACAATCGCTACCTTTTCACCCGTTGCGCGTCCATAGGGCACACCCGGCGCAGTTGAGTACCTGAGCGTAGACGCGGGATCCATGACGGCTTCCACACCAAATTTCTCGGTGACAAATCTTTTAAGAGCTCGAATTGTGACAGGGGTATCAATATTGCCGCGAGTACAG
>DAHWKF010000069.1 GCA_027343785.1 Leptospirillum sp. | reverse complement strand
TCACCGAAACCTTGCTGATGCAGGATCCGGAAGGCGCCATGCGTACGCTGTCCGGTATTCGGAAAAAAGGGGTTCACGTCGCGATCGACGATTTCGGGACCGGGTATTCAAGCTTTTCCTACCTGAAAAAGTTCCCTCTCGATCGTCTGAAGATCGACCGTTCCTTTATCACGGATATCTGCGACAATCCCAACGACGCGGCGATCGTCCGGACGATCATTGCACTGGGCCATAACCTGAACCTGAAGGTCGTTGCCGAGGGTGTCGAAACCCGGGAGCAGCTCGACATGCTGAAAGCGATGGAATGCGATGCCTACCAGGGTTTTCTGAACTCACGGCCTCTTCCCCCGGCGGAACTCGCTGACCGTCTGAAAAAGGATCAGGAAACAATCGACTCCTCCGGAACCAGTTAGTCCGCAATCGAAAGACCCGCTTTGAGAAAGAGTGCGCCGAAACGTATGATGTACTCTGTCTGAAAGACATTCCCTGCTTTTTCATCCGGTCAGTAGCGCTTTCTTCCGGTTTTTTCGGAACGGAAAACAGTTTTTTCTTTGCTTTTCCGTTTTTGTCGATCTGTGATCTGAAAAGGAATGCCGGAACAAGTCGCAAGCTGTTTTTGATCTGACCGGCCAAGCATCAGGCTTTCCTGCATGAAAGGACAACTGCTGAAAATCTGGGTCGATGCAGATGCGTGTCCAAAACCGGTCAAGGAAATTCTTTTTCGGGCCGTCGAACGGAACGGGATCAAGGTCGTCCTGGTGGCCAACCAGCGTCTCCGGCTCCCCCGTTCCCCCCATATTGGCTCTATACAGGTTCCTGCCGGGTTCGACATGGCCGATCGTGAAATTGCGCGTCTGGGGCAACCGGGAGACCTGGTCATCAGCGCTGATATCCCTCTTGCGGCCCAAATGGTGGAAAAAGGGTGCCTGGTTTTGTCTCCGAGAGGCGACGTCTACGATAGGTCGAACATTGGCGAAGCCTTGCGTTCGCGAAATTTTATGGACGAGATCCGGGGATCGGGGATCGAAACGGGAGGCCCGGCTCCATTTATGCCAGCCGACCGGGAGCGCTTTTCCAACATGTTGGGCAGGATACTCGCCGGGAAATATTCCCCCGAAGACGGGCACTGGACCTGATAAATCTGTTCCAGTATTCCGGGGGGATCGGGAAAATGCACCGTTTGGCTTTCGGATCCATCGGAACGGGAGGATATTCATCGTTGCCGTTCTGCATTGCGCAATACTTCCTCTCAGAGGTGGGAAGGAAACAAAACCATGACGAACCGGCCAGAATCCCCGTTTTTCCATTGAGCGTAGTCGGTTCAAGCATCTGTCAAAGAAGGTGGCAGATTGGGGAAACAAACAATTCCCGAAAAGTTGATCAGATCCCCTGGCCTAGAGTTTGGGTGAAGAAATGAAGAACACACTCCGGACCTAGGTTCTTGTCCTCCTTTTCCGTCTGTTGTGTGGCCGAAGGAGAAGTCACCTATGCGACATTGGCCCCGGCCGGATGCCTGTGGGGCGTTTCCTGCGGAATCGCCCCTTCCCTTGGTGATTCCACCACCTCCTTTCCGCCGTTGTAGGCCGGACCCGAAGCGGCGCTAGGACCGATCGCCCAGACCCCGGGCGGGGTTGCCCCCGGGGCTTTCTGCAGCATGGGAATCATGGAACCATTCTCCGGACCGATACGGTATGTCCATCAAAGCGCGGAGAGCCTCAGAACAGGAATGGAAGGCATCAACCGGCTGGTTAGCACAAATTTGGCACAATCAGGGGAGTAAGACCGAAATATGGCGGGGAAAAGGGCCTTCGACTTTCGGCAGCCGGCCCTCCCCGGGATTTCCCCGAATCCGGGACAGTACCTCCCGGCCCTTCCCCCAGCGAAAGGTCAGGTTTCCACTTTGTCTAGAACGGAAGACGCTCTTTTCCGGTCCACTGCTTGGCGTAAAAGCCGGTTGTGGATGTGGGTTTCCGGAGGACGCTGGAAAGGACTCCTGGGGGCCCGGCGTTACTGGTCGGTTACTGCCCGGTACCTTACTGGACGGCCTGGGCCGGGTGAGGTGGACGGTTAATTTCACCGCGATTATACCTCTCCAGTTCGCCACGGCCCCGGGATTGCTCGCCGGTTGCGTCCTTTATACCTTTTTCGGATCTGCTGCCGGACGGAACACCTGCTCGGGCTCGTCCCTTTCGTCGGCTCTCTCGAACTCGACCGTTCTGGCCGCTCTTCCTTCTGCCGTCTCCGTTGTCGCCAGCATCGTGTCGATTCTGGCACTTTTTCTCCTGACTATCACCTATGGATACCACCTCGTCTCCGCGATGCACACGGCCGCCCATACGGGTGACTGGACCCACAAGGGGGTGAACGCCGCGTGGGCTCCGGTCCGGGGAGCGGTTTCCGCCGCGATGATTGCCGCTCCCGGGGGCTTGTCCATCCTGGCCTCCTTCATTCAATCCAAGCCTGGGGGTCTGGATCGGCGCCGCCGGCGTCATAGGCGGATACCTCGCGTACACGTTGGTCCTGTGGCGGGTCATCCATTTTTCGTTCGAGATTCTTCACACGGCCCCCTATTGGGCCATGAAGGTCCTGGGGATCGAAAGCCGCGACGGACGGGAAGGGCGGCACATGGAGGCCGGCGGGAGGGAAATCCTGACGAATATCCGGACCGTCGTGACCGGATTCCGGGGAATGGGTTCCGGGGGCGGGAAAGGCGGTCAGGCGTGAACGGTCAGCCGGCCAGCGCTTCCCGCAATAGATCGGGGTGCTTTTCCGCGATTCGAAGAAGGGTCGCCGCGGCTCCCGAGGGCCTTCTACGTCCCTGCTCCCAGTCCTGGAGGGTCCGGACCGAGACGCCCAGGATTTCGGCGAACTCGCTCTGGGAGAGACCCGAGGACTTCCGGACCCGGGCAGCGGCCGGAAGAGAAACGGAAGCCTTCTTCCCTTTCCCGGCCTGGATTTCCCGGACGCCGTCCAGAACTTCCTGCCAGATATCCCGGTCTTTTTCCATTTTTTCAAGTTCCTTGTCAGATTTGGCCATTTTCAAACGCCTCCTTGAGTTGCTTGGCGATATGGGGAGGGATGTTGCCGAGACGCGATTTGGCATAGAGCGTCAAAAGGGCGATTTCTCCCCGAGCAGTCCGGAGAAAGGTGATCACCCGGACGCCTCCCCGTTTTCCCGTTCCCGTTCGGATCCACCGGAGTTTCCGAAGACCGCCGGATCCGGGAATGACGTCTCCCGACTCAGGATTCAGCGCGAGGAAGATTTTCAGATCTTCGTATTCTTCCTCGGACAAGTAATCGAAAACGAGGCGGGAGAAGAGGGAGGATTCAACGATTGTGAACATAAACCTATGGTACGGCAATGCCGTATCTAATGTCAAAAAGGAGAAGACCATGGACAACAGAAACCTC
>DAHWKF010000040.1 GCA_027343785.1 Leptospirillum sp. | reverse complement strand
CGAGCAAACGGCAGGAGTTTGTTCCGGGAAGACAAGAGGTCGAAGATGACCTGATCGGATGGGAGTGAGGTTGAATTTTAAAAAATGTCCCCCCATAACCGGCCGAGAGGGTTGGATCCAATCCTAAATCGGAATTCGGGATTTGGCAAACGGTGTGAGGCTCTGCTAAAATGCACTCCGCTCCCGACTGTCCCTGAAGGGGGAGCGATCCCGGTTTCTCCGGATTTTCCTGATTGTGCCGAAGTGGTGGAATGGTAGACACGCACGTTTGAGGGGCGTGTGGGGAAACCCGTGCGGGTTCAAGTCCCGCCTTCGGCACCACCTTATTGTCTTGTCCGGTTGTTTGGGGTCCCATGATCCGGCTTCCGATTCCGTCTTTCCCCGAGAAACATCACTCTCGACAAAAAAATCAACAATATGCTTGATGGGACGAACCTGTTGATGCCGGTCAACCCGGTGCGCCAACATGCCGATAAGGTCCTGGGGGGTCCAGAACGGATTGTCCATCAAACGCGTGGCCTGGAGGAATGAAGCTCCGAACGGGGGGATGCGGCGTGATCCACCGGGATCTGTCGGGGATTTGACGAATGCGTCAGGATTCATGAGGAGAAGGAGAAAGTTGGATGCGGTTGTTTGGTAGGTCGGACAAGAACATCCGGTCGGACTCCCGGGTCCGGGAGCTTTCCCGGTCGACGGATGAGGGTCGTGGCGGCGACCGGGAGTTGACCGGGGAGATTTCCCGTCTCGAAGAGGAAGTTTCCCGACTGCGGAAGGAAAACAGAAGTCTCAAGGGCCTTCTTTCCCATATGATGGTGTTCGGGGAATCGCTCACCAGAACCCGGGAGAGCATGGTCGTGCTTTCCGACCGGATGCGGCAGGAAAAGGACCGTATCCTGTCTTCTTCCGGGATCATGTCCCGGACGGGAGAGATGATCGACCAGATGTCCGGCAATCTGCTCCGCGTCTCCCACGAAACCCGGGGAACGACGAAAAACGTGGAGGAACTCAATACAAGGGCCGGACAGATCAGCAGCATTGTCCAGCTGATCAAAGAGGTCTCCGACCAGACGAACCTTCTGGCCTTGAACGCGGCCATTGAGGCGGCAAGGGCCGGAGAGCAGGGACGGGGATTTGCCGTTGTGGCGGACGAGGTCCGCAAACTCGCGGAAAGAACCCGAAACGCAACCAATGACATTACCTCTCTGGTCGGCACCATTCAGGGAGAGACCCTGAAAACCAAACAACAGATGGAAAAATGGGCGGGAGAATCGGACCGGATTACGAAAGACGGGGAAGAGGCGTCGGCCGGAATGAAAGACATCCTGGGACTGACATCCCTGATGGAAAAGATGGTTTTCGCTTCCACCCTCAGGACATTTCTGGAGCTGGCCAAGTTTGATCACCTTATCTTCAAGTTCGACATCTATTCCATCCTGTTGGGGATGTCGGAAAAGGGGGAGAAGGATATTGCCCGACATACCGGCTGCCGGCTCGGAAAGTGGTATTACGAGGGGGAGGGAAAAGAATTCTTTTCGAAACTTCCGTCTTACGGGCAGCTGGAGGCGCCTCACCGGGAAGTCCATGATGCGGCGATCGAGGCGGTCAGGCTCTATCGGTCCGGCTCTCTCGATGCTTTGGGCGGGGAGGTCGACCGAATGGAAAAAGCGAGCCTCAGGGTTCTGCAAGGACTGGACGAGCTTTCCCGCAGCGAAGAAAAAGAGCTGGGAATCGGAGAAAACCCATGACCCCTTTTTTGCGGTGATCCGGTCGGGTCCTTGCAGAGTCAGACTCATTCCTCCCCCCGACCCCGCGTCGATCCGCGATTCCAGGAGTTGACAGGGGTGGAGACCGGAGTGATAATCAGAACCTGTTTGTCCCGTGCTCATTGTCCCTCAATCACATTGTGAGAACCCCCAGGACGTGTCCGACCTACATATATCACTCCAGTTTGTCTCTCCGGATCATCGTGACCGGCGCATACAGGAAGAGCGGGAAGAGCTCTTCAGGATTCTGTACGAGAGGTCTTTTCTCTATCGTCCGGACCGTCCGTTCACCCTGTCCTCCGGGCGGCAAAGCCCGGTTTATCTGGACGGCAAGAAAACGACGCTGGGACATCCCAGGGCCCAGTTTCTGGTCGGTGATCTCCTCTTCAGGATGATCGCCCCCTTTTCTCCCGAAGGGGTAGGGGGGCTGACACTGGGGGCCGATCCCATCAGCGTGGCCGTTTCCCTCGTCAGCGGTCTTTACCGTCAGCCTGTCCCCTCGTTTGTTGTCCGCAAGGAAGCGAAGGACCATGGTACGCGTAACCCCATTGAAGGGGATCTGGCGCCAGGCTCCCGGGTGGTTGTCGTGGAGGATGTCGTCACGACAGGAGCTTCAGGGATGAAAGCCGTCAGGGCCTGCCAGGCGGCAGGGCACAAGGTTCTCAAGGTCATTGCGCTGGTAGACCGGGAAGAAGGCGGTCGGGCCTTGTTCGAAGGCGCCGGTCTTCCGTTCGAAGCCCTTTTCTCACTGAAAAAATTCATTGAATACGATGCGGAAGTGCGCGGGACCCGCTGAAACCGGGTTTTGACACGTGTTTTTCCGCCAGGCGGAGGGGATCGCCCGGGGGGGACCCCCGTCACAGGTCGACCCTTGATTTAATGGCCGGTTGTGTGGGATTATCTGCAATGTTGGGCCCAGTGCCCATACTGTGTTCTTTTGATTTCATTCATTTGTGGTTGGGTGTCTTCTTTTTGTTTTTTCCGTCCTTTCGACGCGAGGGAGGTCAAAATGGCTCAGGCTTTGATGGCGGCCTACAAGTTCGGGACGTATGTTCCGAAACCGGATTTCAGCAAGGGTACGACCCTTTTTGTCATCTTCATCGTCATTGTTGGTTTCGCGATGGCTGCCACGATGATGATTGTCAAGACGTTCGAGAAGTAGTCGTTCATTGAACGGTCTCCCCCGAAACGCGTCAGGATATTGCGCGTTCCGGGGGTTTTTTTTTGTCGGAGAGTCATTTCTTTCCGGAACCTGGTCCAGAGTTATTTGCACGTGACCGTTTTTGGGTATCCATGGACCAAAAGCCTTACCCTCTTTTTCTTATAACTGTCTCATGACCTCCTTCTGGCTCCATATTCCGTCCTTCCAGACCGTCTGGACCGACCAATCCGGGAACGTTCCTACGTGAAAAAACGCCGGACAACTCTCTGGATCACCCTGTCCGTCCTTTTTGTCGCTTTGTCGGCTGCGGGTATCTGGGGATATGTGTTCATGAAAAAGGTGATCCGCGGGGTTCCGTCGGTCGAATTCCTGAAAACGTTCGTTCCTGTGACGACCTCCGTCATTTATGACAGAAACGGGCAGATCGTCGGAAAGTTCTACCGGGAAAAAAGGGAATATATCCCCCTTCGGAAGATCCCCCCCCTGATCCTCCATGCGGTGCTGGCGGTGGAAGATTCAAAGTTCTACCACCATGGCGCCCTGGCTTACGGGTCCATTATCCGGGCGGCTGTTTCCGACGCTCTGGCGGGCTATCTGAGGGAAGGCGCAAGCACCATCACCCAGCAGCTGGCTCGCAACATATTTCTGAACCACAAGAAAAACCTTGTCAGAAAACTCAGGGAAGCGATCTTGTCCTACCGGATCGAACAGGTTCTGACGAAAGACGAGATTCTGGAGTTATATCTCAACCAGATCTATTTTGGAGAAGGGGCCTACGGAGTTCAGGCGGCGGCGAAAGAGTATTTCGGAAAGGATATTCGGGATCTTTCTCTACCGGAGGCGGCTCTGATCGCGGGACTGATCCGTTCTCCCATCGAATTTTCCCCCTATCTGCATCCCCAGGCCAGCAAGCGGCGGCAACTGATCGTCCTGAAACGGATGGAGTCGGTGCATTTCATCACCCACGACGACCTGAAGAAGGCCTATGCCCAGAACCTCATACTCCGGCGGAGAACGAGGGCTTCCAACCCCAACGCCTATTTTCTGGAATATGTCCGGCAGAGGCTCGAAAAAATCATGACGGGCGACCAGCTTTACGGTGGCGGACTGAGGATTTTTACGACTCTGGACGCGCGGATCCAGAGTGTGGCGCTCCATTCGTTGCGCAAGGGGCTCAGGACGATCGACCGGAGAAAGGGATTCCGGGGACCGGTCAGAAAGATTTCCGTCGCCGACCTCCGTAAAATCGTTCATGCGTCCCGCCCTCTGGAAGCTTCCGAGAAAAACCCGGCTGTTCTCGGCCGGAGGGTGGAAGCTGTTGTGACCAAGGTCCTGAAGGAGGGCTTCTGGTTTGACTGGGAAGGGGTGCCGGGGTTTGTGCCGGTCGCACAGATGCTCTGGGCCAAAAAGATCCTGACGGGTCCGAATTTTGACAAGGACGCCAAGGTCCTCGATCCATTTTTTCCGGCTCTCGTTCTTCATCCCGGAGATGTGGTCATGGTCCACCTCACCGGTTTTCATCGCGCAGGTGCCAAATGGGGGTGGGAGGGTTCCCTCGACCAGGTTCCGCTGATCCAGGGATGTGTCGTCGCGATCAATCCGCGGACAGGAGGTATTCTGGCGATGGTGGGCGGGTACAGTTTCCGGAGAAGCAAGTTTAACCGGGCCTACCAGGCGATACGCCAGCCCGGTTCGTCGTTCAAGATGATCGATTACGGTGCCGCGCTGGAACACGGATATGCGCCCGGTGTCATTCTGAAGGACGAACCGCTTGTTTTCTACGATTCCGTTCATAAAAGGGTCTGGCGTCCCAAGGACTACGATCGCAATTTTCTGGGGCCTGTCCCCATGAGAAAAGCGCTGGCGGAATCCATCAACCTCGCGACGATCCGGATGGTCCGGCGCATCGGGATCGGACCGGTCATTGGTCTGGCCAGAAGGCTCGGGATCACGACACCCCTGAACCACGACCTGTCGCTGGCGCTGGGGTCGTCCGGTGTGCGGCCCCTGGAACTGACGGCGGCCTATGCGGTGATGGCCGATCAGGGCGTCAGGAATCCGGTGCATTCCCTGACACGCGTCCTGAATTATCAGAAAACGACTGTATATGAGCATGTTCCTTCCCCCCAGAACGTCTACGATCCGGCATACAGTTACCTTCTGACCTCGATGCTTGAAAGTGTGATCAAGGACGGGACAGGGCGGGACGCTCTGGTTCTGGGAAGGCTTCTGGCCGGAAAAACCGGAACGACGAACGATTTCAGGGACGCGTGGTTTATCGGGTACTCACCGGATATCGCCGTCGGCGTCTATGTCGGAATGGACGACCATCGTTCCATGGGGCGGGGGGAGTTCGGGGCGCGCGCCGCCCTCCCGGTCTGGATCGACATCATGCGGCAATCCCTTCCCTTGTTCCCGGAAACCCCCTTCAGTATTCCGGACGACGTTGTCGATGTCCGGATCGATCCGAAAACCGGGCTGAGAACTCCGATGAACGATCCGAATTATGTGGTGGAGATATTCAAGAAAGGACAGATTCCGCCTCTTGAAGTGTCTGAACAGAAGTTGCCGGACACGGATTTCTACAATATACCGGGAAGCCGATGAGGGGCATCGCCCCTATTCTTGAAAGACAGATACGAAAGAATTCATAATCTTTACTGACGGCAAATCAATTGATTCGATTCGGGTCCCTTCGGGGGCGGTGCATGTTATTTTCTGAAAGGGTGAAGAAATGGCGATCAGGGTTGGCATTAACGGATTTGGGCGGATCGGACGTCTGGTGGCCCGTTCGTTTATGGAGCAGGGGATCCGGTCAGGATCCGGAAAACCGGAGGTGGAAATCGTGGCGGTCAATGACCTGACCGATTCTACGCACCTTGCGCATCTTCTGAAGTATGATTCTGTTCATGGAACCCTGGAAGGAGAAGTCGGCCATGATGGGGGCCATCTGATTGTGGGCGGGAAGCCGGTCAGGGTCTATCGTGAACATGATCCGGGCCGGATTCCCTGGGGAGAAGAGGGTGTCGACATTGTGGTGGAGAGCACAGGACATTTCGAAAGCCGGGAAAAAGCCGCGCTGCATATGAAGGGTGGGGCGAAAAAAGTCATCATTTCAGCTCCCTCCCCCGATCCGGACTGCACGATCGTCCTCGGCGTCAACGAAGGCGTCTACGACCACCGGATCCATCATATCGTCAGCAACGCTTCCTGCACGACGAACTGCCTGGCTCCAGTGGTCAAGATTCTCTGGGATCATCTCGGAATTGAAAAAGGGTTCATGACGACCGTCCATTCCTACACGAACGACCAGAGGCTGCTTGATCTTCCGCACAAGGATCTCCGCCGGGCCCGGGCCGCCGGTATGTCAATGATCCCTACCACTACCGGCGCCGCCCGCGCCATCGGTCTGGTTTTG
>DAHWKF010000039.1 GCA_027343785.1 Leptospirillum sp. | reverse complement strand
AGCCTATGGCATTTTTAATGCAGTCTTCGGTCTGTCATGGTTGATCGGAAGTACAACCATGGGAGTGTTGTACCGGGAGAATCCTGAATATTTGGTCGTGTTCGCATCAATCGTCCAAGTCGTTGCACTGTTCATTCTTTGGAAGATGCTACGAAATTTGGCGTTGGATCAGAATAGCTCGACAACGACATGCTCCCCCAACGGAGCCAAAAACAACCTGATTCACTTCAGATAGCCCTGCAGCAAAAGAATCGGAGGCGGATTTTTCGAGGTGTCGGGGAAGCGGAAGAAAATCCTCGTCCGGTTTTTGGGAGAGTGGTCCCGAAAAAAGTCCCTGTGACGGGCAGAAGACGCAGGGGAGGCGTCATTCCCGACAGGGATCGGGGTCAATGATGGAGCGCGAAAGGTCAACAGGAATGTCGTTGAGTTACCCTGCGCGGGGGACCCCGTAAAACAGACGGGCTTTTTTTTCCCGGGAAAGTCGGGATTTTCGATTGTTGTGCCGGTAGTAGGCGAGGATCTCAAGAGCGTCGGCCCCGGTGAAGTCCAGACCGGAAAGGACGTCGTCAAGCAGACGGAAGACCTGGGGAAGGGTCAGGAATGCTTTTTTTTGAGAACTTCAGGCGGATCGTCTGCAGGAAGGCATGGGCGATGAAGACGTGGAGCATGTGGCGATGCCAGCCCCGGAAGGAGCGATGCTCGTAGTGGTCCATGCCGAGGAGGTCCTTGGCCTCGAGGAAGGACCGCTCGATGGACCAGCGGAGCTTCGACACCGTCACCAGCGTTTCGAGGGAGGCGGACCCGGGGGCATTGGAGAGGACGTACTTGGTGGTGCCGGAAGCCTGCTGAGCCTCGGTGCGGAAGAGAAAGAGCCATTCCGGTGTGGCGGGGGGCTGCATGGAATCGGAAGGGGCTTCGGGGACGCGCCACACCGGGAGTCGGGTGACGAAGACCCGTTCCACGCCGAAAGAGTCCGACGGACGAATGACCTCGTCAAAAACCGCAGACCGGGCCAGTTCCTCCACCGTGACGGGAGATTCCTTCAGAACCTGTCGTTCGGGACGCTTTCCCCGTCCCGAGTATTCCGGAAGGACCCATTCGGGAGCGGAGGCCAGAACCCGGGTGTTGGAACGGACGGAGGCCATGTAGTACAGATCCCCGGGCAGAGAGTCGAGGAACTCCCGGTTCGAGCCGAACCCCGCATCGACGCCGACCCATCGGGCCTTGAAAATGCCGCTTTCAGCCGCCTGATTGAGGAGGTCGGAGGCGATCCGGGGCTTGGTCGCGAAGGTGAGGTCGTCGGGGACGCCGGTCTTCTTCCGGCGTTCCTCGAACTCCGGACCGAACCATTCCCCGGGCATGTAGAGCCGGGTGTCGACGAGCCCGTGGGCCCGCTCTCCCACATAGCCCAGGAAGACCCCGGACTGGCAGTTGTCGACCTTGCCCAGGGTGCCGCAGTATTGGCGGATCACTCCGACCGACTCGCCGCCTTTTTTGGGGAACTCGGACGAGTCGATCGTGAACATGGCCAGTTCCGGATCCTGAGCCCCGATCTCGGCGGCGAGCTTCTTCTGGTGGATCGCTTTCATGATCCCCTCGTCCCAGGCGTAGGCCGTGATGAACCGCTGGAGATTCCGGACCCGGGCGGTCCCGGAGAGTCCGAGGGCGATCGGCTCGATGCTTTTTCGGTCGAGTCCGGACAGAAGCCCCAGGGTGTAAAGTTGGGAATGTTCCCGGATGTCCCGGCCGTTGAAGGGGAGCGTCTGGAAGGCGGGGGCGAAGTCCCCCCGGTGGAACGACGTCAGTTCGGAGGCCAGGAGCGCAAGATCCTCTTCTCCCAGCGCCTCTCCCTCTTCGAGAAGATCGGGGGCCACGTGGTAGGATTCGGGAAGGACGATCCGGTTCGGAGGTCCCGCCGGGCGTGTGGTGAGCGGCTTGGGACGCGCTTCCCTGGGAGGGCGGGCCTTCCGGGGAGCGGGTTCGGGCTTGGGTTTGGGAAGAAAGCCCCCCAGCACCCGGAACTCCGGGTCGAGGACCGTCATGTAGAGGTCCTTGACCTGCCCGTGGTGGACGTATTCCACCCGGCCCTTCCGGGAAAAGCCCTTGGTCTGGCCCAGGCGGAGGAACCCCGCCGCCCGGTAGCTCGCTCCGGAATGGTGGGCCGGGTCCACGAAGCTCTCCACCAGCCAGGGGGCGAATCCGAACTGCTTTTCCCAGTCTGACGGAAGGCGGCGAAGAGCCTGTCCCAGAACGTGGGAGGCCAGGTTCTTGACCCGGATCCCCGGGAGGATCAGGAAGCGGGAGTTGTTGACCAGCCGGGAACGATGGATCTTCTTCTCCCCGGCAGACCATCCGATCCAGCGGTCCCGGACCTCGATCCTGGGGGCCGACCCCGAAAAGGACAGGGCGGCGACAGGCTCCTTTCCGACCCGGGCGATGTACTTGATCCGGCGTCCGGGAAGCCGCTTGTACCCCAGGGAGTGATGTTCCCGCATCAGTCGGTCCCAGACGGCCTCTTCCTCCGACCCCGGCTCCACCGGTTCGACCTTGACCGCGCCCAGGTTTTTCAGTGTGCCGATGAAGACCCTGGCCTCGGCCGCCGCTGTAGTCGTGTCCAATCGGTCCTCCTGTCGATGGGTGAATGCCAACAAGAGGACTGTACCCGAAAAAAGAGGGTTTGTCTATATTGATTAGGATTTTAAATTGCTTGTCGTTGTCGAGATAGGAGGAAAATACTTCCCGGAGCGCTCGGACGCGGATAGTGTCCGTTTTTTGGATGGGAGACCGCAGAAAAAATCGAAAGATGATGATGTGGGTTATACTTTTGGACACTTGAACACAAAGTGCTGATGAACTCCATTCGATACCATTTCTGGAATCAGAGACTGAAAGGAACAGCATCCATGGATTGTCGTATTGAAGACATTATTGCCCGTGAAATCCTCGATTCCCGTGGCAATCCTACCATTGAAGTAGAGGTGTTTTTGGCAGACGGCACCCGTGCCCGCTCTTCTGTACCTTCAGGTGCTTCCACCGGCAGCAAGGAAGCAGTCGAACTGCGTGATGTGGCTGTACACCGCTTCGGCGGGAAGGGCGTACAAAATGTCGTACAAAATATAAAAGGAATCATTGCTCCGGCGTTAAAACATTTTGACGTGCGCAAACAAAAAGCCATTGATGACAGACTTATCGATCTGGATGGCACTGAAAACAAAGACAAACTCGGCTCCAACGCCCTGCTCGGTGTCTCTATGGCCTGTGCCCGCGCCGCCGCGGATTATAGTGACCTGAGCCTCTATGCCTATCTCGGCGGTCCCTGCGCCACCCGTCTGCCGGTGCCCTGCTTCAACGTTCTCAATGGTGGTGTCCATGCCCACTGGCAGGGCTCCGATTTCCAGGAATGTATGCTTGTACCTTACGGTGCCGACAGCTTTCGCGAGGCTTTGCGCTGGGGTGCGGAAATCTACCACGCCCTGCAAGCCGTCCTGATGGAGCACCATCTCTCTGTGGGGGTCGGTGACGAGGGCGGCTTTGCACCCATGGTTTCATCCAATTATGAGTCCTATGATTTGCTTCTGGAAGCTATCCGAAGGTCCGGCTTTGAGCCCGGCCGGGACTGTGGTATCGCCATTGACCCTGCCTCCTCCGAATTATTCAAGGACGACAAATATCACTTGCTCACCGAGAAGCGCGCCATCAGCAGTCTCGAAATGATCGACTACTATGAGAAAATCGCCAGAAACTATCCCCTTGTCCTGCTCGAAGACGGCCTCGCCGAGAATGATTGGGACAACTGGAAGCTTTTAAACGAAAAGCTCGGCAACATCATTGAACTCGTGGGCGATGATATCTTCTGCACCAACCCTAAAATTATTGCCAGTGCTATTGAAGACAATATTGCCAACGCTGCTCTCATCAAACCGAACCAGATTGGCACTGTGAGCGAAACGATCGTCTCCACTCGGTTGGCACAATTCCATGGCTGGGGTGCCTTTGTCTCTCATCGCTCCGGAGAGACCACCGACGATTTCATCGCAGACCTGACTGTTGCCCTGGATACCGGGCATCTCAAATCCGGTGCTCCGGCCCGCGGTGAACGGATGGCCAAATATAACCAGTTACTGCGGATTGAAGAAGAGCTGGGCACTGCGGCCAGATTTGCCGGCAAGCAGGCATTCTGTCGACCAGTAAGATTTTAATATTGAATTGGTGGGTCAGCTTGGATGAAATCCGTCAGGATGTCTCCTTTTCCCGCGAATTGTCGCGTCCGACCCCGTTTTACATGCCGTTTTCCACAGTGCGGCCTTTCCAAGACATCCTATAAGGTTCACAAGTGAGACGCCGTGAAATGATCGGGATCATGAACACCTCATCCAATCGGTTGCAGGAACAGCCTGTGAGAGTCGTAGTCCGTCTGGTAGCGGAG
>DAHWKF010000019.1 GCA_027343785.1 Leptospirillum sp. | reverse complement strand
CGAAAGGGATCCGACCAGTGTACGGTTTCCTGGGGGGGATCGTTCAGTCTCATGTATGTCCAGTCCACGGTAAAGGACCGGTGTTCCTTCATCGCCTGCCGGATATGCGCCCCCCGAAGCTTGGCCCGGGTCGTCTGGGGGGGAACCTCCATCGCGGAAAGAACTTCATCCTCCTCGACGAGACGGTCCACGTGGCCCGACCTGACCAGTATATTATACAACCCCCGGTCGACATGTACATCATGGTATTGGTAATCGAGCATCGACAGGACTGGATGGGCCCATTCCAGCCCCTTCGCCTCGCGATATCGCTCCATCGTGCGGTATTTGATACACCAGTCCATCTCCCGGGAGAGATGTTCCGGATCCCGACCGAGTTCGGTCAGGACTCTTTCCCACAGCTCCAGGATGTCCTGGGAGGCCGCCGGAACCGGGCCCTCCCGGGAGAGGAAAGAGCGGACCGATTCCAGATATTCCCATTGAATCTCGAGGGCCGTCATCTCCCGTCCCCCCTCCAGGCGGACCCTCCGGGTCAGGGTGGGGTCCAGGGAAATCTCCCGGATCGAACGGATGGGGTCTTCCAGCGACATCCGGTCGTGAAGTCCGCCTTCCTCGATCACCTGCAACACCAGGGCGGTGGCGCCGACCTTCAGATAATTGCTGAGCTCGCTCATGTTCGAATCGCCCACGATGATGTGAAGTCGACGGTATTTCTGGGGATCCGCATGGGGTTCGTCCCGGGTGTTGATGATCGGACGGGAACTGGTCGTCGAGCAGGATATTTTTTCCCGGATATGGAGAGCCCGGGGAGACAGGGCGAACATAACCTTCCCCTCCCCGTCGGGAACGAGTCCGCCGGCACCCGCAAAAATCTGGCGGGTGACAAAGAACGGGATCAGCGTCCGGGAGAGCCTCCAGAAGGTGACGTTCCGGTCGATCAGGTAATTTTCATGACAACCGTAGGAGTTTCCGGCGGAATCCGTATTGTTCTTGAGAACGAAAAGTGAGCCGTCCACACCTTCATCGTGCAGGTGGTCGAAGGCAAAATCCACGGCGCGCGACAGGATCCGCTCCCCGGCCTTGTCATGCACGACGACATCCCGCACCCTGTCGCATTCGGGAGTGGAGTATTCCGGATGGCTGCCGGTGTCCTGATAGATGCGGGCGCCGTTCGGGAGAAAGGCGTCCCGGGACCAGGAGTTCATCAGGATGCCCTGGAAAAGGAACTCGAGGGCGCGCTCGGGGGGATACGCTTTCTGGCTTTTGTTCTGAAAAACAAAACCGTACTCGCTTTCAAGACCGAAAATCCGGCGCACCATCGCATCACCCCACCATCTATTGGTCCGTTGCCAGAAGCCGCCCCACCTCTTCCGGCAAAAGCCGCCGGAAGCACCGTCCATCGGTGGACCTTTCGAGGACGGCCGCCTCGATGTTCATCACCAGATGACCGTTATCGTTTTGTTCCATGAAACCCGAGCGAACGAGGCCCAGTCCTTCTTTCAGGGTCACCCCCGGCCGGACCCGGTCTTTCAGAAAGGTCTTCAGCTGTTCGGACCGGCCTCCCACGACGCTGACGAGCGATTCGTCAAAGATGGACCCGTCGAAAGAAATCCTGTAAATCTCGTTGGGGCGATCTCCCGACCCCAGATCGGCCAGAATGATCTCCACCTCCATCGGTTTCATGTCCTGGCTGAAAGAATTTCCGAGGAGTTCCGAATAGGCGTTGGCGAGTGATCGGCCCGTCACGTCCTCCCGGCTGTACATGAACCCCTTGAGATCGGCATACCGGATACCCGCTTTCCGGAGATTTTCGAACTCGCTGTACTTTCCGACACCGGCGAAGGCCACCCGGTCATATATTTCCGATATCTTGTGCAGGGCGTGGCTGGGGTTATCCGCCACCAGAAGAATCCCTTCGACAACTTCGAGCACCGCGATCGAACGTCCGCGGCTGATCCCCTTTTTGGCGTATTCCGCCTTGTCCTGCAGAAACTGTTCGGGAGAGACGTAAAAGGGCATTGTCATGACGGCACCCGCCTTCTGAGGCTTTCCCCTATTCCCTTGAGCGTACGGGCAACCTCCTCCGCGGGAATCTCCCGGACACCCTCCGCATCGATCACATAGACCAGGGGGAAAATGCCCCGGACAAAATCCGGCCCTCCCGTGCCAAGGTCGTCGTCCGCGGCTTCGTATAGGGCCCGAAGGGAAATCAGGATCCCCTCAGCCTCTTCCATTCCCGGATGGTAGAGCATCTTGAGCACGTTCCTGGCAAACAGGCCGCCCGATCCGTTGGCATGGTACTCATCCTCCTCATAGCGGCCCCCCGCGGCGTCGTACTTGAAGATCCTTCCCTGGCCCGTCCGGTCGTCGAAGCCGGCATACAGGGGAACGACCACCAGACCCTGCAGGGCGAGCGGAAGATGTTCACGCACCATCTGGCCCAGCTTGTTCGCCTTTCCGAGGAGGGAGAGGGCAACCCCCTCAAGCTTTTCATAATGCTCGATTTCCACGCGAAACAGCCGGGACATCTCGATGGCCGGACCGGCTGCCCCGGCGATGGCCACAGCAGACACCCGGTCAACCGGAAAAATCTTCTGGATGGCCCGATCCGCCACCTGGTAGCCTTCGGACGCCTGACGGTCCGCCGCCATGATGACGCCCGACCGAAAGGTCATCGCCAGCACCGTCGTACCATGCCACACCGGCGCGGATCCCGGAGTTCCACCAGAATACTGCCGGGACGCGTCCATGCCTCCGGACAGTCCGGCGACCGGAGCTGAACCGCCGCCGGACCGGACCATGTTGAGAAGTTCGACAAACGAGGATCCCCCCCACCAGAGGGAACCGTCATTGACTGGAATCAAGAGCGCTCCTTCGGGCTATTCGCCACCTTTCTGGATAAAGGACTTCACAAACGTCTCCGCGTTTTCTTCCAGTATTTCGTCAATCTGGTCCACCAGAGTGTCGGCTTCTTCCTTTATTTCCTCCGCCTTCTGGCGGGTCTGGGAAGGCACCTGACCCACCTGGTCCTTTTCTTCTTGGCTGGGAGATGTCCCCGCATGTTTTTTTGTTTCGCTGTCTTTTGATGCCATCTGTCACCTCACGGTCGAACAATCACTCACCGGCAGGAAGTGGGCTCAGGGCTCTCAACAACTCCCCCACCGAGCCGGACGTTCCCATCAGGGCACCCACACGTTTCTGCGTGCCCTTCCAAGGATCCCCCAGGGCAAGCCTCTTGAGGGGTCCCTCTCCCGGGTCAACCACAACCGAACTCCAGCTGACCGCGTGAACCCGCGTGAGAAACCGCCGGAGCATCTCTCCCCGGAAATAGGCGCGGGTTTCTGAAGGCGGATGCGTGAGTGCCTCCTCCACCTCCATCGGATCAACAAGCCGGTCCACCTGACCCGTGTTCTCGAGCATGGAAAAAATACCGCGATCCGGGCGGAGGTCGTGATACTGGAAATCCAGCATCTTGAGCCGGGAATCCGTCAGCTCCCATCCTTTTTTTTCGCGGTACCTCGACAGGACCGACCACTTGATGGCCCAGTCGACAGTCCTTGCCAGGCCGGCGGAAGACCGCCGGAGCATCACCAGCACGTTCTCCCACCGTCCGATAATATCGGACGATTCGGCGTCCATCCCTTCCCGTTCCAGATATCGACGGACCTGGGAGCAGATGACTTCCTGACATTCCAGGGCGGTCATCGTTTTACCGTTTTCAAGCCCCAGGGGAAGTTGAAGAGACATATCCATCCCCACCCGCCGAAAAGACTCCACCCAGTCGGAAAAAACCGGCGGTTCCAGGGCTCCGGCTTCCAGGGCCCGGAGGACCAGAAGCGTCGTCCCGACCTTCAGGTAGGTGGAGATCTCCGACAGGTTCGAGTCGCCGGTGATCACATGGAACCGCCGATAGAGCGAACGCTCCGAGTGGGGTTCGTCCCGGGTGTTCACCACCGACCGATGTACCATGGTGGAAAGGCCTATCGGAATTTCAAAAAATTCGGCCCGCTGCGACAGAAAATACCGGCCGGACTCCTCCGGATTCTGGTCCGATCCCAGTTTCCCGGCGCCGCAGAAAACAACACGCGTCACAAGATGGGATGAAATATTCCGGGCCAGCACGTCAAAAGGAAGCGAGCGGGGAAGAAGGTAGTTTTCGTGGTACCCCCAGGAATTTCCTTTCCCGTCCGAATTGTTCTTCAGAACCAGAAGGGGGGGACCCCCGTCCTGACGTGCGGAAAAAGCGGCCTGACAGGCTGACACCATTTTGTCTCCCGCCTTTTCAAAACGGACCACGTCCCTGACGGACGCGCACTCGGGTCCGGAATATTCCGGATGGGCCCCGTCCACATAAAGCCTTCCTCCGTTGAAAAGCGGCTTGTTCAGCGATCTGTTGTCGGCATCGTCCGGGTTCTCCCGCTCCCCTTCGGCCAGAAATCCCCTGGCATCATGCCGGGGATCCTCGTTCTCGTAATCCCAGAGCACGGGAGCGTGATACTGTTCGGACACTTGCCCGATCAGATCCGCGGAGAGACGCTCCGGATCTTCCGGGGTCCTGTTGGACCAGGACAGTCCGTACTCGACTTCGGTTCCGACGATACCGGCGACCCGGTCGTTTTGCCCTTCAGCCACATCTCCTCCCGATACCTTCTAGAGGTAATGTCCCGCCGGCAGAGTCTCAATGGGACGGGCTTTGGGCGAACGGCCAGCCAGCGTCTTGACGTGGGAGATCCGCTCGCTCTTCCTTCCGGCAATCCGGGCCCAATCGTCCGGATTGGTGGTATTGGGCAAATCCTCGTTTTCCTGATACTCCCGGCGGATACCCGACAGGATGTCCTCCAGCTGCAAGCCCCGGGCAGCGGGGTCCCGTATTTCCCGCTTGATGGCTTCCTTCTTGGCCCGCGCCATGATGCCCTCGATCATCGCTCCGCTGGAAAAATCCTTGAAGTACAGAACCTCCTTTTCTCCATTGGCGTACGTCACTTCCAGAAACCGGTTTTCGTCCGTCTGGGCGTACATCCGGGCGACCGCCTGGTCGATCAGCGATTCGACGGCCTTCTGCCGGTCGTGGCCGACGGCGGAAAGAACTTCCCGGGAGAGAGGAATCGGCGCCCGGAAGTATTTGGAAAAGATCAGCTTGGCCTTGGCTTCGGTGGGGCGGTCTATCCGGACCCGCACATCGAGCCGTCCGGGCCGGAGGATGGCCGGATCGATCAGATCCTGCCGGTTGGAAGCGCCGATCACAATCACGTTCCGGAGCCGCTCCACCCCGTCAATTTCGGCCAGGAACTGCGGCACGATGGTGCTCTCCATGTCCGACGACACCCCCGACCCCCGCGTCCTGAAAAGGGAATCCATCTCGTCGAAAAACACGATGACGGGAACCCCTTCCCGGGCTTTTTCCCGGGCGCGGGCAAAAACCTCCCGGATCTGGCGCTCCGACTCGCCCACATACTTGTTCAGAAGTTCGGGTCCCTTGACATGGAGAAAATACGAACGGGCGTCGCCGCCGTGTATCTGCTCCATCCGGCGACCGACCGCATTGGCGACGGCTTTCGCGATGAGCGTTTTCCCGCAACCCGGAGGACCATAGAGGAGGATGCCCTTGGGCGCGGGGAGATGATAGTCCTTGAACAGGTCGGGGTAGAGAAACGGCAGCTCGACAGCGTCCCGGACAATCTCGAGTTCCTCGTCCAGCCCGCCGATATCGTCAAACGTGACATCGGGGATCTCTTCCAGGACCACCTGCCCGACCTCGCTCTTGGGAAGCTTTTCCAGGATGATCCCGCTTCTGGCGTCCATCATGACGTGATCACCGACCGCCAGGGATGTGGCCGGCAGAACCTCCGACAGGAGGGCGGCCCGATCCACCCCGGATTCTCCACTGACGATGATCCGTCCGGAATCCAGGATCTCCTTGACATAGACAATCTCTCCCTGGCGTTCGGGAGGTGCGGGACTGATGATATTGAAGGCTTCGTTCAGGAGCGCCGGCTCTCCGGGATGAAGGAGAGACAGGTCGAGTTCGGGCGATACCTGGACGCGCATTTTTCGTCCGGACAGGTAGATGTCCGCTTCCCGACGGTCGGGATAGAGGGTGTCCAGGGTCGCGAATGTGTTGGGCGGAGCGGTCAGCTTGGCGATCTCCTCCTTCAGGACCCGGATCTCCTCGCGGGCCTTGCGGAGCGTCTCTTCCAGCTTTTTGTTCATGGCGGCGGCGGTTTCCAGAAGGCTCTGGAATTCCGACTGCTCCTCGACGTGGCGCTCGAGGAGACGGATGCGCTGGTTCAGGCGCTCGACATCCGGTTCGGCGTTTCCTTCCGGCCGGCTGTCTCTGGGAGTCACGAATGGCTCCGCGTTTCTTCCTTCGTCTTCAGGTTTCCGTGACATATCACTTGACCCTCCCGAAAGATCGCGGTTCTGACACTTTGGCGACGGGGCCGGTCTGACCGATAAGCCCCGGACGCCCTGTCATAGTCGAGTATAACACCCCTCCCGGAGACGGTCAAACAAAAGAGGGCCAGAAATGGCGATTCCTGGCCCTCCACAAGCCATTCTGGGGAGGCTGGACCTTTCCCGGTTCAGAGCCGGGCGAGGTCCTCCCCGATTTTTTCGACATGGCCTTCGACCTTGACCTTCGGGTACACCTTCCGGATAACACCCTTCTCGTCGATCAGGAAGGTGGTTCTTTCAATTCCGACCGTTTTCCGGCCATACATGTTCTTTTCCTTGATCACCCCGTAGGATGCGGAGACGGACCCGTCCGTATCCGCCAGAAGGGGAAAGGTCAGGTCATATTTTTTCCGGAATTTCGCATGGCTTTCCACCGTATCCTTTGAAATCCCCATGACAACGACGCCCTTGCCGGACAAATCCGGGAGCCGATCCCGAAAGTCACAGGCCTCCAGGGTGCACCCCGGCGTGTCGTCCTTCGGGTAAAAATAGAGGACGACCTTTTTCCCCCTGAAATCCGACAACCGGACGGGGGAACGGGAATACCCCTCGACTTCCAGGTTAAAATCCGGCGCCATGTCTCCCTCTTTCAATTCTTCAGCCACATCTCTCTCCTTTCATTGTCTTTTGTCTTTTCGACATCCCGGAAAAAACAGATGATGCCGTTCACTTCGAACCGGCGTTCAGGATGACCGGAAGACCGTTCTTTCCGCCCCCGATGATGATCACCTTGGTGTTGGGACTCTTGGCGATCCGTTCCGTCGCCCGTATTCCCTTCCAGATCAGATATTCCCGCGTAAGGTTGCTCTGGACGATCTTCTGGAACGCCTGGATCCCCTGCGCCTCGATCCGCCGTTTCTGGGCTTCCTTCCGGGCCACGTCAAGGACATATTCCATCCGCTGGTAGTTCTGCTCTTCGGTCAGCTTCCGCTCGATCGCCACCCGGATCACCTCCGGCAAACGGACGTTTCTGATCAGAAATCCGGTCACTTCGATGGGATAAGGGCGCAGCTTCTCCCGCAGGTTCTTGAGGATCTCTTTTTCGATCAGCTCCCGCTGGTTCGAATAGATCTGTGACGGTGTGTACCGTCCGACGATCTTCCGGGCCTCGCTGCGGACATAGGGGGCGATCAGCACATGATAGTAATCGGGCCCCACGGTCTCCTGCAACGTCGGCAAGGTCGCCGCGCCCACCCGGTAGATGACGGAAGAGTCCATCCCGATGGGCAATCCGTTGATCGACAGGACGTGCAGGTGAATGCGGGATTCCTGGGTCCGGAGATCATAGATATACATCCGGTTCCAGGGAGCGATGACCTGGACGCCCTCCCGATAAACCTGGGCGGTGTCCGTGCCGTGCGATATGTCCCAGAAAACGCCGGCCTGCCCGGGGTTGATCGAAACGATGCATCCCGGCAGCCACGAGAGAAACAAAAGGAGAAGGACTCTTTCCGGCCATCGGCCAAAGAACCTCTCTCCTTTCGTCCCTTCCCTCCCCCATTGCAAACGACTGGCACCCTTCAACATTGTGGTCTCCTTCATCTCTTTCAGCGGCCGTTATGGCCCCACGTGAATCAGGTTCATGATCGCCGGCCCCCGGTCCGCGGCCTCGGAAAACTGGCCGAGGATGAATCCGTCCGAAACCCGGATGACGCGGGTGGTCAGTTCGATCTGGGGACCCAGGTCGGTATAGTTTCCCAGGACGATCCGGTCCGCTCCCGCCTTTCGGCCCGCCCGGATAACGGTCTGCGTATCCAGGATGCCCTGGTTGATCGCCTCCTGCCGCATCGCCTGATGGATCCGTCCGGGGTCGATCACATGGTAGCGCCCGGTGTTCGACAGCCTTTCTCCCAGTTTCTGAGCCAGTATCCGTCCGAAGGCATGGGCGACACCCCCCGAGTCCGTATACTTGACGACCGCCACATACAGCCCAACTTCCCCTCCGGAGCTATGGTCCAGGATGGCTTCGAGTTTTTTTCCCATCCGGTCGGTCAGGTCGTCGATCGTCTGGGCCGGAGGCGCCGGAAGGACCACACCCGTCTCCTTTGGGGGAACATACGGAATGGCGGGGGTCGACTGGCAGCCCGGAAGAAAAACAAGGATTCCCGCCAGAAGAATCCCTCCTGCCGGGATGATTCTCTTCGGTGTTTCCATCTGTTCAGCTCCCCAATGTTCCAGGGTTCATCCGGAGGTCGTGCTCAAGCCTGAGTTCGTCGAGGAGCTGCTTCAAATCCAGAGACTCCTCCCCGGAAATACCCCCTCCTGACGTCCTGTTTTCGATTTCCCGTTCCAGATGCAGCCACCTGGCTTCCGGAACGAACCGTTCCGTCTCGAGATCGTGTTCGATATTCTCCAGCGCTTCTTTCAGCTCCTCGTAAGGACTTCCCATCTCCACCTCCTTCGATTGGGGCACCCAACATACCGCGCCTTCCCTGAAATCATACACCCGACCCTTTCCTTTTGCCTCAAGAATGTTCCAGACCGTCCTGTTCAGGAAAACACAGGAAAACAGACAGGAAAAAACCGGACGCTCGACAACGGCTGAAAGAATGCTGCATGATGGAACCGTTCCTTGAAGTGGAAGTGGTATAATGATATTCGTTCATGAGAACGGCAGGGGACAGGAACCGGGGTCACCGGAGAATCCTTTTTGCCTGTCCTGATACGGTCCAGGCAATCGTTCCCCGCCATCTGGCAATGGCAATCAATGTTTTGTTGAAGGAGGGTCCGATGAGAATGCGACAAGTGGGCGTGCTGATGGCTGGACTGTCTTTGGCTTTCATGGCGGTCGCGGGCACCGGTACCGCGTGGTCCGCCGAAAAGACTTCCGTCAAGATCGTCTCACCGAAAAGCGGGGCGGTCGTCCACGATCCCTTCATGCTCAAATATATTTACCACAAGGGTCCACGGGCCAACCATGTGCATGTCTATGTGGACGGGACTCTCTACAAGCCGACACATGCGAACCCTGTCCGGATGGACATCCCCAAAGGAAAGCACGTGATCACCGTCAAGGCTGCCACGCGCCACCACCATCTTCTGGGACCCAAGAGCCAGGTCACGGTCAACGTTCAGTAAGAATATCGATGACGGACGTTTTTCCGACGGAAGAACGTCCGTTTTCCGTTCATCCCTCCACCCTCAGGACCGCCGCCCCTTCAATGCGATCTTCCTTCAGGTCCCTCAGGGCCTTGATCGCCTCTTCCAGCGGGTAAACCGTCGTACGGGGAACAATGGCGCCACTCTCCGCCCAGGCGAGAAGCTTACGGCCGTCATCCCGGGTATTCGCCGTGACCGAACCCATCGATTTTTCATAAAACAACAGCGATTCGTACTCCAGTGACGGGATGTCCGAAAGGTGGATTCCGGCGATCAGAAGGCGCCCCCCCCGATCGAGCCGCGACAGGACGGGAGGCACCAGCTCTCCGGCCGGGGCGAAAAGAATGGCCCCGTCAAAATAATCCGCCGGGGTCTCAGCGGGTCCCCCCACCCAGTCGGCACCCATTCTGCGGGCAAAATCCTGATGCCGCGGACCGCGGCTTCCGACCGATACCCGCATGCCGCGATCCTTTGCCATCTGGAGAACAAGATGAGCGGACGCTCCAAAGCCATAAATTCCCAGATGGGCGCCCCGGGGAAGCTCCAGTCGGGAGAAGGCCCGATATCCGATGATGCCGGCACACAAAAGCGGCGAGAGCTTTTCGGCCGGGATACCGTCCGGAAGCGGATAGACAAAATCGGCGGCAGCCACCGCATACTCGGCGTATCCACCCGGTTGGTGGTACCCGGTAAATCGGGGGGAAAGGCAGAGGTTTTCATCGCCCCTCAGACAATACCGGCAATGGCCACAGGCCCGGTACAACCACGCCACGCCGACGCGCTGTCCCGTCCGCAATCCCGGGACACCACTCCCCAAGGACACGATCCGCCCCACAACCTCATGGCCGGGCACAATCCCGATCCGACATTCGGGAAGGTCGCCCTCCACGACATGGAGATCGGTACGGCATACCCCGCAGGCTTCCACCCGGACCAGGACTTCGCCATGTCCGGGTTCCGGGACGGCAACCTCCTCCATCCTGAGGGAATCAGGACCGAGAGGACCCACCCGCGCCACCACAAGTCTCTTCATCCTCCACCTCCCGCGGCATGTTTCACGGACTCTCCTCAGGCGGTTTTGCAGGAACCTTCGGTCGGCCGGTTTTTCAGGACCCGGCGCAAGATCCGCTCGAGCAGGCACCAGCGGGTCAGCGACGACTGAAGGAGGTTCGCCCCCACAAAGGCGGTGAGCCACAGCCAGTTCGGGGATTCGTAGTGGGCCAGAAGAAGGCTGACCAGAATGAAGGTTCCAGCAAATCCGCGGACCATACGTTCGATACTCATGATGTCTTTTCTCCTTGACTGAAAGGTGATGGTTTCATGATACCTCCAAAGAGGCCTCTTCCGTTCCACCGGACTTCCGGTTCCAGGACGGACCTTCGATGCGCTCGATCAGGAGCGGAACGACAAACAAGGTCAACAATGTCGAAACGATCGAGCCGGACAGGAGCGAAATGGCCATGCCCCGGAAAATCGGGTCGTCCAGAATGACGAAGGAGCCGACGACCAGCGCGAGGGCGGTCAAAATGATCGGACGCGTGCGAACGGCACCCGTCTCCAGGATCGCCTGGTGGACGGGAACGCCTTCCGACCGTTTGACATGAAGAAAGTCCACCAGGAGGATGGAATTTCGCACCATGATCCCGCCGAGAGCGATAAATCCGATCATGGACGTCGCGGTAAAGTTTGACCTGAGAAGGATATGGCCGGGAATGACCCCGAT
>DAHWKF010000014.1 GCA_027343785.1 Leptospirillum sp. | reverse complement strand
ATCGGGTCGCCATGATCGCCACCTTCGGGACGATGGGCGCCAAGGGGTCCATTCGCGACGTGGGTCGGGTGCTGGGGATGACGTACGCCGAAGTCGACAAGGTGGCGAAAATGATCCCGAACAGCCTGGACATGACTCTGGAAAAGGCGCTCGAGGAGAATCCCGATCTCCGGGGCCTTCTGGAAAAGGATCCGCGCATGGAGGAGTTGTTCTCACTTTCCAGAAAACTGGAGGGCATTACCCGTCACAGCTCGATCCATGCGGCCGGAGTGGTCATCTCCCGTGAGCCTCTCATGGAACACGTCCCCCTGATGAAGGGAGCCAACGGGGAAATCGTCACGCAATTCACCAAGGACGATGTCGAAAAAGTGGGCCTGGTCAAGTTTGATTTTCTGGGATTGACAACCCTGACACTGATCCAGGGGGCCGAAGATCGCATCCGGAAGCATACGCCGGATTTTTCCATTGACCGGATCCCCCTCGACGATGTCCGGACCTACCGCCTGCTCTCGGAGGGGAGGACGCTCGGAATCTTCCAGCTCGAATCCCGCGGAATGACAGACCTGATCATCAAGATGCAGCCGGAAACCTTTGAAGATCTGATCGCACTTCTCGCCCTTTACCGTCCGGGCCCCATCAACAGCGGCATGGTGGACGATTTTATCAAGCGCAAGAAGAATCCAAAGGAAATCCGATACGAACTTCCGGAACTCGAGCCTGTTCTCCGGGAAACCTACGGGGTGATCGTCTATCAGGAACAGGTCATGCAAATCGCGAATGTTCTGGCCGGCTTTTCTCTGGGAGAGGCGGATCTTTTGCGACGGGCCATGGGCAAAAAGAAGCCGGAAGAAATGGCCAAAATGCAGGACAAGTTTGTCGAAGGGGCTATCCGGAAAGGATTCCCGAGGGAAAAAGCGGCATATGTTTTTGAGCTCATGGCATATTTTGCCGGATACGGATTCAATAAATCCCACAGTGCCGCCTATGCCCTCATTTCATACCAAACCGCATACCTGAAAGCCCATTATCCTGTGGAGCTCTGGGCGGCCCTGCTGACAAACGCACTGGATGACACGGAAAAAATCGGCATTTTTCTGGTTGGGGCCAAAGAGATGCAAATCGAAGTTTTGCCTCCTGACATCAACGAAAGCGATTTCGATTTTGTCATCCAGCCCGGCGCCCGCATTCTTTTTGGACTGGGTGCGGTCAAGAATGTCGGAAAGCAGGCGGTCGACGCCATTCTGGAAAACAGAATCCTGGAAGGACCTTTTCAGGATTTTCCGGATTTTCTGAAACGGATCAACGGAAAAAAAGTCAACCGGCGCGTGATCGAGGCGCTCATACGGGCAGGAGCCTTCAGGTCCCTGAATATCCGCCGTTCGGTCGCCATGGAGTCGCTCGATGAATTGTTGATCTGGGCCGAGAAGCAAAAAAACGGAAAGACTTCCCTGCAAAAGTCGCTTTTTTCCGACTATCAGATGTCGGATACCGGAACTCCCCCTGTCCGGGATCTGCCCGAATGGGATGAACGGATGCTCTTGCGGGAAGAGAAAAACGCCCTGGGTTTCTATCTGACCTCACATCCCATGGCGCGATATGGCGACTTGATCCTCAAGCTGGACAGCCGAACGACACGAAGCCTGGAGTCTGTTCCGGATGGAGAGACCGTCCGGGTTTTTGGGGTCGTTGGAGGTGTTCGGGAGGTCAAGACCAAAAAAGGTGACAAGATGGCCCAACTGACTGTCCTGGATATGGAAGGCAGTATCGAAGCCGTCCTGTTTCCGGACATTTACGGAAAAGTCCAGAACGCGCTCCAGACCGACCTGCCTCTCTTGATCACCGGACCTATTGAAAGGAACGATTTTGGGAGCAAGATCCGGGTCACGAGGGTGGACACCGTCGATCAGGCCCTCGAAGCCCTGTATCAGACCGTTGTCATCCGCCTCCAAAGCGACGGAATGGCCAAGCAGGATCTGGTGGACCTGAAGGACATCCTTCTGGGGTATCCTGGTAGCGTGCCTGCCGTTCTTGAACTGAAGGTCATGGTCCGGCCCTACCCCGTCGCAGTGATCGGACTCCATCTGAATGTGTCCCCGTCCGAAGATCTGGTCCGCGCGCTCACGAGCCGATTCGGGCAACAGGCTGTTGTCTGCAAGGAAGAAATGGACCCGGACCTGCGAAACTACCTTGTGGGCATCAAGGTCCGAAACACAGTGGCTTTTGAGAAAAGGGGCACGGCCAGGCCATCCCAGTGGGAAGATTCATTCGTCAGCAAACCCTGAAGATGTTTGCCTTATCCTCCAATTTGTCCGGCGTGCAAAAATTCAGGAAGAAAGGTTCAGTTTCGGGGGAAGGTGCGGCAAGTTATTTTCCCGGTAGGCAACCATATCCTGGAATTTCTGATGGCGTTCACGGAGAAGATCGTCCGGGGGGAGTGAAGACAGGTATTCCAGCTGTTCCGAAATCAATGATTTCATTGAGGAAAGGGTGACAGACGGGTCTTTCTGGACGCCGCCCGGGGCTTCCGGAATGATCCCATCGATAATCCCCAATTCGAACAGATGGGATGCCGTCATCCTGAGTCGTTCCGCCGCCTCCGGCGCCCTTCCCGCGTTATCCCACAAGATGGCCGCGCAGGCTTCCGGGCTGATGACGGAATAAACGGCGTTTTCCAGCATGTAGACACGGTCGCCGACGCCGATCGCCAGAGCCCCGCCGCTTCCTCCCTCTCCGACCACAAAGACAAGGATGGGAACACGTATTTCGAACATCTCCATGATGTTCCTCGCTACCGCTTCGACCTGCCCCCGTTCTTCCGCCTCTATGCCAGGATAGGCGCCGGGAGTGTCGACAAATGTCAGAACCGGCATGGAAAAACGTTCTGCCAGACGCATGATGCGAAGGGCTTTACGGTAACCTTCCGGATGCGGCATGCCAAAATTTCTGGTCATCCGGTCCTTGAAGCTCTTTCCTTTCTGATGTCCGACAACAGCCACACTCCGTCCATCGAACACAGCGAAACCGGCGACGACAGAGGGATCGTCCCTGAAGGAACGGTCGCCGTGAATTTCGATGAACTGGGTGCAGAGCCGCTGGATATAATCGAGAGCCGTCGGCCTTTCCTGGGCCCGGGCAATGAGCACCCTCTCCCAGACCGGAACTTCAGGTTCGAGATTCTGTTTTTTTCCGTTTTTTTTCTGTCTGTTATCTGTCATCGGTCTTCCTACCGGAAAATCCGGATTTTTCAATAACCTTTCGGGGGAGTATGTCCATTTTCCTTACGATATCTTCTTGCCCGCTGCCTTGACAAGAATATCGCAGGGAGGCATTCAGGCGAAGAGATTTCCGTCGGGAAGTCGCATGGCCTGGCGGACATCCTTCATCGTGCGTTGAGCTTCCGCCCTCGCCTTTTTTGCGCCTTCTTCCAGAACCTGGCCCAGAAAGCCTTTTTCTGCAAGCAGTTCGTGGCGCTTTTCCCTGGCCGGCGCAAGGATTTTTTCAATATGGGTCGTCAGAATCTTCTTGCAGTCAATGCATCCGATACTGGCGGTCCTGCATCCCGCATCCATTTCCTGCTGGACGTTTTTCGGAGAAAAGGATTCATGAAGGTTGAAGACGGGACATTTCCCCGGATCTCCCGGGTCGGTTCGGCGCACACGGGCCGGATCGGTCATCATCGGGCGGATTTTTTCCCAGACTTCCCCGGCCGTGTCTGAAATATAAATGCAATTTTTGTAGCTTTTGCTCATTTTTCTTCCGTCCAGCCCCAGCAGACGGGGGGTGGGGGTCAGAAGCGGGAGGGGTTCAGGAACGATGGGTCCATAGAAGTGCCTGAGCCTTCTCGCAATCTCCCGGGCCAGTTCCAGATGCGGTAACTGGTCGAGGCCGACCGGGACGTGGTCGGCCCGATAAAGGAGAATGTCGGCAGACATCAGGACTGGATATCCCAGAAATCCGAACGTGGACAGATCCCTTCCCTTGATTTGTTCCTGCTGATCCTTGTAAGAAGGATTGCGCTCAAGCCAGGAAACGGGGGTGACCATCGATAGGAGAAGGTTCAGTTCAGCGTGTTCAAGAACGTCAGACTGAAGGAATATGGTCGATTGTCGAGGGTCCAGTCCGAGAGAAATCCAGTCGACGAGCATTTCACGGATATTTTCCCGGATTGCGGTCGTGTCTTCGTAGTTCGTCGTGAGGGCGTGCCAGTCAGCGATAAAGAAAAAGGATTCATAGAGCTTTTGGAGTTCGATCCAGTTTTTGAGCGCGCCCATAAAGTTTCCGAGATGAAGGCGGCCCGAAGGCTGGATTCCGCTCACGATTCGGCGGACGGGAGTTTCGTCCGCAGCAGATTCATGGGGCGGCCCGCTCTGGGACTGATGATCCGGGTGCATGTTCAATGTGCGTCCTTGTCAGGTTGCTTTCATCCCGGGTGGGGATGGCGATCCGTGTTCAGTTTCACTTCCAGATGGTTTCAGGTCATCGCCGGTTGAGTGGCCCAGACCATCAGGAGGCGCGTCAGCGCGTCCATTTCCGGCCAGACAAACCGTGAAAGAATCCCCAGGTAAGGATCCAGAATAATCAGGCCAAACAGGATCCACATGCCGTAAGGTTCGATTCGTCCCATGAAGTCCGCCCCGCGGGCCGGAAGGAACCCGGTCAGGACCCTCCCACCATCGAGCGGTGGCAAGGGGATCAGATTAAAGACGAACAGGACGACGTTGACCAGGATCCCCATTCGAAAAAGGGTCATGATCAAACGGGCCGAGGATTCTCCCAGGGAAGATCCCTGAAAAATGGCGGAAGTCATGAGGATTCCCAGAAAGCTGTGCAGGAGGCTCATGTAGACCAGTGCCTGGAGCAGGTTGGACAAAGGGCCTGCCATGGCGACGATGGCCATGTCTCTCCGGGGGTTTGGCATGTTCATCGGATTGATGGGAACCGGTTTGGCGTATCCGAACATGAGACCCGTATGGGAAAAATAAAGCATCAGCGGAAGAAGAATGGTGCCAAACGGGTCCACATGGGGAAAGGGGTTGAGTGTCAGGCGACCCATATATCGGGCGGTATGGTCTCCGAATCGGTCGGCAACCGCACCATGCGCAACTTCATGGAGGGTGACGGCCAGGAGAAGAGGGATTCCCACGGTGGTGAGTTCGAATCCGGTTTCAGCCAGAAACGACATCCCCGAATCAAAATGGAACAATCATGTTCTCCCTCTTTTTGCCAGAGATTCGTTCCAATCCTGAAAGTGTCATATCCCGATCTTATCTGTTCGCTTCATAGGGTACCTCTACTGTATCGGAAGGTATCCAGCGGCGTCCAGACAACTGGTATACGGTGATGGTCTTCTTGAATTTCCCCGGTCCGTTCCATGTCATTGTACCGGAGAGTCCCTCAAGGGAGGGATGGGCCTCCAGAATTGCCAGAATATCATGACGGGAATACCCGGCGCCCGCCTGGATGGATTTCATGATCAGGGAGAGCGCGTCGTACGTCTGGAGGCTAAAGAGGCTGGGGCGCGAACCCGAACCATGGAGACGGCGGGATATCGATTGGGAGAGAGGGGGTGGCCCGGTGGCCAGAATCGTATCGTGCAGGTCGCTGAGGCCCGACAGACCCCGGATACCGAGGAAAGTTTCATTCCCGATCAAAAGGACGTTCTGGATATTCTTGTAGGCGATTTCCCGGAGGAGAGAAGCGGGTTCGGAAGAGGTGTCCGGAATATACAGTGCATCGAAGGATGGAAAAAACAGGGAGCGGACAACCTGCCCCCCTTTGTTGTGTTTGTTCAGGAAAAAGATTTTTCCGTTCATCTGCAGGGCGTCGGCGGAGACCATCGTAGTATTGGGAGGCAATCCTGCGTCTTTTATGAGTTCGATCGTCCTGCCATGCTTTTTTAATCCGTTGATGGCGGACTGATTGTCAGCCTTCTTCGGATTATAGGGGATCGATCCGGTGACCTGTCCGCCGAGGGAGGAAAGGGTCCGGGAGAAGGCCGCACTCGATATCTCACCGTAAGGACCGGAAGGATAAATGACGACAACCTTCGGAGATCGGATTTTCTTCTCGGTTTCAAATGCGGCGGCGGCCGCCATCATCTCGGGAAGGGTTGCCGTACTGAAAAACACGGTCAGACTTTTACGGGGGGGCAAGGTGGGTGAAACGGACGGGATTCCCTGTTGCTCCAGAAATCGGGAGGAAGCCCGCAGGTCATCGGCAAAAAAAGGTCCCAGCAGTGCCACAACATCTTGTCGCTCCGACAGGTTTTTCAATATTAGGAGATAGTTTGCGGGAGATTTGGAAAACCGGAGAACGGTTGAGAGGGGAATGTTTCCCCCCGTCTCCCTCTCGCGGATAAATGCCCGAAGGCCGGAGAGGATCGAGCGGGCATAAGTTCCCCGAACCGGGTCGGAAAGACGGGGGAGGATGACCGCCAGAACCGGAACATTTTTCGGAAGATCCAGATGGTTCAAGCGTTCTTCAACAGCCCCGGTAAACAAGGATGCCGGATAATCGGAGAGCAGTTCCAGAAAGAGTTTTTCCCCCTTTTCCGGTTCCTTTTTGGCAATGGCCTGGAGGCCGATTCGGAACAGGGCGTAATCCCCCGGAAACTCGTGTGGAAAAGAGGCCCTGATCGACTGAAGCTGGGCCGAATCCGGAATATGGTCGTGAATCAGGGAAATAATTGAGGAAAGCATGTCCTGTTGGTGGACAGGATCCATTCGGTCAAGTGCATGCCCCAACAGAATGGAGCCTTCCAGAGGGTTGTTTTTTTCAAAGTACGGTATCAGGGCACGTGTCGCTGTCAGAATTTCCCGCGGCTTTTCCAGATGCGGGAAAACAGGTATCAGGAAGTGCTCGATACCGACGGTATTGTGTATCAGTGCGTCCGATACCCCCAGCTCGTATACGAACTCCCTTTTGGAATCGGCGTCGGCTTGCGCCAGGACCTCCGATTTGAGAAGAGGAAGAAGTGTGGCGATGGATTTGTCCGGCGCTTTCAGATGGCGATAGCTCCTGGAGATCCCCAGGTAGACAGGGAGCGGAACCTTGTCGCGGGGAGTGTCCAGCAGAATTCCCTTGAATACCTGGAGAGCTTCCTGGTCTTTTCCTTCCGAGAGGTCTTTTTGACCTTCCGTCAGCGCCAGTTCAATCGTTATGTCCGTGACCTTGGGCGGGGACGCGTTTGGAGTCGCGTTGTTCTTGATGACCGGAACGTTCGGCATTTCGAGGGCGGGAATCAAACCGGTGGCCCGAACCCTTTCCGCATGAAACCCGGCAAGAGCACCGGACAAGATCAGAAAGAAGCAAAAGAACCGGATCACCGGGCGGTTCTCCGGAGCAAGCCCGTATTGAGGTTCTTTTTTTCCTGTTTGCTCGGGATCCGGGGTCTCATCAGGAATCGGATGCTCCGGTCTCCATTTCTCCGATCCAGGCGTCCAGGACATCCTTGAGGACTGCCGCGTTGTTTTCGCGGGTATTGGCGAAGCCATAGAGAAGGACGATGTGTTTTCCCCTGTAAGGCCGGACCTCTTCCAGAATTTGCCTTTTTCGGGATAGGAGCTCTCTTCGGTAACGGTTGGCAAACTCTCCGAAACGGTCGGGATGGTTATGGAAAAAATGTCTCAATTCCTCTCCGGGAGCCCAATCCTTGGCCCAGAGGTCGATGGAGGCGATCTTTCGGGAAATGCCCCGGGGCCAGAGACGGTCGACAAGGATGCGAACGGACCCGGGATCCCGGGATTTGTCCCCGTAGATCCGCCGTATTTCAAGTGTGGTCGGAACGGTCATGAAAAGGATCCCTTTTCCGGGGTAGTCGCATCGACCGGTTTATTCCTCGGCGAAGAGTACCAATTTTGGAAAAACTCTGCAATCAATTTTTCCCCAAATCTCCTTTCTGCAACGGGTTCCAGTGCATCCGGATCGAGTCTCTCTCAAGACGGTTAAAGCTTTTCAAATCGGAGAAGAGAACAATGCACGTGTCATTGTGTAAAAATATCTTGTTCTTTTTCACAAAATGGTCTAGATTGGCGAAAGTTGAGTTTTCTTTTCTGGAATATCCTTGGTGTAACTCAGTCCCACCGGATTCGGGAAAGGATCAGGATGTGAGAACCAGGTTCTGGACCTGTTTGTTCGTTTTTCTTTTTGCGGCATCTGAAGGACACAGCTTTGCCATCGCCGGGGACCGGATCGGTTTCATCAAAAGTATCCGGGTTGGACTTCATGAGGACAAAATCCGGATCGTCGCGGTCCTGGACAACCTGCCCAAAGATGCGCCGGTCTATACCCCGGGACCTGAAGGCAAGCTGGTCTTTCCGGGTGTCATGCCCGCCCCGACGATCCACAAGAAACTTGTGGCGCATACCCGTGCCCTGAAGGCCCATTTTCGGGAGATCGACATCCTTTACCGTCCCGATTCCCGTGAAACCAGTCTGACGATTACGGGGGGAATATCCCAGTCGACGCCCCACTTTTTTACCCTCAAACATCCGGACCGGATCGTGGCTGATTTTCCTTTCACGGGAACATCAGGCAACAATAAAAAGAAGAACCAGGTTCAGTCCAAAAAGAAGGCCGATGCGCCTCCTCCAAGGCCCGGACAGAAAGTCATCGTCATTCCCGGTAAAAAGGTGAGCCGCGAAAAGGGTGTAACGGCCGTGACGGCATCGCTGTCCCGTCCCGTCAGTTATCCCGTCCGGGTTCCCCGTTTCCGGGTCGTCATCGATCCGGGACACGGCGGGAAGGATTGCGGAACACTTGGAGTCAATGGCATTTGCGAAAAGGATCTCGTTCTCGACATCGCCCGGAGACTGAAAGAAAAACTTGATTCCGACAGCCGCTTCGTTGTGTTCATGACCCGAAACGGGGATTTTTTTGTCCCTCTCAAGGAGCGGACAGAGATGGCGAATCGCTGGAAAGGCGACCTGTTTCTCTCCATTCATGCCAATTCGGATCACGATCGGTCCGTCCGGGGTGTGGAAACGTTTCTCCTGAACCTTCGCTCCACTGACGAGCGATCCAGGGCAGTGGCGATGCGGGAGAATACTGTTTTGGGTGTATCTCACGGCGACCTGGGAGCCATCCTTTTGACCCTTCGCGTCAATCACAAAAAGAAGAGGTCACTGGAGTTCGCTGGAGATATCGACCGTTCCCTTTCCAGAAATCTGGAGGGGCGCTTCAGGGATGTCAGGGATCTTGGAATCCGTCAGGCTCCGTTTTATGTGATCATGGGAACGGCCATGCCGGCAGCCCTGACTGAGATCAACTTCCTGAGCAATCCCGGAGATGCCCGTATTATGGCCAGCAGCAGGTACCGTAGCCAGGTCGCCTATGCGCTGTACCGGGGGATTGTGCGGTATTATCATCAGGTTCATCCCGAAATCCAGGCAAAAAATCTGAAAACTCCTCTCGCGACACACCCCTGACTGTCTTTGTCTTGATATCCGGGATTGTGTTAAGATAACCCTT
>DAHWKF010000142.1 GCA_027343785.1 Leptospirillum sp. | reverse complement strand
TTCCCAGGGAAAAAATCAGGGCGGCGATGCTGACAATGAGGGTGATCAGGCCGGCATCTCCCCGGGAGGCAGGATTTTTTCCGGAGGATTCCTGGAGATGCATGTATCCCGGGTTTTCCTTTGTCACCAAATTGTCTCCTTGCCCGTGCCATTCCATAATGCTCGGACAGGTGTTTAAAAGTTGTCTCCCCTAGATCAGGAAAAAGCGGGTTGAAATGGCTACAAGAGCTAGCAGGTTTTTGGACCGGATAACTTCTGACCATCTCCGGTCTGACTGTCTTTTGATGCTACCTCTCGGTACAGGATTCTCCCAGGACCAGTGTGTGTGCTGTCGACTTCCAAGCCTTGATCGGGCCGGGGGGAATTGCGGAAACCCGCCAAACCCGCCGTTTATCGGGAGACGGAGATCCATTCATCGCTTTAAACCCGGAAAGGGTTGTGGATGGTCAATTTTCCGATTTTCTGGTCGTGTTTCATGTCTTCCGTGTAAAGGATCCGGCAGCCTGCACTCAGGGAAGCGGCGATAATAAGTGAATCGTAAAAACTGAAACGGTATCGTGCCTGGATCTCGATTCCTTGGTGGTACAAATCATGATTCGGCATGACTTGCCAAAGGGGGCTCAGGACGCTGTCGAAATAACGATTGGCCTCCATCGGATTCAGTGGTACAACGGCTTTTCTGAGAAGAACATTCAGACACTCCTGTACAACCTGAAAGCTGATGCAGGCGTTTTTTGTCCTGATACCTTTTCTGATAATCTGGTCTGCGATATGGCTCTTGCGTTTATCAACATTTTCAATCTGGTAAAGAAAAAGATTGGTATCGATAAAACATTCAACGCTCATTCATCTCTTCCCGGGTCAATTTTCGGCCAATTTTCACCGTGCCTCGCAAGTCATCCATGACTTGAAAAGCCTCGTTGATCTGTTCCTGATGGCGGGTATAATCCCTGAGCCATACCCGGAAAGCTTCGTTCAAGGTCGTATGTTCGGAGCGCGCCTTTTCCCGCGCGGCTTCGATCAGGCTTTCATCTGCACTCAGAGTGATATTTTTCATGGGCATCATCCTCCGGAATTCTATGTGTACACAAAAAAAGTGTACACATTTTCCGTATAAACACGCAAGGTCACTTTATTGAAAGGCGGCCTCTCGAAACAGGGTTTTACCAGGACGATTTGGGGGATCCGGAAAACTCTGGAAGCTGTTTCCCGGTTTCCTTTACGGGTGACGACCCCCCGAACGTCCGGGAGGCGGGGCGAACGGGGTATAGCTGACCGACGGCACAGCCTGCTTGGGCTGGGGAAAGAGACGCATGAAAAGGTAGACGTCGTCGGGCACATCGGTCGAGACCGGAAGGTCGAACGATTTGAGTTCCTCATAGGTCAGCGGGTAGTCGTGGGTGAAGTGTCCGCTGGACAGGACCTCCGCCAGCTGTTTGGCCTTTTCAGCGGACATCCGCTTTCCGAGGAGACGTTCGAGCGAATGCCTCAGCTGGACGATGGCTTTTTCGGCCACGTCGGCCAGGATGAGGGTCTTGTCGTCGATTTCGTTTCTGTCTTTCTGCTCGACGACGCGGAGGATCGACGCGGCGGGAAACTCTCCCAGCTGGGGATCGACCGGTCCCAGGACGGCGTTTTCGTCCATGACGATCCGGCTTGCGGAAAGGGCGATCAGGGTCCCGCCCTACATGGCGAAATGGGGGACTAAGACGGTGACCGGCGCTTTCCGGTTCGACAGGGCGTGGGCGATCTGGGTCGACGCCAGGACCAGGCCCCCGGGAGTGTGGAGAATCAGGTCGATGGGTGTTTCCGGGTCTGTCATCTTGATGGCCCGGAGGATTTCCTCGGAGTCCTCGATATTGATGTACCGAAGGAGGGGAAAGCCCAACAGGTTCATGGTTTCCTGCCGGTGGACCATGGCGATCACCTTGGTTCCACGGGTGGTCTCGAGATGACGGAGGGCCCGTTCCCGGGCCATTTCCAGAAATTTCCGGGCCATTAAGGGCTGCATCATGGTGAACAGGAAAAAAAGCCAGAACAGGTCGCCCAGCGTCATTCGGACCCTCTCTTGCGAATCAGACCGTCTGTCAATATTGTCCAGCCGGTTTCCCTTTACGTTCGGGGACCTTTCCGGTAGGATTCGGAATATAGCAGATATCCCCTTGTCCGGGAACACCTGACCCTCAAATCTGGAGAATGATCATGTTCCAAGACTGGGTAATCGCACCGACCCGGAGATGCCCCGCTTTTTGTTTCCTGCGGAAATGGATGATCCTTTTTCTTGTTCCGGGATGTCTGTCGCTGGCCTGGGTTTCCCAAAGCCAGGCCGACCAGCCCTTCAGCTGGCAAAGCGTTTCATTCGACGGCGGTCCGGCCTTCCTGCTCGGCGGTTCCGTGACCGGGGTCCTGAACGGGAAGCCGGTGGAGTCGACCAACCTTCTCGATCTCGAAAACACCGGCATGATGTTCCATGTCCGTTGGGGATCCTATGTCCTTCCCCATCTGGGACTCCGTTTTTCCGTCGGGTATGAGACGTTTTCGGCCAACAGGGGATTTTCCGGACTCTCCGGTATGCCGCTCACGGTCGGGGCGACCGTTCCCCTGTGGGATCCCAGGGCGGTGGAACGGCGCATCATTCCGTATTTCGCTGCGGATCTGGGACCGTCGTTCAACAGCCTGTCGACCGATTCCGGGAATGCCGGAAGCGTCTCCTTCACGGTGGATGCCGGCGCGGGGGTCATGTACCGGATCAACGACCAGTTCTCGCTCTATGGAGAAGCCGTCGCGACCTACATCGACAGTCCGATCTCGACGAGGGGTCTCGCCAGCAGCTCCTCCAACCTCTCCAGCGGTCCGTTGTGGACCTTGCCGGTCGTATTTGGGGTCACCTACGAATTCCGGACACCCGGATCGTCCCCTCCTTCCTGAGCTAGGGCAGCCCTTCCGGAAGGACTTCCCAGCCGGACGCTGTCAGCCGTCGTCCGGCCGGCGTCCGCGCGAGGTAGCCTTCCTTGAGCAAAAAAGGCTCCACAACGTCGATCAGGGTGTCGGGATCCATCTGAAGGGTGGCCGCCATGGCCTCGATCCCCACGGGGCCGCCGTTATAGACGACCTTGATCGTCTCGATGAACTTCCGGTCGACGCGGTTGAGGCCGCGGTCGTCGATGCCTTCCAGCTTCAGGGCCAGATGGGCGATATCCCGCGTGATGGTCCTGTGCCCGTTCACCTGGGAAAAATCCCGGACCCTTTTCAGAAGACGGTTGGCGATGCGGGGCGTTCCCCGGGAACGTCTGCCGATTTCCAGCGCTCCGTCCGGGTCGATGCCGATCTCCAGGATGCGCGCGGAACGTTCCAGAATCAGCGCCAGATCGGACGGATGGTAAAAATCCAGATCCCGCTGGATCCCGAAACGATCCCTGAGGGGGGCGGAGAGCAAGCCGGCCCGCGTCGTGGCCCCCACCAGCGTAAAGGGGGGGATGCGGTGCCGGAATGTCCGTGCGGCGGCTCCCCGGTCAAAGACGACATCGATGGAGAAGTCTTCCATGGCGGAATACAGGATTTCTTCAACCGGTCGGGGAAGCCTGTGGATTTCATCGATAAAAAGAAGCGTTCCCGGAGCAATCCGGGTCAGGATGCCGACGAGGTCTCCGCCTTTTTCCAGGGCCGGCCCGGAGGAAGACAGGAAGGAGACTCCCAGGGCCCGGGCCACCAGGGCGGCCAGTGTCGTTTTTCCCAGACCGGGAGGACCGTGAAGAAGAATGTGGTCAAGGGTGTCCTGTCTCAGAAGGGTGGCCTGTATGGCGACCTTGAGGCTGTCGATGACCTCTTTTTGACCGACATACTGGTCAAACGTCTGGGGACGCAGGATGTTGGCCTCTGGAATTTCTTCGGGAAACTCTTCGGCGGTCAGGAGATCCGGTTCATTCGGTTCCAACCCTGTAAACCTCCTGGAAGAGTTCTTCCATGCTCTGGACGTTCGGCTGCCGTCTCAGCGCTTCCGCGACCAGACGGCTCGCTTCCTGCGGGGAATGACCGAACTGGCGGACCAGGACTTCCTGGACATGGTGGGCGATGGTGGCCGGATGGGAATGGATGGGGGCCACAGCGGAAGAACTGGCAAGTTCCCAGTCCTCCAGCTGGTCGATGTGCCCCCTCAGTTCACCCAGTATTTTCCGGGCCGTTTTTTCTCCCACGCCTTTCAGTGATTTGAGCCTCGCCGCGTCGTTGTTGCGGACGATGGACAAAAAATCTCCGACGGGCAAGGCCAAAATCCTGAGTGCGGACATGGGGCCCAGACCCGGGACTTTTCTCAGCTGGTTGAAGAGGGCCTGTTCGTCGGCCTCGGGGAATCCCAGAAGAAGGGGGGCTTCCAGGTGCTCGTTCCAGAAGTGCTGGATGAAGAGTGCGAGTTCCAGACCTTCCGGCCGGATCCGGAGTTTCTGGTGGGAACAGGGGGACAGATGGACGCGGTACCCGATATCTCCGGCCCGCAGAACGACGGACTCCTCTTCCCATTCGACCGGGATACCCCAGATGCGGGCGATCATGGGGAAACCATCCGGGAGTAGCCCAGGAAGGCCAGGCCCAGGGCGTCTCCTTCGTGTGTGGACGAAACCTTGAGCCCCGCCCCCAGCCAGACGGAAAGGGCCCGCTGGACGACCTCCTTGGAGGCGCTTCCCGTTCCCGTGATCCGGTGCTTGAGTTCCCGGGGGGGGATCGGAAGAATCGGGATCCCCGAACGATCCGCCAGAAGGGCCACGATGCCCACCACCGGTCCCAGCATCAGGCCGGCTCCCGGGGACGACCGCCGGCTGAAGTGGTCTTCGAGGGCGATTCCGCAAACGGGATGGTTCGCCAGAACGGCTTCCAGGCGGTCATAGAGGATGCCGATCCTGCGACTGACCGGAAGACCCGCCTCCGTCCGGATGGTTCCCTGGACCAGAACGCGGAGCCTGTCGAGGGAGGGGCCTCCCAGAACCGCAAACCCCGTGGCGGCAAGTCCCGGATCAACCCCCAGCACGCTGTGCCGGGGGTCTTCCCTGATCAGAGGTTGAGTCTCACGGAGAGAGGGAGACATAGCTGTGATGGCCGTCCCTGACGACGGTCAGGAGGACGTTTTCGTTCTTGCCGATATGCCGGGCCGCCCGGATATAGGCGCGGACGCTCGGCACGGGATGACGGTTGATCTCCTCGATGACGTCTCCCCGCTTGAGACCGCTGGCTTCCGCGAGGCTTCCCGGCGCGATCGAGCTGATCACGACTCCCCGGGTGGTGTCGGGAATGTTCAGTTGTCCCCGGATGTCCCGGTTCAAATCCATCACCATGATACCGTTCAGCACGTTGTCGAAATGAGACGGGCTTTTTTCCGGCTCCGCCCCGCCCATCATGGACAGTTTGGCGGGAAGCTCCCCGACCCGGACCGTGATGTTTCTTCTGTGTCCGTTCCGGATGATCGAGAGTTCCGCGTCGGTTCCCGGAGAGATCTGGGAAACCCGAAGACGGAGGTCGTTGGCGTCGACGACCTTCTGTCCGTTCAGGGCGAGTATGACGTCTCCCCGTTTCATGCCCGCCTTCCTGGCCGGACTGTTGGGCAAAACGTCACTGACGAGAATGCCGGTATGTCCCGGAAGACGAAACTGCTTGGCGATGACCGGTGTCACGTTCTGGATGGAAACACCGAGCCAGCCCCGGACAACCTTCCCTTTGGTCATGAGGTCCTTCAGCACCCGACGGACCATGTCCACCGGAATGGCGAAACCGATCCCCTCATAACCGCCGTTTGTCGTATAGATGGCGGTGTTCATGCCGATCACCTCCCCCCGCAGGTTGACCAGGGGGCCTCCGGAATTTCCCGGGTTGATGGCCGCGTCCGTCTGGATGAAGTTCTCATACTGTTCGATTCCCATGTTGCTCCGCTTGAGTGCGGAGACAATTCCCATGGTGACGGACTGGGTCAGTCCGAAGGGGGACCCCATCGCCAGAACGATGGTCCCGACGGAGACGTCCCGGGAGGACCCCCATTGGATGACGGGCAGATCGTTCTTGGGATGAATCCGGATGACCGCCACGTCGGTCATGGGGTCTTTCCCGACGACCGTCGCCCTGTAGCTCGACTTGTCGGAAAGGACCACGGTCACTTTTGTGGCGTGCTTGATGACGTGGTAATTTGTGACGATATAACCGTCTTTCGAGATGATGAACCCCGACCCCAGACTCCGTTCCACATGTTTTTGGGGAGGAGCCTCATGGTTGAAGGGTGTCCCGAAGAACTGCCGGAAAAAGGGGTCGTTGAAGATGGGGTTCCGGTGGGTGGTGATCAGGGAGGTCGTCGAGATGTTCACCACGGAAGGGATCACCGCGTTCGAGACGGTGACAAATGCCTTCTGGAGGGCGAGTCCCGGTTCGATATCCCTTTTGTGGATGACCGGCGGGTCCGGGGACGGATCTGCCAGAGCTTTCCCGGACAAGTTGAGCTGGGCGCCAAGCGTGATGCCGGCCACGATGCCGGCGAGGCCGATGATGCCCGTGGACAGGATCTTTCGAATCGGGGTCTTCATGAAATCGTTTCTCCTTGAAGTGGAAGGATTGCTTTCCTGGACGAAACCGGTTGCCCGCCTTCTGTCTCAGGCGGGTCGGAGTCGTGCCAGGGTTCTCTGGACAATATCGAGTACTTCCTGTTTTCTGAAGGGCTTGGGAATCAGGTCAACGGCTCCGGACGCCAGGGCCTCAACCCAGAGATGCTCGTCACCGAAGGCGGTGAGAAGGACGACGGGCAGATCCGGGTACAGGTCCTGGACGACTTTCAAAAGGTCCATTCCCGTTTTTCCGGGCATCTTGATGTCGGTGAGGATGAGGGAGATCTTGTCCGTTGACAGGCGTTCCAGTGCTTCCTCATAGGATTGTGCGACGGATACCCCGAATCCGTTTCGTTTGAGGATCTCTTCCAGTAGGTCAAGCGCGACCACATCGTCCTCGACGACGAGAACCCGCCTGCTTGTGTTTCCCACCGGAGTGAATGCCAGGTCTTTCGGGGCGGCAACCATGATGGAACCTACCACAATTAGAGATCCTGATCAAGCGAGTGGGCAAATCTTCCCGGGGAAAATCGGACGAAAGGGATGGTCAAGACAAAATGTCCGCCGGGACCCTCTCCCATCCGGATATCTCCTCCCAGATCGTCAATGATTTTTCGGCAGATCGCGAGACCCAGACCCGTTCCATGGGGTTTTGTGGTGAAGAAGGGGGCGAAGATCCTGTCCCGGCTTTCTGCGGGAATTCCCGGGCCGGAATCCTGAATGTGCAGGGTCAGGGAACCCTCCTCCTCGACGCACCGGATGCGGATAAGGCCTCCGGTGCCCGTCGCGTCCAGGGCGTTTTCCAGAAAGTTGATCAGGATGCTTTGCAGGCCTTCCAGATCCGAATCGATTTCAGGGCAGGGATCGGGGAAGGAGGTTTCTACACGGATCTTCGATTTTTCCAGCCGGGGGGAGAGGAGCTGCAGGATATCGAAGACCAGATCCGATACAAGGACCGGCTCGGAGTGGGTCCTTTCGCGTCGGCTCATCATGAGGAGTTTCCGGATGACGTTGATCATTCGGTCCAGTTGACCCTGAACGATGGACAGGTGTTTGTGAAGGGAAGGGGAAAGGGGCTTCTCCTCGATCGCCAGTTCGATGTGTCCCGATATGGAGTGCAGGGGGTTCCCGAGTTCGTGCGCGACAATCGCCAGGCCTTCCCCGATGGCGGCCATCCGTTCCATCTCGGACAGTTTCCGCTGGAGGAAAAATTTTTCTTTCCCGGCCGCTTCCAGCGATTCGTTCTTCTGGAGGAGCTCCCGGGTGGCCTCTTCGATTTTCCGTGTGAGGGAGCTGTTCAGATCCCGGACCTCCGAAAGCAGAAGCTGGTTCTCGCGCGTCCGTTCCGAGAGCATGCTGACCATCTGCCTGAAGGCGCACGCGAGATCGTAGGCTTCCCGGGACGGTTCCATCAGGGCACCGGGATCCATCTCTCCTTTTCCCACCTTGCCCATGGCGTTGGAAATCTGCCGGACGGGGTTCAGCACCAGGGTGCGGATCGCCAGGGAAAGGACGCCGGCCAGGGCGAGAAACCCGACAAAAAGGAGGATCAGGGTCCGTTCCAGCTCGTTTCTCACAAGCGTGTTGGCTTCGTAAAGGGATATGCCGACGCCGACGGTCCCGAGTCGTTGATTCTGGTGGTAGAAAGGTACGACGACGTACAGGACATTCCGTTTCCCCGTGTGTTCCCGGAGGCTCATCCACTCGTTCGCCCCGTCGTGGACGAGGGTATGGGCCTTCAGTTCCTGTGGGGTCAGAGGTGTTCCCGAACTGGAAACGCGCCTGGGAAGATCTTCGTGGCGGGTCATCAGGTCGAGGCGGATGACGTTGTGGCGGATGGCCATCAGGGCCTGCATCTCTTTGCGGATGGCGGTGATTTCGCTGACCACGGCCCTGCCCGCCGGACCGGATTTTCCGATGTCACCGGCGACGAAGCGGTCGGCTTCGTGGCGCATGTCGACCCCGAAGGCGAATTCCTGTCCAATGAGTCTGCCTTCGTTCATCAGGGCGTTGATGACGTCTTTTTTGATCAGGAGCGTGTCCCAGACGGCGAAAGCGCCCATCAGGCAGACAATGAGAAGGCCGATCAGAAGGATCATCAGGTACTGGACCCGAATGTGTCTCATCACGGAAGCGACGTGCCTCCCTGTTTGTGAGGATCGTTCTCCTGGGGGTGGGCGTCCCGGAACTCCCGGGGGAGGCTGGCTTTTGATGTGAAACTCTGGTAGTCGAGCCTGTCGGCGACATAGTTGGCGGCGGATCGCAAAAGCCATTGCTTTTCTTCTTCCGTCAATTTCCGACGGACACGGGCCGGTGATCCCAGAACGAGAGTTCCGGGATCGACCACCGTTTTCTCGGTGACGAGAGAGCCTGCCCCGATGATGACGTCGTCTCCGATCACGGCCCCGTCCATGATGATCGCGCCCATGCCGACGAGGATCCGGTTCCCGAGGGAGCATCCGTGCAGGATGACCCTGTGTCCGACGGTGACTTCATCCCCGACGGTCAAGGGATATGTTCCCCGGGTGACATGGAGGACGCAAAGATCCTGGATGTTAGTCCGGGAGCCGATCCGGATACGGTTGACGTCCCCCCGGATGACGGAGGAGAACCAGACGCTGGATTCGGCCCCGATCACAACATCGCCGATCACCTGGGCGGAGTCGGCGATCCATGCGGTCGGATCGATGGCCGGAAAACGGTCCCTGAAAGGAAGAATCACGATGCAGGCCTTTCTTTTGACAATAGGAAGCCGGACAAAAACAGGCTATCATACTCCGGTCTTTTTTGTGGAGTCAGAATCATCATTAATTCATGAAGCTAGCGGCTTTTGTCCGGAAGGGGTGACGGTTTGGTTACGGAAACAATCCGGGCTGTCCTGTTCGATTTCAACGGGGTGATCATCGACGACGAACGGGTCCACCTGGAACTTTTTCAGGAAATATTGGGGAGACATGGGATCAGACTGGATGAATCCCTGTACTGGAAGGAGTTCCTGGGAATGGATGACAGGGGGGCGTTCGCGGGCGCCTGGACGCGGTACCGGGGGGAGCCCCCCGAGGAAGAGCTTCTGGGGAGACTGATCCGGGAAAAAGCCCTCCTCTACGGAAGCCGGCTCGAAAAAGGACTTCCTCTCTACGAGGGAGCGGTTCCCCTGATCCGTTCCCTCGCGAAGGAACTCCCGCTGGGAATCGTGTCCGGCGCGCTGAGGGAGGAAATTCTCCGGACCCTTTCCATCGCCGGACTGGACGGCCTGTTCGGTTTTGTCGTGAGCGCGGAAGACACCCTCCGGGGAAAACCGGATCCGGAAGGCTACATCATCGGTTTCGACAGGTTGCAAAAGAGCGGATTTGGCGGTTCTCCGGCCAATGTCCTGGTGATCGAAGACTCCGTACAGGGGATCGACGCAGCTCTTCGCGCCGGGATGAAGACCTTTGCCGTGGGACACACCTATCCTCCCGAAGCTCTTGAGGCGGCCGACCGTGTATTTGGACACATCCGGGAAATCCGGCCGGAAGATGTCAGACAGGCCTGACCACTGTCGCTGAAAAGGCCGATTGTGGTGTGACGGAGATCACAGGTTTGTATGGGTTCCGATCATGGATTTTTATTTCGGACCGGAAGAAAATGGTTCCGGAAAATGCCTGTTTCCGGGACGTGTCCCGAAATCAGGGCCCCCCTGTTGGGCATGTGCTCCGGCAACGGGTTTTTGGAATGAACGCTTGAATCTCTCTCGTTGAAGGAGAATGGAAAGATGGGTCTTTTGGGCAGATTCCCCCTGCGCGTTTCCAGAGTTCTGTTTTTGGCCGCCATCGTCAGTCTCTTGGTCGTGAGTTTGCCTGTATCCGGAAGGGCGGATGATTCCCAGGTCGTGCCCGTGACCTCGGCGTCGGACAACACTTCTGGAAACGGTTCATCATCGGGAAGCTCCGCGACGTATGTTGATGTCCACCGCGTCGGAGCCGGTCTCTCCTGGGCGCCGGTTGAAATCACCCCGGGTGCAACGGGTGAAACCTCTGTCGGTTATGCCGGTGTGCGCTACTGGTTCAACCGGTCGTTCGGGCTGGACGGCGGACTGGGGTTCGGTTTCCCGGAAGTCAGCCCTTCCGGCGAATTCCTGACCACACTGCATGTGGAGCCGATGGTGGCCATCCTTGAATCCACCCGGACAATCCTTTACGGGAATCTGGACCTGATGCCCGGTATCGTGTCGGGAAACGTTTCCACCTTCGCTTTCCAGGTTTCTGCCGGTATCGGGGTGGAGCACGCCCTGGAGGACATGCCGCGCCTGGCTCTTTATGGACAATGGGATCCGTTTTCGGTCAACCTGTACGGTCCCGGAAACGACCGCCCCACTGAAGTGGGAATCGGATTCCTGGGCAGCGTCATGAATGTCGATATCGGTTTCAGATATTATTTCTGAGTGGCCGTCCGGACCGTCTGTCGTTTAGAAGCTGAGCATCATAACTGTCTGTTGGCGCCGTTTCCTGAAACACTTTTCAGGACGGCGCCGGTTTTTTCATCCTCTTGCGCGCATTGGAACCCTCGCCGTTCACGGCGGGGAGGAATGCGCTCTCCTTTCTGTTGACTGATTCAAATATTTGAAACAGACTCTTCCCATGAAGCTGACCTTGAAGATCAAACTTCTTCCGACCGAA
>DAHWKF010000141.1 GCA_027343785.1 Leptospirillum sp. | reverse complement strand
GCACATCCGTCCGGCCTGTCGATGAAGAGGCCCATCGTCACGGTGTCGTTCTGTGAATGCCTCCGCCGAAGACCGGCGCCGGCTTTCATGGCTTCTGTCGCTCACGGAAAAAGAAGCGCTCCTTCTCCAGAAAACTTCCGCCCGGATTCGCGCCCAGAAGCCCGACCTGGCGTGGATCGTGTCTTTCGACGAAAACGAAAACCGCGGCGAGATGATGGAGGCGTTTGTTTCGCGATATTCCCGGTTGCAGGATACGATCGGGAACAAGCTCCTTCCGGCCCTCCTGCGGGCCACGCTGGAACCTTCGGGGACCCAGCTCGACAATTTGTCCCGGGCCGAAAAACTGGGATGGGTGGATTCGGTCGAACGGTGGATCGCGCTTCGGGAACTTCGAAACCGGCTGGTTCACGAATACATGGAATCGCCCGAAGACCTCCTCGACGCGTTAAACGAGGCCCTGGAATCGGTGGATGTCCTCCTGGACACCCGGACGCGTATGGCCGGTGTCGCCAGGACCCTCTTGAGCTGACCGTCGGGCCAGGAAGCCGGCCGTCAGGCGAATGGTTCCGGGTTCCTCCCCGGACGGCTTCTCCCCCTTCTGAACCCCTTCCGGTTTCCTTCCCTTGGACAACCGGCAAGAAGATCCGTCCTTCCCCTAAAACCAGAGGTTGATCCCGAACATCAGGGTCGTGACCGATCCGATATACGCCTCGGCCAGGCTTTCATAGGAGAGGTTCGCCGTGAATTCGATGCGGGGCGTGATCTGGAGCGACATCCCTCCGTCCCCCTGAAAACCCGCCAGCGGACCCGGGGTGTCGAACGTTCCGACCACCCCGCCGATCTGGCCGTTCAGGACGACATAGCGGCCGATCTGGTCGAGGGTCGAAAGACCGGCAAATCCGAAGTTCGAGGAGAGAAGCACCGGCACCTGGGCTGTGGGGTTCGGGACGAACGGGGTGAAGGTCTGGGTATCGTACCCGGCCACAAGATGCAGGTCGGGGCTCTTCAGGAACCCCCAGTCCAGCGTGACCATGCTGTTGTGGTTGGCCCCGAAGGGGGTCCGGTTTCCCTGCAGGGTGTCGTCGGTATATTCATACTCCCCCGAGAGGGAAAGTTTCGGGGTCAGGCTCCAGGTGGCGCTCAGCAGGCCTCCCGTCTGGAGTCCGCCCGCTATAATCGCTTGTCCGTAGCCGCTCCAGGGAAGCTGGTACCACCCCTGCGCGTCGATGCGCAGGGGGCCGGCCGGTATATCGACATGCCCATAAAAACCCGCGTTGATCTGGCCTCCCGCGAAGACGTCGCCCCCGTCAACCAGAAACCGGATCCCGTCCGGACCCTGCCCGTCCGCCCCGGCGTAAAGGTAGGACTCCACCGCTGCACTCTGGCCGGAGGCCGTGCCGGCATAGAGGTTGTCTCCCGCCTGGAAGTGGACGGTATCCTTGTAGAGGGGGGATTCGACGGCGACGCCGGTTCCGATCGAACTGCCCCCGGCGTAGGCGATGTCGATATTGGTCACCCGGAGATGGGTGGAGCTGTTCTCCAGAATATAGGTTTGCGGCGACTGGAATGGCGGCGGAACGGATTCCTCGAAGTTGATGTTCTGGTCGAATGTGACCAGGGGCGGCATCGACATCGCCAGTTCATTGAGGGCCTTCAGGTCCTCCCGGACCTTGGTCCGTTCGGAAGCCGGCAGGTCTTTCTCCCGGGACAGACCGGCCAGGATCGACTTCGACCGGATCATGTCCCCCTTTTCCAGGAAGAGTTCCGCCTGCAGACGGAGAAGGACCGGGTCCTTTGGAAATCGTTTCAGACCGCGTTCGAGAATGGCCAGGCCGGGATCGGGATCATGGATCTTCCGAGCGATGCGGCCGCCCAGAAGATAGGCGTCTTTGCGTCCAGGATGGGTTCGGACATACTGGCCGATCTGCTTTTCCGCCAGGGCGTACCGGTGCCGGTCGACCGTCGAGCGGATCGTTTTCCAGTCGTCGTCCTCCCCCGGGGAGACGGAGGATTCCCCGGCCACGGCCGCCGGAAGGCACGACGAAAGCCACAGGATGGGGCACAAGACAGTGGAGAGGAAGAGTGCCGGAAACATTCCGGCACTCCGGAAGGCAGGGATCATTAACGGGTGTGGCGGTGCATGCGGGCGTGGTAGCCGGCGTGACGGGCGGGAGAGTAGAGGCGGGCGACGCGGATCCGGGAGGCATCCCTGATCTCAGCCAGAGCCGCCCTGTGGGGGTCTTGTGCCAAATCGGCGCGAGACAGGCCGGGATTCCGGTCGTCTCCGTCATGATGCAGCGCCGCCTGGGGAGACTCCCGATCCGGATGATCCAGGTCGTGGGGACGGGATCCCGGAAGCTGGTCCTGCCGGAGATCCTGACGCTGATCGGCGATGGCCTCCCGCAACCGGATGATGCGGTCCATGATCCGGTCTTTCGCTTCCAGCCGGTCCGTCTTCAGCCGGGCTTCAACCTGCTTGAGATCCTGGCGGGCGTCAGCGATTTCGGCTTTCAGCCGGTCGATCCGGTCCTGGATCCGGTCTTTCGCCTCCTGCCGGTCCGTCTTCAGCCGGGCTTCGTCCTGTTTGAGATCCTGGCGCGCGTCCGCGATTTCGGCCTTCAGCCGGTCGATCCGGTCCTGGATCCGGTCTTTTTTGGCCTTGGCGAGCGCGCCGGACTTCAGGAGCGCCTGATCCTGTTTCAGATCCTGGCGTTCGTCCGCGATCTCCGCCTTCAGCCGGTCGATCCGGTCCCGGAGCGCGTCGTTCGACACCAGGTGATCGGTTTTCAAAAGAGCCTGGTCCTGACGGATATCCAGACGCTGGTCCGCGATTTCCTTCTTCAGACGGACGATCTGACTTTCAAGCGCGCCTTTGGTGACCAGAGGACGGGCCTTCAGCAAAGCCTGGTCCTGTTTGAGATCCTGGCTTTCATCCGCGATCTCCGCCTTCAGCCGATCGATCCGGTCCATGAGGGCGTCTTTCGATGCCAGGCGGTGGGCTTTCAGGAGCGCCTGGTCCTGTTTCAAATCCTGGCGTTCGTCCGCGATCTCCGCCTTCAGCCGGTCGATCCGGTCCTGGAGGGAGTCTTTAGGCGATGGTGGCGGCGTCACCGGAAGAGACGCGGTCACCGCAGGGGAAGGCGGGGGAGGGGGCGAGATCAGTCTTGAAACCGCGGTGGAGCCATAGGCGAAACCCACCCCGGCAACAACCGAAACGACAATAACCGCCGGAAGAACCTTCCTGGTATTTTGCTTCATGGGGATTCTCCTTGTGATATAAGCGTCCTTCATAAAAACAGACGCGCAAACATATCAGAACCGCCAGAAAAATCCTGTGACCGCCGTCAAACATATCGATACCTTTTGAGACAGGGTGGATCTCCACCTTTTCAAATATCCCCGGCCATCCTCTCCATCCCGGCCATTTCCCCTCCCCCGGCTGGATCGAAAACAGACCCGGATCACATCCATTGGTGACCGCGCGCACAGTTTGATGGCTTGCCGGAAGACCCTCCCCGGAATAAAATTGGGATGAAAGTCGTAACGCAACGTCGCCTTGTCGAAAGGAGGTTCATGATGTTGTCTGAGACCCGAATTCTCTGGAGGGGGATCCTCGTCGGAGGACTTCTTTTCGGAACGGGATGGGTCGGGCTGGCCATGGCCCATCCGGGAGGGGTGTCCCCTCCCGTGCACCCGGCGGTTCATCCCGCCGCGCACCCCCACCCCCACGGTGCCGTCAATCTGGGCATGGCCCATATGAGCCCGACATCGGCAAATTTCGGACAGGAAGTATCGGGCGTGGCCACGACCCAGGGGAAGGAAATCTCGAAGGACGCGCAATCGGGAATGACTGGCCAGAAACTGTCGGACGTCGCACGCCAGCACGGGGACACGGTGTCGGACGTCGCCACCGGCTCACATCTTCCCGCTCCGCCGCCTCCCGCGCCGGGCGCACCACCTCCCCCACCACCCGGATCCGCGCCTCCCCCACCGCCTCCGGGATCCGCCCCGGCTCCTCCTCCCGCGCCCTGAACCTTCTCCTCACCGGACGCCCGTCATTTGAGATGCGGGCGTCCCCCTCCTCCCGGTTTTTTCCGGTGGCGACCCATACTTCTCAGCCATTCTTCTCAGTAGGAAAAGTAAAAGGACGCCCCTTCGTACCCGCCAATTCCGGGCCATACCGAAGAGTTCAGGATCCCCGCTTCGAGGGTGAATATCGTGTGCAGGGGACGGACGTCGGCCGAGAGAAACCCCCCGCCCTGGAGGGCGGTGTAGGTGTTGTTTCCCTGGACGATCGCTTCGGGACCCGCATAGAATGCCACCGACCCGGATTTTGTCTGGCCGGCGTCCAGCGCGTACCGCCCCATGCCAAACAGATAATCGATTTCCCCAATGTAACTGGCGAAGAGATCCAGGCTCCCGGGCCCCACCGCGTTCAGGAAAAGCTCCGTCTGAAGATAGACCCCCAGGATCGACTGCACCGGCGTCAGGGTCTGGTCGACGTTGAAGAACGCTCCGCCCACGTCCCCTTCCCAGAACCCCCAGGACGCTGGAATCCGGATCCCCATCGCCGGAATGACCCCGACATAGGACTGGTCGGAAATCCCGTTGATCCCCGGCGTGGAAGGCGTCGCCGGCTGGTCGAAGGAGATCACGTTTCCCACCACGAAAAAATGAAAATACGCGGGCGTCTTTCCCGAAGCCCAAATGGGCAACGGGATCAGGCCCCCCACTTCGGCGTCATAAAACTGGGCCCGCTGGGAAAAGACCATCTCCCCGCCCGACATCTCAAAGAGGGAAGCCGGATCTCCCAGCGCGAGTCCGGCATTGGCCACAATCGTCAGAAAACCCGCCGCCCAGAAAAATATCCGCTTGATATGCGCTCCTTTGCCAAAGGGTTTCAAACCAACGTCCGTCAACCGGTTCCCGAAAAAATCGGATGGACCTCCGCCTTATGAGCAGGCCATGATCCGTGCCATGCCGTCACCTTCTTTCGGAAATCCAGAAACGGGCCTGTCTGTGGGGCGGATCACGGCCCTGACCCCTTCCGGAAGGAAAGGCCCCTCAGGCGCCCTGCTCCAGTTGCATTTTCCGGTACTCTCCCTGGCGTTCGAGCATCCACGCCGGATATTCGACCGGAAGGGCGCTCGCCTTGTCGATCGCCTCAAGCTCTTCCCGGTCGAGGACCAGCTCCGTCGCGGCCAGGTTGTCCTCAAGCTGTTCGATCCGTCTGGCCCCGATGATGACGCTGGTCACCGCCGGCTGGCGCAACACCCACGCGATCGTCACCCGGGCGGGCGAAACGTTCCGCTTCGACCCGATAGGACGCATGACGTCAAGACAACCCCAGGCCCTATCGGGATCGACGGGCGGAAAGTCGAAGGACCTTCGCCGGCTCCCTTCGGGTCCTCCACCGTCTTTTTCGAACTTGCCGCTCAAAAGACCGCCCGCGAGAGGGCTCCACACCAGAAGTCCCAGATGTTCGCTCCGGAGCATCGGAACGATTTCCCGTTCGATGTCGCGACCGGCGACGGAGTAGTAGGCCTGGAGGCTGGCGAAGCGGGAGAGGCCTTCCCGTTCGGAGATCCCCAGGGCCTTTACGATCTGCCAGGCCGCCCAGTTCGAGACGCCGACATAGCGCACGAATCCCTGGCGGACCAGATCGTCCAGGGCACGGAGCGTTTCTTCCATGGGGGTCGCCCTGTCGAACCCATGCACCTGATAGAGGTCGATGTAATCGAGCTGGAGCCGGGAGAGACTGTCCTTCACGGCGTTCATGATGTGATGCCGCGAGAGTCCACGGGAGTTGGGCCCCGGCCCGGTTTCTCCGAGGACCTTGGTGGCGACGACCACATCCTCCCGCGGGATCTTCAGGCGTTTCAGGGACTGCCCCAGGATGGTTTCTGCCAGGCCTTCGGAGTAGACGTCGGCGGTATCGATGAAGTTGACACCGGCCTCGAACGACCGGGCCACCAGCCGGTCGGCTTCGTCCTGGTCAAGATTCCCGATATGGCTCCAGAAGCTGTCCTTCCCGCCGAAGGTCATCGTCCCGAGACACAGTTCGGACACAAAGAGTCCGGTATTTCCCAGTTTCCTGTATCGCATCCGTCCTCCTCCTTTGAAAATGCCCGGATCTTTTTCCTCCGGTGCGTCAAAATCCCATCTCTTCGCGCTGTCCTCCGCCCGGACCCTTTGAGGGACGAGGGCAGAAACAACGACGTCTTGTATTTCAGGATAATGCCTCGAGAACATCTTTGGCCACAGCGGAAAAACGGGCTCGCATCCATCGCCCGTCCGCGTGTGGCGTTTTCCCGGCGCAAGAACCCCCGGACTTCTTCGGAAGCGTCAGTCCGGAGCACCCCTCCCGAAATCGTTCGCTCCAACAGGAAGACAGCGGCTCTAAGCGTTGGCCTCCGGGGGATCCCGCACGCGGTGTCAGAACAGCCTGCATGAATGCGACCCGGATCACCCGATTGAAAGTTGTGTCACCATGCATACAAGGACCGTCCGATTTTCGTGGGGAAAGGCGCGCGGAAAATCGGTCTCGACCCTGAGCGGGCAGGGTGATCATTGCCACGTTGACAACGTGCGCCCAAGCGGACTGAAAGGGTCTGCCGCGAGCCGCATCCAGGGTGAAACAGGGTTCTGATGACCAGGGGTAGCGATGGGATTTCAAGACGCCGGACGGTTTTTAGGGGAAACGTTCCGTGTGCCGATGGACTCGGGTCCGTCTGCTCACGGGCGCAGGGGAGGTTCCGTCAGGGAAGCTGGCCGGCAGAGTTGGCCGTAGGGTGAAAAGGGACCATGCGGATGTGGGGATCCGGGCAGAGCCGGCTCTGGAGGTTTGCAGCAAAGGGCGCGGCGTCCCGTGGACTTCTGTCGATATCCACGTGGACACGCGCCTTTGACAAGCGGGGCCAAAACGAAGCTCACCCCCCCCGGGACGGCCTGATCACGGCCTCTTCCGGTGTCATGCCATCAAAAACTCGCGGGCGTCCAGAGGGACGTCCCATCGGTGACGGCGGTGACGGCTCCCGGGCTCCAGGGAGAAACCGGTTATCTCCCGTGGCGCATCCCCTCCCAGGACCGGACACCGGATTGGGCATCGGTGCGGGTCGCCCTTTCCGGTTTGCGGAGCAAGGATCCCCTCCCGCCTTGTCACCCGGTCGATCGGGGATCCTCCGGTTCCGGGAGGTTGCCCGCCTCACCGCCGGAGGGCGGATCTTCCGACAGGGCCGTCCGACCTTGCATCCGGACCGGAAGCCCGGATCGAAACGCGGCGTCGCCGACGCCACTCTCCTCCTGGCCCGCAAAGTGGAAACAGTTGCCTCCGGCCGATTTGGACCGGTACATCGCCTCGTCGGCTTTTTTGAGGAGGGTTTCGCTCGACACGCCGTCATCCGGACAGAGGGCGATGCCGATGCTGGCGCCCAGATAAACGCGTTCGGGCGCGATCTCCAGGGGTTCGGACAGGGTCCGGACCAGCCGGAAGGCCACCCGCATCGGGCTGGCGGGGTCCCGGCATCCCTGAAGAAACAGGAGGAATTCGTCGCCGCCCAGACGGGCCAGGATGTCCCCTTCCCGGAGCACCCCCAGAAAGCGCTGCGCCACACACTGGAGAGCCAGGTCTCCCTTGTCGTGTCCCCACCGGTCGTTCACCCCCTTGAACCCGTCCAGATCGATATACAAGAGGGCGAGGCCCCTCTCCCGGACGGACGGATCCTCAAGGCATCGGTCGAGCGCGTCCATGACGCAGGCGCGGTTGGGCAACCCGGTCAGAAGATCGTGGCGGGCGTCGTGATACAGGTGGGAAACCAGACGGTTGACGCTGGAGATGTCTTTGGTGATGCGGGTGGCGGTCAGACCCAAAAAGGCGGAGAACAGGACGAACGACAGGCCGAAAAGTCCCGACGTCCGGAGCAGGTGTTTGCGTGCGTTTTGCTCCCGGATCAGGGCGATATGCCGGTACCGGAACCGGAGATCCTGAAGGGTACGGTTGGTATCGGGCAGGCGGATCGCGTGGTCCACTTTCAGAAAATGGGCCCGCGTTTCCATCAATCCCCGGTGTTCAAGCGTCCGGGCCATCGGAAGAAGCACCTCTCCGTTCTGGCTGGTCAGCGCGTCAAGCTCCGCCTGTCCGAACACCGATCCGGTCCGCGCCAACAGGCTCCGGAGATCTTCGGTGTCCCGGAACAGGGACTCTATGCCCGACGTATAGGCCACGAGATAGGCGCTCCGGCCCGACAGTAGGTATCCGGACCGGCCCGACTGAATCCGCCGGACGTCGGCCGTGATCCGGTCGATGCCGTGGACCACCCGGGAGTAGGACCGGATTTCCCGGAGATCCTGGAGATAGGAAAAAACTTCGAGAAGGGCGCCCCCATAGGAGAGGACGACAAGGGAAGACAGAAGGAAGAGAAGCGTGGCCAGTTTTTTTCCTGACCACATCCAGGGGGAAAAATACCTCCCCCACCGCTTCGACAGGGATTGATTCACCTCGGGGGTCATGGGGAGAAACCCTCCTTCCGCCGCTGAACATCGGGGCTGGACCGGGACAGGCCACATTCCCGGAACCGACTGTTACCGGGCGTGTCTTTCCGGAATGGGGGTGAAGTCTTGGAGGGTTCCGGCAGGACGGGTTTTTCTGTGAAAGCTGACGACAACCCCTTCGGGTTCCCCGTCCGCACGAAAAACCGGCGTGGCGGATCCTTCGACAGGGATGCTCGAACCGTCCGGACGGAGAAGCCGGCTGCCCGCGGGGAAGCGAAACGGACGCTGTTCCCGCAGGACCTTTCCGACCGGATCGTCGTCCTGCCTCTGTCCGTCACCGTCCAAGAGGGTGACGGCCATTCTGAAGGACTTTCTCCGGATGGCGGAGAGGGGCTTGTCCAGAAGATCGCGGGAGACGACATTTTCAAACAGGATCCGGCCACGGAAATCGGTGATGATCATCGCCTCCCCCATGGCGTCCAGGACATCCCGGAAGAAATCATTCTCCGAAACCGGGACATTCGATTCGTTTTTCGGGCGCGATGGCTTTCCGGATCGCATACTTGTCCGGACGGAGGGTTTTCTGGAGCTGACCGGCTCCGAAGGCCGGGACGGCGTCCAGGACAACAAGGCCCCGATTTCTTCCGGCGTCAGAATCTTCCTGTCCATCTCTCCCCCCTTCCGTTTCCCATGATGACGTTTTGATGCAAGCCGTTTCCTTCTTGCACTCTATCTTCGTCATGCACCCTCCCCTGATCAATGGTGGTCGTCACACAAACAAGTGATCCGGATCACGCTCGATCCCTCCAGTTACGACCGGCGCCCGACTCTTCCCGGACGGACCCCTGCCACGAGACCGCCTCCGGACGGGGCATCCCAGCCGTTTCCTCTCCCCGTTCGCGGGCGAGATAGACCCCGCCTCCCAGGGGGATGGCTCGGATATGGGAGGAGATGATCACGCTGTCTTTCGGAACGATCAGGACGATCCGTCTTCTGACGCCGTCCTCCTCTTCGACATCGACCGTCGCGAGCCTTTTGCCGAAGACCTTGAACATGGGGTTGGCCGGAAAAGGGTCGGCGCCGACCTCGATGATCAGGGAGGCGAGCGCCAGGAGAAGTAGGGCCAGCCAGGGGTGGGGATGAACCGCCGGAAAAAGGTAGATGATGATATACGCCACGGCCATGTCGGTGTGTTCCGACTGGGAGATGACCCGGACGAGATAGGCGCGCCCCTTTTTTCGGGCTATCCTGAGGGACATCCACCCCGACAAGGCCAACAACAGGGTGACGAGCAGGAGAAATGCGCCGATATCCGGCCGTCCCCGGAAGATTTCGGCAACGCCTCCGAACAGAAAGGAAGGGACCAGAATGTTGAGGGCCAGGATGGAGCGGTATATCCGTCTCAAGCTTCAGCCTCCCTCCCCGTGATACGGTATCGGCGAACAACCGGGATCTGACCTGTCTTTCGACCTGGCATCTCTCCTCCTTGTCTGATTTTTTGCGACCTTTCCACCACCGACCGTCAAACGCCGATCGCCGAAGATGACGTTTCGTGCGGACAGGATGACCTGATGGCAACCCCCGCCGACAGGTCTCCCCCGGCCTTCAACGGACGGCAGGCCATCGGCGTGCGAAACCAAGGGAGAGGCCCTTCAGGCGCCTTCCGACAGGCATGGATGCGTATAGAGGGGGATATGCGGGGGGATAACGGGACAAAAACAGGAACGCTCCCGAAAAACGCGTTCCAGGAGGATTTTCCCCGAGGGGATGGTCTGGGCGACAACCCCGAAGGTTCCGGGAAGCCCCTGAGAAAGGCACGGGATTTCGCTTGCCGCCTGAAAAAAGCCATCTCAAGCCAAAACCGGTATCTTCCCCGTCTCCGGAGGTCTTCCGGCGCACATCTCCTTTGTTAACCTACAATCTCCAGAGCCCTCCGTCAACCCATCGGGCCGGGACATTGGTGGAAGGGGCCGAAGGATAGGCTTACCCCGTCCCGTTTTCAGAAGGCAGGATGGATTTCCGCCACGGACCATCGGGCCGGGGAGGGATGAGGGGCCTACAAGGTGGGCAAAACGGGGGCAACCGCCCCGGAGACATCCTCCTCGCGGCGAAAGTACAGGAGGATCTCCTCCGGGGACACCGGTTCGCTGTAGAAAAACCCCTGCGCCATCAGGCAGCCGTTTTCCTGAAGAAAGCGGGCCTGTTCCATCCGTTCCACCCCTTCCGCCACCACATCGATGGAGAGGGACTGGGCCATCGCCAGAATCGCCCGGACAATCGCCCGGTCGTAATGATTGTCGAGCATCTCGGCGAGAAAAGAGCGGTCGATTTTCAGGGTGTTGACCGGAAAATTCCGGATATAGTTCAGGGAGGAGTACCCGATGCCGAAATCGTCGATGGAGACCTTGACCCCCATCTCCCGGATCCGGTTCAGCGTGCTCACCGTGTGGTGGTCCCGGAACATCAGCGTCCGTTCGGTAATTTCGATCTCGAGGACGGAGGGGGGAAGGCCGTTTTCCCGGAGGGTGGATTCGAGGAAATCGGAAAATCCTTCCGAATGGATCTGCTTGACGCTCACGTTGACGGTCAAACGGCCCAGGTTGATGCCCTGCCGGATCCAGACGCCGGCTTCCCGGATGGCCTCCCGCAAAATCCACTGTCCCAGGGGGAGGATCAGCCCCATTTCTTCGGCGATCGGAACAAATTCGTCCGGAAAGCGGACTTTGCCCCGGTGGCGCCACCGGAGAAGAGCCTCCACACCCACGGCCAGGGAGCTCCCCAGATGGACGATCGGCTGGTATGCCAGGTAGAAACGATTTTTGTCCAGGGCTTCCCGCAGTTCCGATTCGGTCTTGAGGGTGCTCTGGACATAACGGTTCATCTCCCGGGAGAAGAACGCGATGTTGTTCCGTCCCTCCCTCTTGACCTGATAGAGGGCGATGTCGGCGTTCCGGATGAGGGTCGTCGCGTCGGTCCCGTCCTCGGGGTAGAGGGCCACGCCGATGCTGACCGTCAGATCCGCCCGGGAGCCGTCGATCCGGAAGGGCATGGCCGCCTCGATCATCAGCCGGCGTCCGAGGACCATCGCTTCCGAGCGGTCATGGAGGTCGCACAGGATGACGGCGAATTCGTCCCCTCCGATCCGGGCGATCGTGTCCGTCTCCCGGACGACGGTCTTGAGGCGTTTGCCCAGTTCGACCAGTACGCGGTCTCCATAGGGATGTCCCATCCGGTCGTTGATGTTCTTGAAATAATCGACATCAAGATAGAGGAGGGCCACAAGGTTCCCCATGCGATGGGCTTGTCCGACCGCACGCGAAAGACGGTCCTGGAACAGGTGGCGGTTGGGCAGGTCGGTCAGGGAGTCGAAGTTCGCCTGGTAGGCGATCCGCTGTTCGAGCTTCCGCTTCTCGGTGACGTCCCGGAACACGATGATGCATCCCCGAATCTCTCCATTGTTGTCCTGGATCGGCGCCGCGGAATCCTCGATCGAAAACTCCTCCCCCGACCGGCTCAGCAAAAGCGTGTGATTCGCGAGCCCCACGATCGTCCCCTCCAGGAGGGCCCGATCCACCGGGTTTTCCGCCGGCTCCCGGGAATATTCGTTCACAATCCGGAAAACCTTCGAAACGGGGTGGCCGTCCGCCTCCTCCACCTTCCACCCGGTCAGGTGTTCGGCCACGGGGTTGACATAGGTGACCCGCCCGTGTTCATCGGTCGTCACGACGGCGTCCCCGATCGATTTCAGCGTCACGAACCACTGTTCCTTCTCAAGATGGAGGTCGTGGATCAGCTGCTTCCGGCGGGAAATATCCCGGACCGCCACCATGAACCCGATCCGATCCCCTTTCCGGTTGTGGACGGCCGCGCCCCAGGCTTCTCCCCAGAAAACCTGTCCGTCCTTCTTCACATATCGCATCTCATAAGGGGTCTGGACGGAAGGCGCCTCCAGGTTATAGCGAAGACGCCCCTGCTCTTCGTAATCATTCCGGTCGGCGTAGATGAAATCCGGCTTCCGTCCCACGACCTCTTCCGGGTCGTAGCCGAACAGTCGCGTAAAGCCGACGTTGATCCAGAGGATCTGGCGGGACAGGTCGACGGCGAGGATCGCCTCGCCCATGGACTGAAGGATGAACTGGTGTTCGAACTCCGGCTGAAGGGGGTTCATCGGGGGAGGCTAGTATCCGGGATCCACATGGTCCTGGACCAGCTCTTCTCCCGGCGCGGCCATGTGCCAGAGAAGGTAGGACGCGACCAGCGGCAGGAGGACGGTATGATGGTTGCCGGACTCCTCGAGGAGGCGGCGGAGGTCGTTCTTGACCTCCGGGATGTTGGTCGTGTCGAGGATGATGTCGACCGGCGGATTGCCGGGGCGGAGGGCCCGATGATAGTCCTCAAAGACCGGAATGCCGTCCAGACGGGCCTGCCGGGACACGGGATGGCTGGGGTCGATTTCACACACTCCCAGGATGCGGACCCTCCCCTCTCCCATCTGCCGGAATTTTTCGTAGAAACGGGATCCGACCCGACCCAGACCGATCAGAAGAACCGAAACAGGTTTCATCCTCTTGCGCGCATTGGAACCCTCGCCGTTCACGGCGGGGAGGAATGCGCTCTCCTTTCTGTTGACTGATTCAAATATTTGAAACAGACTCTTCCCATGAAGCTGACCTTGAAGATCAAACTTCTTCCGACCGAA
>DAHWKF010000118.1 GCA_027343785.1 Leptospirillum sp. | reverse complement strand
CCGGAATCTTTCCCGGGGAAAGCCTTTCCAGGCTTTCCCCTCTTTATTTTTTCCCTGCGCGTTTTTCCGAAATCTTTCAATTTCCCCACCCATCCTTGACACAATCTCTTGCATCACAATAGAATAAAAGTAGGGCTTTATTATTCCGGTCAATGGTGACCCGGTAATTGAATAAATCCAGCCCCTCCAAATGACTTCTCGATGAAGAGGAGACCGGTGAGTATCAGTTTGTCCTTATATTCCTTTGAGAAGAATTTTATTTTAGGCCCGCTCAGGCTTGATCACCCCTCCCCTCATTCTGTGTTTGCCTTCCATCATCGCAAATTGTTTTCGATAAAGGGTGAATTGTCTCGATTTGCCAAGAAGCCGGCTTACCAAGCCAAGGGGATTGATTGATTATGGAAAAAACAAACATATATATAGGAATGGCAACCTGTGGCCTTGCCAGTGGGGCCCGCAGGATAATGGAAGCTGTCGAGAAGGAAGCCCGGGAAAATGGATATGAATTGGCCGTCCACCCGACCGGGTGCATCGGTATGTGTCATAACGAACCGATTCTGGAGGTCGAAGCGCCCGGACAACCTCGAATCACATACGCGCAAGTCACGCCGGAATCGGTTCCTTCCATTTTGGAAGCACATTTTCTGAAAGGAACATATTTCCCCGAGCTTGTATATGGGCAGACGCCCGGGTCGGAAAGTTCTCCGATTGAAGGCCTTTCCATTCTCAAAGACGCCGATTACTTCAGAAAACAGGTCAAAATTGTCTCCAAAAGATGCGGTGTGATCGATCCCGCCTCTATCGACGACTACCTGAAGACAGGCGGCTACAACGCCCTCAAAACCGTATTGCTTGAAAAAACACCGGAAGCCGTCATTGAAACTCTGATCCAGTCAGGTCTTCGTGGTCGTGGTGGCGCGGGCTTTCCGACAGGTCTTAAATGGAAGTTTACCCGCCAATCCCAGGGAGATATCAAATATGTCGTCTGCAATGCAGACGAAGGGGATCCCGGCGCCTTCATGGATCGCTCCGTCCTTGAGGGAGATCCGCATTCCGTCATTGAAGGAATGATTATTGGTGCCTTCGCCATCGGAAATGCACGTCAAGGTTATATCTATTGTCGGGCTGAATATCCCCATGCCATCAGGCTTCTGAAAAAGGCGATCTCTCAGGCGATGGAAAGAGGGTATCTCGGAGACAGGATTCTGGGGTCCGATCTCTCATTCCATATCGAGATCAAGGAGGGCGCAGGAGCATACGTCTGCGGCGAAGAAACGGCCCTGCTTGCATCCATCATGGGAGACCGGGGGATGCCATGGCCCAAGCCGCCGTTTCCTGCCCAGAAAGGGATATGGAACAATCCTACGCTGATCAATAATGTGGAGACTCTCGCAAATATTCCCCATATCATTTTGGGAGGGGCAGAATGGTTTGCGAGTTTCGGAACGGAAAAGACAAAGGGAACCAAGACATTTGCCCTGACGGGAAAGATCAAGCGAACCGGCTTGATCGAGGTTGCGGCAGGCACAACCCTCAAGGAAATTGTTTATGAAATTGCCGGAGGCATGTCAGGTCAAAAAAAATTCAAGGCGGCCCAGCTTGGCGGCCCTTCCGGTGGTTGTATTCCGGTTGATCTGATAGATACCCCCATCGATTTTGAATCCCTGATTTCTGCGGGAGCCATTATGGGTTCCGGAGGAATTATCGTTCTGGATGAAGCCAACTGTATAGTCGATACGGCAAAATACTTCATGACCTTCACGAAGGATGAGTCCTGCGGGGAGTGCACCCCGTGCCGGGATGGTACTAAAGTGATGCTGGACATGATTCAGCGGATCAGCGATGGCCGGGGAGAAATGAAGGACCTGGATGATCTGGTGAACCTTTCCACCTATGTCAAGGCCAATTCCCTCTGTGGTCTGGGCCAGGCGGCTCCCAATCCTGTCCTGTCCACCATCCGTTATTTCCGGGCAGAGTACGAAGACCACATCAAGCGGAAAAAATGTGTTTCCCAATCCTGCAAGGACATTGTTTATGCACCCTGTCAGCACGAATGTCCCGTGGGAATCGATATTCCCCGCTATATCACGGAAATTTTCAGGGGTCAGTACGCCGAAGCCCTGGCAACAATCCGTAAAAGGCTTCCTTTCCCCGGTATTATCAGTCGAACCTGCTACCGGCCTTGCGAGGGACCTTGCCGGAGGGGTGACCTGGATGAGCCGATCGCGATCAACGGGCTGAAGCGATTTGCCTATGACTGGGAATACAATCAGGGAATCCGTCCCGTTTACTACCCCGACGCGGATCTGGACAAACGCGTGGCCGTGATCGGAGCCGGTCCGGCAGGAATCACCTGCGCATTCTATCTGGGCAAGATGGGATACAAGGTCACCGTTTTTGATCAGCTACCGGTCATTGGGGGAATGCTGGCTGTCGGCATACCAAAATATCGTCTGCCCAGGGAGCTTCTCAATTTTGAACTCGGCATTTTCGAAAATCTTCCTGTGGAATTCAAAACCAACGTTGCCCTTGGCCGGGATTTTTCCCTCGAAGACCTTTTTGATCAGGGATTCGATGCGGCCTTTGTCGGCATCGGCGCCCACAAACCCAGCAAGATGAAAATACCGGGAGAAGATTTGCCCTCCGTCCAGGATGGAATCGTCTTTCTTCGAAAAGTCTGTCTGGAGGAGGAGGTTCATGTCGGAAAGAGAGTGGCCGTTATCGGTGGCGGAAATGTGGCTATCGACGTTGCCCGCTCTGCCATCCGGAAAGGGGCGGAAAAAGTCACGGTCTACTATCGCAGGACACGCGAAGAAATGCCTGCTCACGAGTTTGAGGTTCAGGAGGCCGAACACGAGGGAATCACGTTCGAATTCCTGCTCGCACCTACCGAAATCCGTGAAATCGTTAATGAGGACGGAACAAAGGAATCCGTCATCGACTTCCAGGTCAACACCCTTTCGCGGGAGTTCGACAACAGCGGTCGTCGGAAACCGGTTGCGGTGAAGGGCAGCATCAAGAGCGTACATGTTGACACGATTGTTGCCGCCATCGGACAGACAATGGATACCAGTGTTTTTGAAAAGAACGGAATTACATTCCACAAGTGGGGGACAGTCAAGGTTGATCCCGACACATTGATGAGTGAGTCCCGACCGGCCGTATTTGCCGGTGGTGATGCCATGACCGGTCCTCTTGATGTGATACATTCAATCCGGGACGGCGAACAGTGCGCTGTCTTTATCGACCGTTATTTCAAGGGAAATCCGGACAGAAACTATCCGTTCTACTCACCTCCCGTTCTGGAAGATCCCATGACGCTGGGAGAAATGCACCGGATTCCCATGCCGGCTATTCCGCTTGAAGCCCGGAAAGGTTTTTCCGAGGTGGAAACCGGGTTCAATGTGCAGGAGGCCTGGAAAGAAGCATCCCGCTGCATTCGTTGCGAACTGGAAGGCCGGATGGACCCTTCCGAAAAGATCAACAAGTCTGAGGATCTCGAGTCACCGGTGTTTATCCACTTCGATACGGTCACAGTCCGATAACAGGGGACATCGGGAACAAAACGGGGACACGGGCCGGCAAACATACTGGCCAAAGGATACAAGGAGGGCATTTGCCCTCCTTTTCCATTTTCGGGGAAGAACCGGATCGGCCAAGCGAAAGGTTTCGTCAGGGTTCCTTGTCTTCAAGACGCCCCAACGGTTCATGATTCTGTGGACATGGATGTCGACGCAAAATCCTTCCTTTTCAAATCCTACCGTCAGAACAAGATTGGCGGTCTTGAGACCCACTCCGGGAAGAGCCAATAACCCGTCCATCGAATCAGGGATCTTTCCTCCGTGTTGGGCCAAAACAATTTCCGTGATTGTCTTGATTGTTTTGGCCTTGGTCCTGTAGAATCCGACCGGAAATATCAGGCTTTCGATGTTGCGAACTTCCAGTCCCGCCATTGTTGGGAGATCCGGAGCATCCTGAAAAAGCCTCATGGCAGCAGGAAGTGTGACTTCATCTTTCGTTCGGAGCGAAAGTATTGTCATAACCAGAACTCGAAAGGGGTCACCTTTTCCGCTCAACCGTTCCGCAGCAGGTTCAGGTATCTGCTGTTCCCGGAGGAACCGGTCAATCCGCTGAAGGAACCGGACAGTTTTATTGGCATTCACGGTTTCCCTCCCAGGAAAGACCCTTCCATGAACGGTTCAGTCAGTCTGACCTCCCGGCCGGAACGTCCGGCACATGAAAGGGCAAGCAAGAGATGGTTAAAGGCGAAGAGAGACACCAGAGACTCAGGGAGATTCTCCTATCAAAACAGACAGAAGTCGAGAGGGATATCCGCCAGCATCTGGCCCGGCAGATCGGACCCGAAAATGAACACCGCCTTGATTCCGCACTGGATCAGGGCGATCTTTCATCGATCGATATGGGAGAAGGCGTTGATTTGGCCCTCCTGGATATGAGAAACAAGACCCGAAAAGCCATTCAACAAGCCCTTCAGCGATTGGGGGAAGGGACATACGGGTATTGCGAGGATTGTGGTGGTGAAATTGAAGAGAAACGGCTCAAGGTGATGCCTTTTGCCCAGCTTTGCATCGTATGTCAGAGAAAAAAAGAAGAGCTCGAAAAAATCGAAAAGGAGGAAAGCATCCGGGATGCGGATTCAGCCTGAGAGATTCGCCGGTTCCTGGACGCGTCCATGATCCCTTATCCTGATTTCAACCCTGTCCTTCTGAAAATGGGTCCACTCAAAGTGCGATGGTATGGACTGATGTATGTCATCGCATTTTTTATCGCCTATTTTCTGCTCAAGGCAGAGGTCGGCAAGAAAAAGTTTCCCCTCGACAAGGACGGCGTCTATGACCTTCTCTCCTTCGCTGCTTTGGGGGTTATTCTGGGAGGACGCCTGGGCTATGTCCTCGTTTACAACCTTTCTTACTACATCTCCCATCCCCTTGACATCCTGGCCGTGTGGAAAGGGGGAATGTCCTTCCATGGAGGCTTCATCGGCGTCGTAGTCGCTGGATGGATTTTTTGCAGGAAGCGCAACCTTCCCTTTCTCAGGCTGGCTGACATTGCTGTTCTCCCGGTTCCGATCGGTCTTTTTATGGGCCGTATGGGGAACTTTATCAACGGGGAACTTTTTGGACGGGCAACAGATGTTCCCTGGTGCATGGAATTTCCGATGGGTGGCCCCATCTGTCGACACCCTTCCCAACTTTACGAGGCCTTCATGGAAGGGATCCTGCTTTTTTCCATCCTGTATCTTCTGTCCCGAAAGAATCCTCCGGACGGCGTCCTTTTCGGGTCCTTCATCGGACTGTACGGACTCTTCCGGACAATCGGGGAGCTGTTCCGGCAACCGGATCCCCAGCTGGGATTCCTTTTTGGGCCTGTCACCATGGGCCAGATGCTTTCGATTCCCATGATCCTGATCGGAGGAGGGATCGTTATGGCGAGCGTCCGGATGGCGCGCGAACGGACCGGATCCGGCCACTCCCCTCCTGCTGCAGGTTAGGATACCGTCATGGACGCCGGGAAAAAACAGGATATATTGGCCCGGGAAAATGTGACCCTTCCACCTGTTCTGGGAAAAATTCCCTGGAGAAAGAGGGTCACGACCCGTATTTTCTTCTGGTTTTTTCTTCTCCTGTCTCTCGGGTTTCTGGGTTTGGGGTTCCAGGTCCAATATATGGTTTCAGCCCGGGACGAACAGGAACTTGAGCAAGAACTCAAAACCAGGGATATGACTTTTATCCGCACCTTTTCTCTTTTAATGAAACACCAGGATCTCGTGGGAGCGAGAGATCTCCTCACCTCGCCCGATTCCTCCCGGGAAAAGGCCGGAATTATTCTCCTGAAGCCGGACGGTTACACCCCCGCGTTTCGTGATATTTCGACCATCATTGAAATGCGCAATCGGGGGATACTCCTCCCGACACTCGGCCAGGCCCGCCGTATTACCCTGTCGTCGCTTCAACGGAATCTTCTGAATGATCCTGCATTCCGGAAAACCTACCAGGCAATGACGGAGTCGCCTGTACCTGACTCCGGAATCTCCTTTCGGACGGCATCCCCGGAAGGGAGGGGCATACTTTCTTATCTTAGGCCGGTACCCAGTGGTGATTCATGCCGTTCCTGCCATAACCCGCAGCAAGCCATCCTTGGGTATGCGGTCGCTTATCAGGAGACGGGAGCCTTCACCCGATCCCTTCACAAATTCGGAATGAAGATGTTCTGGGCTTTTCTGGGAACGCTTGAACTTTTGGTCCTGCTCCTTGTCTGGACAATCCGGGGTAAACTGGTCACCCCCCTGGTCAGCGTTTCCGGGACGGTTGACCGTATGTCATCGGGGGAGGGGAATCTCAAGACGAGGCTTGACGTTCACCGCGATGATGAAATCGGACAGCTTGCAACCTTTATCAATCGGTTTATTGATCTTTTCCAGGGCTGGGTCGGAGAGATTTCTGACAAGGTAGGGTGGATCGGAACACAGGCGGACATCCTGTCCAAGGAAGGGGAGCGGGAACAAAAAGGCACTGATGAACGTTCGGAGCGCCTTCAGGAAATCTATCGTCGTCTGGACGGCATCTTGCCCGAAAAAGCCCTGGGGTCCGGCAATCGGGCCAGCAAAGATTCCTTGCCGGATCTGGTGGAGAGATCGATCATCCTTGAAAAGGGCTTGTCTGAAACCCTGAAGGTCCTTTCGCGTACACGGGCTGGTCAACTATCGTCTCTGGAGGAAACCGAGAACGTTCGCATCCGTGAATTGCTCAGGGCGCTTGAATCGGTGCTCTCTACCCTCGAAACCCGGGTCAACCAGGAGGTTTCCTCCCTTTCATCCCTTCGAAACGAACTGCGAGAGATCGAAACTTTGGAATCAGCCCAGAAAACACGTCAGACTCTTGATGTACGGCGACTTCGGGAAATTCTCGAAGTCGCGAGGGAACTTGAACGGGAGCTCAGGAGATTCCAGGCCTGACTGTTTTCGGGGACGAACCTGCTTTCTTTATCGCTCTGGCAGAGGAGGAAATATGGCCTGTCGATTATCCCAGAGAGTGGAATATGCCGTCCGCGCCCTTGTGGAATTGGCGCTGGTGGGTGAATCAGGGCTTTCCGGAACGCAGATTGCCGCCCGCGGCCAGATACCCAAACCTTTTTTGAAACAGATTCTCTCCATACTGGTCAAGGGGGGAATTGTCGAAAGTACCCGGGGACCGCGAGGGAAATATTGTCTGGGCATGTCGCCGGCATCGGTTTCCTTATACCGTCTCCTGGCTCTTGTGGAAGGAGATATCGTCTTTTTTGATCCGGCCACTCCCCCCGGTCCTGCGACACAAGACCTCTATATGGAGATCCGCGACGGAATTGTGGGTGTCATGGACCAGTTCACATTGGATGCGTTTGTCGAAGCAACCCGTAAAGACAGGAACGAAACCCGTCCCATGTTTTTTATCTGAGGGGAAAGGCGATGGCACCATGTCCATAAACAAGCCATCCCCCTTCAGTTGCGGCCAGGGTGAGGGTTAACCCACCCAGAATCAGCAGGACCCAACGCCTTTTCCCTGAAACATTTTTTTCGACGGCAGGATTTTCTTTTGCCGTCCTCCATACGAAAGGCCACCAGGCCAGGACGACCAGGATTCCTGTCCAGAGATGGAGACGGATCCGGTCGGCAAGTTCGGGAAGCTGTTCCAGGATCAGATGACGCGACAAAAGCCCGGCCAAAAAAACGGAAGGCAAGAGAACAAGCAGCAGTTTTGCCAAAGGGCGCATGAATGGGGAGAGCGCCCGTTCCGGAAAACCGGGCCAATGGCCCATGAGATAGACAAATGCTCCCGCGATGAGCAGGTGGACCAGAAAAGGATGAATGGCGACGAGAATCATCCGGATTTCCTGGCATAGTATGCGTGCACGACGGTTTTTCCCCGAAAGAGGGCCATGACCGACATCGTTGACAACGGAACAGTCGAAACGATCGGGTTTCTCGCGGGGGCATTGACGACCCTGTCGTTTCTTCCGCAAGTCATCAAGGTTTTGCGCACAAGGAACACCCGGAGCCTCTCCCTTTTGATGTATCTGTTGTTTTCACTGGGAGTTTTTTTCTGGCTTGTATACGGTCTTCTGATTCGGTCACCGCCTATCATTTTCTATAATGCCGTGACATTTGTCCTGTCTGTGGTATTGTTGCTGGCGAAAATCCGCTGGGGTTAGGGCACCCTTGGCGCGCTCGAAGGAATCCGGTCAGTTCGAGGTATCCGTCGCCTTTTTTCTGCCCGGTGGTCGGGTCCTGAAGATCGACCGCCCCTTCCCAATAATCTGGATGCCCGGAGAGTTCCTGCCCGTCCAGTGCCGGAACAATGCGCCAATGCTTGTTCAAAAGTCGATCAACGATCTCCAGCCGGTTCGGATAACAGATACCCGTGAGGGGGCTTTTCCAGAATGAACGGATGCGGACACTGACTTCCCCGGGACCCAGCCATACCGTTCTGAATCCCTTCTTTGTCCGGACGCCCAAGGTCCCTCCGCGAAAAATGTCGGGGCCTTTTTTTCCATGCATCTGGAAGGCCATCAAAGCTTTTTTGCCGCTGTCCAGCCTGGCCCCCAGCCAGATCCAGCCGGTCTGGCCTTTTCCCAACATGGCCCTTGTCCATTCATGGTCGAACCAGGCGACCCCGGTCACCTTTTTCCACGCCACTTTTCCATCGGGTTGTATACGTCCTTCACGACCGCTCACAGAGAGATCCGGATAACTCAGATACCACGCCCAGTCGTTTTCACCCCTTCCCGTCACAAGTTTTCCTCCCGGACCTTCCATCAGGGGGGGGCCTGAACCCCGCAGGGTGAGTTCCAGCAATCTGTCCTTGACCTGCTCGACGAGTTCCAGATCAAAACTGTCGGGATTTCCAGGTACCTGATGGACGCGCAGACGCGCGGACCCCACCCGGATATCCAGAGGATCATGGCGGAGCCAAACCGCCTTGCGGAAACTGCGGGCCAGATATTCCGTCGAATGGAAGCTGCCCGCGTCGATCTGGGAGTATGCCCCGTGGAAAGAAAAAATCTCCCCCGGCTCCCAGGGGGAGCGAGGAAGTCCCGAGGGGTGACGGTAGGAAGTCAAAAACCGGAAAAACGTTCCCTCGAAACCGTCACGCCGCCTGTGACCCTGGATTTTGAGTCTTCCCGTCACATACCACCATTCGATCGGATAGCTATTATGACTCTGAAAAAAAACCTGATCGATCGATACGGGAAAAGTTCCTGTGAGGGAGGAGGCCATGCTCGCGCTCTGTCCCCAAAACAGAAGGATCCCTGTTGACAGAAAGAGGAAGAGCTTCAGAGATGTAACGGCAAAGCGCATTTTATGCATCCGTCTCGTCATGTTGTTGGCCCGTCTGTCGCGTCAGAACGAGGGAAGGAAGCAGGCTTGAAAGGGTGGCAACGATCATCAGCGCCAGGGAAAGAAGAAAGATTGTGCCAATGGGCCATGACCAGAGGATGGTCCACCCGAAGGCCTGCCGGTTGATGATATTCACAATGATCCACCCGACGCCAGTCCCCAGGACGAGTCCCAGGGCCGTACCGGCAAGAGACATCCAAAAGGCCTCCAGCAGGAGCATCCAGCGAATATCGGAATACAGGAAACCCATGGCCCTCATCAGACGGAACTCTTCCGCGCGTTCATAGAGAAGCATGAGAAGGGTATTGCCGACGCCGATGATGGAAACAACCAGACTGATCCCCAGGAGGGCATAGGTGATCGCAAAGGATTGATGGAAAATACGCATGACCCTTTTTTTCAGCTGGGGCTGCGAGCGGACAAAAAGCCGGGGATGGCCGGGCAGGGAATGCAAGACCGCTTCCATGACCGGATCGGGACGTGCTCCAGGTTTCAGGAAGACGGAGATGTTGGTGGGCCTGTCTGTTCCGAAGAGGCGCGCCAGGGAGCTCCAGGGGAAAAGAACAATCCCCTGTTCCGACGAATAGTCGTGATACACGGACAGAATACGGGTCCTGATGGGGCCTTTGGGGGTGGGGAGTGTCAGTGTGTCACCCGGTTTTTTCCGGAAATGATAGGAAAAACTCTCCGAGACCAGGACCCCTTTCCCCTCGAAAAAGTCCTTCAGGACGCGTTGGGGATCATGAGTCATCAGGGAGAGCGGGGCCTTGCGGTAAAGTCGATCCAGTTCGGTGAATCCTTCCCAGATCGAATGCCCTTTGTACAGGGCGGGAAATGAGGTGAATCGAGCCACGAAGTCCACTTCCGGCAGGGAGCGGACCGCACGGACGTCAACCGGATCCAGGCGTTCGTTGCAGACGGCCGCCTGGCATGAAAGCGGCTTGATATACAAGTCGGCGACCAGATTCTGTGAAATCCAGAGATTCAGGGTCATCGCAAACGAATGCACCAGGATGACGATTCCGGTCATCATGGACAATCCGACCATAACGGACGAAATGGCGATCTGGCTTCGGGAAACACCTGAACGAAAATGGGAAAGGGCGAGAACCCCCGGAGCAGAAAAAAATCCCAGGCGGTCCCGGACAACTGCGACAGCCCGGGAAATCCAGCCCACGACAGCGGGAACCGAAAGGCTGGCGGAGAATACCCATAAAAGGGCCCCGAGATACCCGAACAGGGGAAACCCGTGGACCGGAGGGAGCTTCAGAAAAAGAAGTCCCACGAGCAAAACGGCCAAACCCTTGCCGAATGTCCGCCACCGGGACCTTGTTGTAGCGACTTCCAGTGTCGTCCGGTGCTGGGAAAAAACCGGAGGAACACCCAACGCTTCCCGAGCCGGAAACAGGCTTGAAAACAAGGATGCCAATAGGGTCAGACACCAGATTTCAAGATCGTCCCCTGTTGTCCTGAAGTGAGGCAGCAAGCCGACAGGGAGGTAGAGGGTGTCCAGCGTCCGGGCGACCGCGCCCACCGTCAGCCGGGACAGGAGGTGGCCACCGACGATTCCCAGTCCTCCTCCAAGAACACCGACAATGCCTCCTTGCAGGAGAACAATCCCCTGGATTTCACGGGGTGTGACACCCAGCAATCGAAGTGTTGAAAAATGTTTTCGCCCCTGCAGAGTCAGCAAGGAGAGGGTGTTGTAGATCAGGAACATCCCGACAATCAGAGAAACGAGGCTCAACGCAAAGAGGTTCGAACGGTAAGAAAACAGAAGCCGGGAAAACTCCTTGTGATGTTCCCTTTCGCTGATCAGGACGAGGGAGGGGCCCAGAATGGAACGGAGCCGATTTTTCCAGAATGTCCGAGCCGGTCCCGAAAGGGAAGGGTCGTTCCATGTCAGGTCGATCCGGCTGAGTTTGCCCGATAGGCCAAACAGCATCTGTACCCAGGACAGATCCATAAAAAGCGTATTGGAGGGGATCAGGGAAACAGATTCCGAGGGGGGAAGCTCTCCCAGGACGGGGAGAGAAATGATCCGGGTACCATCCAAAACCTGGATGACGTCTCCCTTGCGAAGATGGAGACGGGACAAGCCTCCGGGAGGAAGATAGGCGCCTTCTCCCGTCAGCCCCCCAAAAGCGGCTTTCCCCGAGAAATTGTCTGCCGACGAGAGAAAATCAACACCCCGGATCCAGAATACCTCTCCTCCATAGCGGACGGTTTTGCTCAAAAGGGGGGATAATGAGAGAGGGGGTGAAGGGTAAAGCCGCTCCAGCTTTTCAAGAACCTGATCCGAAAACAGGACCCCGGCGGGACTGCGGATAGAGAAATCCGTCTTCCCCTGAACATGCGACACGGCATTCTGAAAGGACAGAAGGGCGCTCTTGTTGGCCAGAAGGACCGCAGATACGACCGATGTTCCGGTCGCGACACCCATCACAGTCAACAGAAAAACCCAACGGTGACGGAAGAGGGCCAGTATGGAAAAACGGAAAAGAAAGAATAAGGGCGTCATGCGTCTGGGGTTGTCACCGGAGCGACCTTCATGATTTCACCGTCACGGATATGGAGGACGCGTTCTCCGAATCGGGCGGCTTCTTCGCTGTGGGTCGACATGAGGATCGTCGGCCCGTATTCCCGATGCAGCCGCTGGAGCAGACCCAAAACCACCATGCCGGTCCGATGATCCAGGGATCCTGTCGGCTCATCGGCAAGGATGATTTGCGGACGATGAACCAGCGCCCGAGCCAGCGCGACCCTTTGTTGTTCTCCCCCGGAAAGCTCCGACGGATAGCGGTTTCCCATTCCGGAGAGTCCGACCTCCTCCAGAAGTCGCCCGATGGCGTCCGGATCTCTCCTCCCCAAAAGCCCCAGGGGCAACAAGACGTTTTCCCTGACAGAGAGGGTGGGAAAAAGGTTGAAAAACTGGAAGACGAACCCCATGTGCTTCCGACGGAACAACGTCCTTTCCCGTTCGTCAATCAGGTTTATGGTGTTGTCGCCAAGAAGAATTTTCCCGGAATCGGGGAGATCCACCCCGCCGACGAGGTTCAGGAGCGTCGATTTTCCGGAACCGGAATCCCCCATCAGGACCGCCCATTCGCCGCCCCGAATGGACAGGGAAGGGATATGGACGGCCGGACGTTCTTCACGAACCTTCCCCCCGTACCATTTTTCGACATCCTCCAACCGGATGGAAAATCCGGACACCTCCGGACATGCAGATAATTTTTCCCCGGTCATTTTCCGAGAATCCGGTCCCGAAAGTATTCGTAAAGCACTGAAACGTCTTCCTCCCCATGGCCCAAGCCCGCCAGTTCCCGGAAATGGGTTTCCAGCTGCCACGGGAGAATGGCGGGGGTCCGGTTTTTGAGAAGGGTTTCACACAGGAGATCCAGGTCCTTGGCCATCAGGTTGACGGAAAAAGCCTTTTCATAAGAACGTTTCTCCAGATTGTTCCGCTTGATCTGGTAAAAGGCGGTCGACAGGGGGCTGTCCATGATCATTTCAAGTGTCCGGGCTGTATCAAGACCCATCGATTCCCCCACCAGGACAGTCTGGACAAGGGATTCGACATGGGAAGCCAAAAGAAGGTTGATCACAAGCTTGGCCTTCATGCCGGATCCGGTCGCGCCAAAGTGGAGGACCTTCTTCCCCAGATGCCGAAGGCAGGGACGCACCCGATCCAGAGCCGCCGGATCGCCGCCCGAAAGCAGCAGAAGCTCTCCTTTTTCAGCGGGAACGACTGAACCGGAGACGGGAATGTCCAGGTAGTCGACCCCTTTTTCCTTCAAAAAAATGGCCTCCGCCTGCGCGTCCCCGGGCGCGATGGTCGACATGTTGACGACAAGGCCGCCGGGTCGGGCACCTTTTCCGATTCCCCCATTTCCGAAAATCAGTTCCCCCGAAGCCTTTCCGTCCGTCACCATCAAAAAGACGGTCTCCGATCTTTCGGCCACCTCTTTAGCAGATGAGGCCGTCCGGAGATGAGGATGCGAGAACATTTTGTCCGGAGAGCGGTTGAACCCCACCACGTGAACGCCGTTTTCCAGGAGACGTCGAACCATGCGACGCCCCATGTTCCCGAAGCCGATCCAACCGATTGTGGTTTCCGGCATTGCCCCTCCTCTTGTTCCGATGTTTCGTCGTGTCCATCCTTCCACTCGTTTATCCATTCTACAAGGGAGAATGAGCGAATGCACAGGAATAAGCGAGGAATGATTATCGTTATCAAGAATTCAACTGTGACCGTGAAAAGAAAAAGGCTCCTTGCCGGTCTCTTCTCTGTGAGGGGTTTCGTCCAGCCATTTCTGGTCGAAAAGGGGATCGAAAAGGCTAATTTTTGGCTACGGATGGAGATCTTATCTTGGCACAACTCTTGTTATCCGGATGGCCAAGGAGGACAACTCGCATGTACGCCCGGAAAGTGACTCTTTTTATCCAGAACTACGGGGAAAACTCCCTGATCACCACTTTCGCCAATAATATCGCGAACTTCGTCGTTTATGGGCTGGGAGGATTTTTGTTCATTCTGGGCATGGCCCGGGCCGGGTTTGCCATGAAGTCGCACGACGCCGACGGGATCCGACAGGGGGTCATGACCATTGCGGGAGGGTCTTTGGTCCTCATGTCGAAAGCCATATGGGACACATTGACGACCTGGGCGGGGTTCTAGATGCCAATGCCGATCCTTCCCCGGGGGATTCTGGAACCCCCCCGGATCGGTCCCGTCCGGGTTCCGATGGATATACTCCCCCTTCTGGCCTTTTTTGCGGGGGGATTTTTCCTGGGGTTGCCTGCCGGATGGCTCGTTTTTTTACTCGTTGTATCAGGAATTTTCCTTGCATTTCTCCGGAAGAAAGGCAACGGATTCCTGAGGGGGTGGATTCTTTTCCGGTTCAGCCCGAGGCACAGGTTATGGCACCGTCCGTCCGGGAGGGAGGTTGTCGGCAATGTCCGGAACGTTTGAAAAAATCGTCCGATCGGCCCCTCCGTCCTTCCGGTCATTCGATCTCTGGGGAGAGGAAGACGGTGTCGTCTACGGAACAAGAGGACGTTATGGACTCGTGTTCCGCCTTTCCGGCATCTGCCTTTTTTTGAAATCGGACGAAACAGTCCGTCAAATCTACCAGGGAGTCCACGCTCTCCTCCACCACCTGCCGGAAGGATGGGGTTTGCAGTTCCGTGTCCGGACGCGTGTCGGCATCCCGGACGACGGGGACGTCAACCTCCCACCATGGTGTCGGGAACAGTCCGGGAATGCCGGCTTTTCCGGGAACAGTCCCGCCGGATGGTACCGGAATGATCGCGAAGCCGACTTTGCCCGTCGCATCCTGCGGAACCGGGAGATATTTCTTTCGCTCGTCTCCTGTCCGGAAACAGAGCAAAATCGTGTACGCCCTTCCATTTATCCACGAAGGGAGTTTTTCGCGGCGAAACCCCGTTTTTCCCGTTCAATCCATGAAAAACGGATCTCCGCCATGAACGACACGGGCGCCCTTCTGGAAAACCTCCTGCCCGGCTGCGGGGTCCTTCCGGAAAGGCTCTATGGCCCCGCTCTCCGGAGTTACCTGTCTGACCTCCTGAACCCCACGATCAAGGAGCCTTCCTCCCACAACGATACCCCTCCATCACGAAAGGCCCCATCCTCGCTGTCGGAGGAGCTGGCCGCGACGTCTTTTACGGAAAGGGCCGAAGGTATTGTCGCCTATCATCCGGACGGAACGGTCCTCTATGGCCGTTTCCATGCTTTGAGGGCATGGCCGCTGGAGGTCGACAGGGATATATTGGGACCCTTTCTGGAAGAAGCGGACTTCAGCCACGATCTGGTCATGAATCTCTGGAAGCCCCCAAGGGAAAAAGCGCTTCATTGGGTTCAAAGCCAGATGACGGTCAACCGGTTCCTGGCCCTTTTCCTCCCGGGACGGTCTTATCGTCTGGAAAACGAAAAAAAACAACAGGAATCGTTTCTGGAAGCGGCGTTCGAAAATGGCAGCGATGGAGGCTCTCCTTTTTCCGTCAATCTTTCGATCTCCTACTGGAGCGAAGACGAGGGGGATCTCCAGGAGATGGGACAAGAGCTGTTCAGGGCATATGCGGGGGTGCCCGGTACGATTCTGGCCCACGAACCTTTCAGGCAATGGCCCCTTTTTCTTTCAGGGCTTCCCCTCCAGGCGGATGCCAGTGACCGCTGGGAAATGCTCCTGTCTGAACATCTCGCTCCTCTTTTGCCCATCTGGGACAAAACGCCAGATGATCCGGACCCCTGGTTCTGGAGCCACAACCATCTCGACGAAGCTGTCGGTCTCGATCTCTGGAATCCTTTCCACCCCAACCACAACGGCCTTATCCTGGGGGCCTCCGGAAGCGGAAAATCCTTTGCCAGCAAGCTTCTCATGGGTCAGTTCTTATGCGCATCTCTCCACCATCAGGCGATCGTCGTTGAAAATGGAGGGGACTTCGAGCGATTGTGCCAGTTTTTTGAAGGGCAATACCTGAAAGTCGACCTGGGAGGCAAATTCTCCCTGAACCCTTTTCCCGCCCGGGAAGTTCTTCTGTCTCCGGTCGCCCCCTCACAGCGGTACGATCCCGACATTCTGGGTTTGCTGGGAGGCGTGATCGAAACGTTCATCTCCCCCAGCGTTCCGGTGGGAGCTGTGCATCGCAGGATCCTTCTGGCGTGTATCGAAAATGTATACGACACGCTGGATGACAATAAAAAGCGTCCCGTGCTGTCCATGCTGGCCCAGGAACTCCTTTCTTTCCGGGGAAAGGACAGGGAGGACGAGACCCTCTCCTACTCCATGGGAAAAATCCTTGACTCATGGGCATCCGGAATATATGGGGACCTGGTCAACAACCCCCGGGGATTCGATTTTGACGGGCGGCTGGTGGCGTTCGACCTGTCCGCTCTGGACAGCCATCCGGCGCTAAAGGGCGTGGTCTTCGCCTTTATCGCCAGCCTGTCCCTTTTCCGGCTCAAGGATGGAGTGCCGGGGAGAAAACTCTATCTCTTGTTCGATGAGGCCCACCGGATTCTCCGGGAACTCAAGGGTACGGAATTTCTCTCCCACTTGTACCGGACAGTCCGGAAATGGGGCGGGGGAGTGATCGCCGTTACCCAGTCGCCCGAAGACTTTCTGGAGGAGGACTTGGCGGCCGCTCTCCTGAACAATACCTTCTGGAAATGGGTGTTCCCCCTGGCCAACGGTCATGACCGGCTGCTGGAAATGGGATTTGAGGAGAGGGAACGAGACGTGATCAGGACGCTTTCCGGAGAACGCGGGAAATTCTCGGAAGGCTTTTTGCGGACGGGAAGCGACAACCGGATCCTCCGGCTTGAAGCCTCTCCGCTCGCATTCTGGCTCGGAGCAAGATCGCCAGAGGAGGACCGGATCTTTCAGGAAACACTCGCGCGGGAAGGGGATTTCAGGAAAGCGCTTCTGCAGTTGTGCAAGAGAGGAGAGCCGGATTGAAGGGGTGTCGAAAAACATACAGGCCGGAGATGCGAGCAGCGCAAATGGCCATCGTCATCCTGCCTCTTGTCGTTTTTCCGGCAAAGGCGTATGCGTTCGCGGGAATGGGCAATATGATCGAAGCGCGGATATTGTGGGTCGAAACCCGCACCCTGGCCAACATCCAGCGCCTCAAGTCCTTCTTTTCATTCAAGAACGAAGGGGTCGATTTTTACGGCTCGCCTGTCATTCCCTCCGAACCTCCCCAGCCGATGCCCACTCCTGTCGGTCCTCCGGCCACTCTGTCCGATCTGACCCGATCCGCCCATGAAGGAATGGGAGCGGCACTCGGCGGCATTTCCCGGACGCCCGGGGAGGAGGCGATCGGAAGCGGGATCCACCAGATGGCCTATCAGGCCAGCCCTCAGGGAGCCCTTCGCCTGGGGGCCGACACCCAAGGACACATTTACCAGATGCTGCTCTCCATCCATAAGGACCTGTTGTACCTTCTGAAAGAGCAATCCTCTTCCCTGGGCCTGGAAGGGCAGGTGATCGAGCAGACCCGGAAGAGGAACGCCATCGACCAGATTCGTGTCCGGAGTGAAATTCCGGTCTGGATCATGTTCCGGTAGGAGTGAGATGGTTTGCTCTGCCCGTTTCGGGACGTTATTGTTTCAGGATTCGTATACGATTCCGTGTGTCATGGAGCCGATCCGCGTCCAGGTTCTGTCTGTGACGCGCATTCTTTTCCTGATCACGATTCCTGTTTCGACACTGTTGATCTGGGGAAAGATGCGGGACGAAAAGCCGGTGTTTGGCGACCTGCTCAAAGCGGTGGCCGTCTTCTTTCTCCTGATCGGTTACGGAGGTTTTTTCCAGGATCTCTCCCTCGTCACCGGCTCCGTGGCGGAAGCCCTGTATCCGTCCACGCTGATCATCCGTTTCTATCAGACCATCTGGAGTGTTCCGCTTGTCCCGATTTCGGGCAGTTCATTCTTTTCTCTCATGACGGATCCAATGGGCCTGGTCTATATCCTCCTGATGGATTTGCTCAAGGTCCTGATTTTCCTCTTCACCCTTTTAAGGTACGCCCTTCTCGCCTTTCTTTATGCGATCGGACCGATCCTCTGCAGTATGGCGGTCATTCCGGGAATGTTTTTCCTTCTGCTCCAGTGGGGAAGAAACGCACTGGAGATCATGCTCTGGATCGTCATCCACAACCTGTTTGTCGCGATCTTTACTGCCATCAACCTGGCCGGGGCCCTGAGCTCGGCCGGAGGCTCCACCCTTTTGATCAACGAAACCCTGTCCCTGGGAATCATGCTGGCCCTGGTCCTCATGTTTCTCCTGGTCCCGATTCTGACGCACCTGCTCCTCGACCGCTCCTACGAGGGTATTGGGTCGTTTGTCGGTCCACAAGCCGTGGTTTTTGGAAAAAGGATCCTGTCGGAGGGTCTTCTGAGACCGGTTGCAACGGGAGAGTTGCCGATGGGGATGGGCGAGTTCAAGTTTGGCAGCGTAACACGGGATATCGGCCAGGGACGGAGGGTATACCGGAAAAAACAGGTTCGGCTGGGTCCATTCAGCCTGACGTCTTTGGTCTGGAAACGCAAAGGGAAAAAAGCGGGGAAATCGGCCGTATCACCTGAGGGCGCTCCACCGGGAGACACAACAGAGCCCTCGAAGAAGACGGGCGTCAGAAAATCCTCGACCCGATCCGCGACAACACGGACCCGTTCCACTGGAGCCTCCCCCCGCAAAAGGGCCGTGAAGTCCGGGGAAACCCCGCCCGAACCCTCTGATCCTCCGGTGGAAACCCCCTCCAAGAAACGAACCGCCTCACCCCGTCCCCGGAAAAAGAAGGAGGCTCCGTGAACCTGGATTTTCTGTCCCGCCATAAAGACACGGAGGATTTCCGTCCGCCATCCGGGATGGACCGTCTCCTGGAGATGGAGTCCAGACTGTCCGATTACAGAAGGTTGTTCTGGGTGGTTTCGGGACTGTTTCTCCTGGCCCTCTGGCTCATCTACCAGTCCGCTCCCAGAAGACCGCTCGTTGTCGGTCTTTTCCAGGATGGACGCATGCAGGTGCTGACTCCCCTGTCGACCATCGACCAGTCCTCCCGATTTCATATCGTCCTGTCGGCGTTTGTCCAGGAGTTTCTCCACGACCTGACCGAATACGACTCCTTTCAGGAGACCTACAGGCTCAAAAAGGCTTTCGACATGATGACACCCGAGCTCAAAAGCCGGTTCCAGTCGGATTTCGCCAAAAACCGGTTTGTCCAGACCATCCGGGACTCCCGGATCAGGAGTCATGTCGAACTTCGTGAAAGTCAAATCCGCAAAGTGTCCCCGGGGGTTTATGCCATTGTCGCCGTCGTGGTCCGCCATGTCTTTTCCTATGACAACCCGGACTCCCGCCGGGACGACATCCTCAAATGCCGATTCCTGATCCGGTCGGGGTCTCCTCTCCCGTCCAACCCGTATGGCCTCTGGGTATCCTCTTACGCGGAACACCTGATAGACCGGACGACGCCTTCAGGAAAAGCCCCATGAAAAAAGGATTTCTGGCCGGTTTTCTCCTCTGTCTGGCCGTCGTGCTTCTGCCCATCTTTTATTATATGGACGCCCGCTCCTCCTCCGGAAGGTCTTCAGTGGCCGAGAGCACCTTTGTCCCCCTCCAGTCTGCGCCTTCCAGCCTTTCCGGAGCCACATCCCCCCCTCTTCCGGTCAAGACGATGGATCCGTCCCCGACAGATCCGGCTCCTGTGCCGTCGAACCCCCCGGAATCCCCTGACGAAGTCAAGGCGAAAGAGATCGTCATGCTCAAAAAGCCTTTGCCTGTTTCTCCGCAGAAAAGGATGATCCCGCCCGTTCCTGACGGGGGAATCCAGACAAGGACCTATGACCCCGACAGAATATATACGCTCAAAACCGCGGTCTCCCATGTGACCCTCATCGATCTGCCGGAGGAGGCCAAGGAGGTTTACATGGGGGATTCGAAGCTGTATCTGGCGGAGGTGTTTGGCAAGCGGGTGAAGGTCAAGCCCATCACCTACAACCCGGATGCCCGGACCAACATGATCATCTATACATTGCACAAACGCATTACCTTCCGGATTGTCATGACCACTCCCGGTGACGAGGACGACCTGATCACCTTCCGTTCTCCCCACGCCGAAACGGTTGTCAATCTGAACCCCCTGAAAACAGCCATCCGGGAATCCGTCGAAGCCCAAGAGTCGCAAAAAATCCGCCAGGACCGGCTCAAGGCCCTCGCCGGCGCCGGGCCGACCGACCCGCTCCCGATCAAAGGGCAGGGAGAGGGGGTTTCATTCCGTTTTCTGGGTTTTATCCGAAGCGATCACACCCATCCGTCTTATGGCTTGCTGGAAGCTGTGAACAGGGGACAGACACCTTATCGGGTCCGCCGGATCCGTATCCGTCGATATCACACATCTGTTTTGTGGGAGGGAGAAAAGCAATGGGATCCGATGGCGGACTGGGATCAGACGTTTGACCGGGAGATTTCTCCGGGGAAAAACGCCCGTTTTCTGGTTCCCGTCAGCCATGTCCCGCGGACCGATTCCAGAAACGGAGTGGAAATCGAACTCGATGGCCAAAGGGGATCGGGAACCCCCGAAGATATTATGGGAGATTCAGGAGAAGGAGCGCACTGAAATGACGGGTCGATGGGGTCTGCTTTTGGGTCTGGCCGGTCTCGGCTTTTTCCTTTATTCCGCCTTTCATCCCCGTCATCCCGGAATGACCGGGCCGGAGGGGCAACTTCCCAATGCCGAAAGCTGGCAACCGCTCTCACAAACCCTTCCCCCCTCCTGGAGCCGGAACATCATGCTCGCGTCTCCCGGACAAAATCCTGTTGTGACGGGAACGCCCGACAACAAAGATCAACACGACCTGAACACCCGGAGCACCGTATATCTCGGATCCCCGGCGAACGATGAGGGAAGTGCGCCGGACAACCCCCTGACGGGTCTGGTCCGCACGTTTCTCTCTTCCAGCGCGGGACTTCTTCCGGGGATGGCCCATCCCCGGTTGTTGCCAGCTACCGGCAACGCCCCGGCCGGACCCACTCTTCCCTCCGGCAGCGTCCTGCGCGGGACCATCATGCGGGCGTCAGCCGGTCCCGGTTCGCAGATGCCGGTCTTCGTCCTGATACCTCCCCAGAGATCCGGCACCATTCTCCTGGGAAAGCCCCTCAAGCTCCTGGGATATCCGGACGGAACGGGTGCCGGTCACCGTCTCCGGATTCGCTTTGTCCGGGCCATCTTCGACAATGGCCTGGAAGCGTCGATGTCCGGATACGCCATATGGGGGGATCGCGAAGGGATTCCCGTCCATGTGTCGCGCCACATCACCGGAAACATGGGAGGCTCCCTTGGACGGGATTCCCTGATGCTCGGAGGGGAAACCCTGGGGGCGGCGGGCTGGATGGGAAATCCCGGACTGGGAAGCATGCTGGCGATGCAGGAAGCCAGCAATGCCATGTATGAAGCCCAGAACGTTCTTCCTCCGGGCTCCCGTCAACCCACCTGGCGACTGGAAAGGAACACGCCGGTCAATGTCGTCGTGATTTCCGGTTTTCCCGTTCCTGGAGGAAAGAACGCCCCATGACGCCATTCACGACTCAAGGAACCGGAACATTGGATGAGCTCTTCCGCCAGGTCGAAATCTGCCAGAGAGTAGAGGAGGATCTGAACCGGATGATTCTGGAACGGCGGGACGTGATCCGGATGGCCATTCTGGCGCTTTTGAGCCAGGAGCACGCCTACCAGATCGGACCGCCCGGTACCGCCAAGAGCCTGTTGGTCCGGACGCTGGTCGGGCGGATTTTCGGGGCCACCTACTTCGAATCCCTGCTGAACGGGGAGGTATCCCTGTCGTCCCTGGCCGGCGCCAGAGGATTTCGGGAAGCCCAGGTCATCTTTCTCGACGAAGTGTTCCGGGCTCCCAAAAACACGTTGCTGGGGTTGCTTCCGGTGCTGAACGAGCGAATCATCTACGCCCCTTCCGGAAAAAACCTTCCGCTTCTTTCCCTGTTCGCCGCAAGCAACCAGAACCCGTCTCCGGCCGACGGACTGGACGCCTTTTACGACCGGTTCACCTATCGTTCTCTCATCCGCCCCATTCGCTCCGGAGACAACTTCCTGAAACTTGTATTGTCCGGTGCCGGAGGGGAGGATACACCCCCTTACGCACTGAAGCTTTCCGATCTGACGGGGTGCCGCCATCTGATCGAGACCCGGATTGGGATTGGCCCGTCGGGGCGGGAGGGGATTTTGCACCTGAGAGAACGATTGATCGGGGAGGGGATTTTCATATCGGACAGGAGGTGGAGGAAAATTGTTCTGGCGGCCCGGACAATCGCCGCATATTCCTTTGAGGAATCAGTCAATTCTCGACACCTTCGTGACCTGCTGGCGGTCCTCTGGACCTACCCCACCGAGATCCGAAACATCGAACGAATCCTGGGGGAGATCGCCTGAAAAATTTCTCCGGAAGGGGGAAGGCCGGTTCAAAACCTCCCGGATTTTTCCTGACCGGCCCTTGACCAAAAGTTGACCAAAGAGAAAAAGTGAAAACGGCCACAAGGCCTTCGCCGATTTCCTCACAGAGTTTTCCACAGATGATCCCCTGAAGGCTGGGGAAGACCCTGAGCGGTGAATCAGTATCCCGGATATCATTTTTTTAGCCGGTAAAGGCCCCGCTTTTCACGGATGACACTATCTTGTCGGCGGATGAGGGAAACCCGGATAGCGTTCTTCAGATCGGCCGACCGGATTTCACCGAACTCCTCCCGCATCCTTCCGGCCAGTTCATCCAGATCGAACGACCGGTTTTCAGACGCAAGAATCCGCACAGCCAGTTCACCGACAGGGAGACCCTGCACCGGCCTCTTTTCACCTCTCATCTCCAAAGAGAGACGTTCCTCCGCATAAGGGGAATCCCTGTGCAACAGGTTTGGCGGTGATACAGGGCCGGGGTCGGGAAGAGGGGACGAAACGGGATCTCCCAGGTATTGCTCAAGCGAACGTTCGAGGACTTTCAGCTTCAGAAGTTCCCCTTCGAGCCGGGCGATCTCCTGGCGGAGGCCGGAAAGATAATCGATTGTGCGTTTCGAAAAATCCATGAAAATCTCCCCGTGCGAAGGATGTACGGAGAGTCTAGCGGGTTGCACCGGACGTTGGCAACACACTTTCCCTTCGCCGGAGTACACCAATTAAATGGCCTACCATACACCGCATCCATAACATCAAGTTTTATTTAATTATTATTTAACTTAAACAACTTATATACATAAAAACACATGATAGCTCGACGGTTTTCCGGCGGGAGAGAAGCCCCGGGCACGCACAACATGCTTATTTTGGGATACACTTAACCCCATGGCTTTCGATCCGACTTTCTTCCAGACAATCCGGACACTGTACGTTCAGGTTCCGTTCTGCCCGGAACGGTGCGATTACTGCAGTATTCCCGTTTCCCTCCGCCCCGATCTGGCAAACGGATACGTCGAAGCCCTTTTCCGGGAAAAAGAACGGCTGCTTCATCGGGAAGACCTCTCCCGGCTTGAAACCCTGTATATCGGCGGGGGAACGCCGACCGTCCTGGAGCCCGGACTCTTGTCGGAATTATTGGACGGGCTGAAAAAAGAGCTTCCTCCCCTGGCGGAGATAACCGTCGAGACGCGTCCGGATGTTCTGACAGCAGAGATGCTTTCTCTTCTGGATTCCAAAGGAGTTACCCGTCTCTCGGTCGGCATGGAATCCGTCACATCTTCCCAGATGGGGTTTCTTGGCCGTACGATGGATCCGGTTGATTCCGTACGATTTGTCGAGTTCGTACGGAATCGTTTTTCCGGCCGGTTATCGATGGATTTTATCGTCGGCGGAGCCGGATATGATGAAAAGCAATTCCTTGAAGCGGCCAGGACTCTCCTGACGGAAGGTCTGGATCACCTGTCAGTCTACCCTCTGACACTGGAAGACCAGACGTCCCTCAAAGCCCGGCATCTCCGGAAAGAACTTCCCTGCGACCTGGAGGAAATGGCCGGCAGGGACTGGCAATCCGCCGTCCGGAAACTCGCCTCTCTGGGGTGGCATCGCTACGAGGTCGCCAATTTTTCCCGGTCTTCCCGGACCGAATGCCGCCACAATCTGAGGGTATGGCAGGGATTTGATTATGCGGGATTGGGGGCAGGCGCCCATCAACGGATTCGGAGCGTACGAACAGTCAATCTTCCCTCCATTCGTTCGTACGAATTATCCATACGAAGAGATATGCATCCCGTTCATCTGAATGAGACCTTGACGGATCAGGAAGCTCTTCTGGAGGTTCTTTATACGAACGCACGCATTTCGTACGGATTTCCGCTCGACTGGGTGTCTTCCGCTCAGACAGGAAAGGACATGACGCGATTTCTGGGCGAATGGGTCGCATGCGGCTGGATTGACAGTCTTCGACTGGAAGAGGGACGTGTGGTTTTCACGACTGCGGGCTGGGATCAGCTGGATACCCTGATGGGCCAACTCTGGTCCGTGCTGGACTGACAGGTTCTGTTTGTTGCCGTTATTTCTTTTTCCTTTTCCGGTCCTCCGGAGGGGAGGATTCCGGCGTCTCTTCGGACAGGCTCTTTCCCCTCGGATGGTATCGTTCGAGATCTACCGCCAGGCCACCGATATCGACGTGGGTATAGATTTCCGTCGTCTGGATGTCCGAATGTCCGAGAAGAATCTGGATGGACCGGATATCCATCCCGTGCGAAAGAAGGTGGGTAGCGAACGTATGACGGAGCGTATGCGGAGAGACGTTACGGGAGATGCCGCACTTCACCGCGTACCCCTTGATCAAAAGCCACAACCCCTGCCGGGTGAATCCGGTTCTCCTGCGGGTCAGGAACAGCGTGGTTTCCGAGGTGCGTACGCCTGAGCGTACCCTTTCCAGATACTGCTTCAGGCGATCGCAGGACTTTTGATCGAGGAACGCCACCCGTTCCTTCTGACCTTTTCCGGTGACCCGAACCTGCCCTTCTTCCAGATTGAGACGGTCGACGGTCAGCTCCGCCAGTTCAGAAACACGCAATCCCGACGCATAAAATGTCGCCAGAATCGCCCGATCCCGGATTCCGTCATCGGTTTTGGGATCCGGCGCTTCCAGAAGATGGATGATCTCGCTTTCGTCGAGCACTTCCGGAAGATCCCGCGG
>DAHWKF010000114.1 GCA_027343785.1 Leptospirillum sp. | reverse complement strand
TAAACGCCTTTTGCTTCCGGAGGGAGAGGAAGACGAATCCCTCCGGAAGTTGTGGGTGTGCGCAGTATGCACGAGGCAGGAAGGTCGCTCGGATCCGACAGGAATATGAGAGACTCCTCCTTGTCCTGTCCTGTGCTCTCCGAATCGGCGCATGTTTCCGGTGAGATATCGCGGGATAACAGTGTTCCGTCGAGAACGGCCCGGTCGACTCCAAGATTGACCATCATCGTTTGCAGGGCGATTTTGGGGGTTTCCCCCAGAGATTCCCGGTGGACGAGCAAAAATCCCTTATGGAGGGGAGGGTCGGCGGGAACGAACAGAAGGGAGTCGGGCGATGTCTTCTCTCCCCTTAAAAAAGGCGCGATCGCCCGGGTGAGCATTCCCGAGTACCAAAGATCCACCCAGCCCAGGATCCCGTTCAGCGTTTTGAGTTTCCGGTCGATCAGAAAGATCCTGAAAAGAGGGTTGACATCAAACAGATCCCCTTCACCGGGTGGAAGGGACGGAAGATCGCGAAACAAGAGTGCGTCAATCTGGCGAAGGGTCTTCACGGGCGCTCTTTCCTGTCCGGAGTTTCGGCCTCCCGAAGACCTTCTTTGCCGACTTTTTCGGGATTCATGTGAATTCCGACCTGGTGAAGGATCCCGTTGATGAAGCGAATTGCTTCCGGTTCGGAAAACTGATGGGCAAGTTCGAGGGACTCGTCTATGGTGACGCGAAAAGGGATATCGGGTTCATGGAGAAGTTCGCAGATTCCCATGCGCAGGATATTCCGGTCGATACGTCCCATCCGTTCAATGCTCCAGTCAACAGAAAACCGGGAAATTGTCCGGTCGATCTCTTCCTTGTTCCGCATGACTCCTTCCTTGAGCCTGTCCCTGAACAGAAGCGCCTGGCTGGGCAAGGCAGAGGTCAGGGAAAACGGAGGAGGCCCCCCCGGAAGGTATTCTCCGGCGAAAAGGGACTGAAGGACTTCAATGCGGGCCTTGTGAAAGGGACTTCCGAATCGGTGCCCCCCCGTTTTTCTCTTTCGGGAAACCAGGGGTGCGTTCACGGTGATTTTCTCCGGCTCCAGTCCAGGAAAAGCTGGGCCATCCTGTAGGCAGCTTCCCCCGCTTCCCTCCCCTTGTGGCCGGCTTTTCCGCCGACCCTGTCCAGGGCCTGCTGGAGGGTTTCGACTGTCAACACACCGAAAATGACCGGCTTTCCGTGGTTCTGGCTTTGTCGTATGGTCCCGGATGTCACACCGTCAACGACCGCTTCGTAATGTCCCGTGTCCCCCCGAATCACGCAACCGATCACGACGGCCACGTCGTATTCGTTTCGCGGAAGCAGGACAGACAGGGTGGATGGGATTTCCATGGCCCCCGGGACACGGACAATGTCCACCTTTTCAGGGAGGAGCGGGGATTCCCGAAAACCGTCGAGACATCCGGAGAGGAGCCTGTCGGTGACGATTGCGTTGAATTCGCTTGCGATCACCAGGGCTTTCCAGGGCAAAGGGGGTGACGGAAGGTTGAGCGTTCTGGTTTCCACGGAGTTTCTTCCCTCTTCAGATCTTGCTGAGCAGATGCCCGAGCTTGTCTTTCTTGGTTTTGAGATAACGGCGATTCTTGTCTTCCGGAGTGATTTCGACGGGAACCCGGTCGACCATTTCAAGCCCATATCCCGTGAGTCCCACGATCTTCCGGGGGTTGTTCGTGATAAGCCGGAGTTTCCGTACGCCCACCTGGCCGAGAATCTGGGCCCCAATCCCGTAATCGCGCAAATCATCCTTGAATCCCAGCTTGAGGTTGGCTTCCACCGTATCGTACCCCTGATCCTGGAGACTATAGGCCTTGATCTTGTTGGCGAGTCCTATTCCACGGCCTTCCTGGTTCATGTAGAGGACAATTCCGCTTCCCTCCTTTTCAATCATCCGCATGGCTTCCCGGAGCTGAGGGCCACAGTCACACCGGTGGGAATGGAAGACGTCTCCTGTCAAACAGCTTGAATGGACCCGGACGAGAACCGGCCTGGACGGGTCGATCGTTCCTTTCACAAGGGCGATATGGGGCCCCTGCTCGACCTTGTCCTCGAAGACCACAGCACGGAAATCCCCGAATTCCGTGGGGAGGTCGGCTTCAGCCACTTTCTGGACGAGTTTCTCCTCTTTCATCCGGTAGGCGATCAGGTCCCTGATCGTGGCGATGGGGATGTCGTGTTCGCGGGAGACTTTTTCCAGGTCCGGGAATCTGGCCATGGATCCATCTTCGTTCAGAATTTCGCAGATGACTCCAATCGGTATGATTCCTGCCAGAATGGCAAGGTCGACCGAACCCTCCGTCTGTCCTGCCCGTTTCAGGACACCACCTTCCTTCGCCCGGATAGGAAAGATATGGCCCGGCCGGACGAGATCGGTGGGCTTGGCGTCCGGACGGACAATCGTCTGGATAGTATGAGCGCGATCAAAAGCGGAAATGCCGGTGGATATACCGTCCCGGGCGTCAACCGAGATCGTGAAATCGGTTCCGAAGGAGGCCTCATTGACGGGGGTCATCGGTTCCAGTCTGAGAGACTCGGCCTTGTCCGCGCCCATGGTCACACATATCAGACCCCGCCCGAACTTGGCCATGAAGTTGATGGCCTCCGGGGTCGCAAACTGGCCGGCGATGACAAAATCACCTTCGTTTTCCCGATCTTCGTCGTCTGTCAGGATGATCATGCGCCCATTCCTGATACGGTCGATGGCTTCTTCAATACTGATCGTGGGCAATGGAAACTCCTTGTCAGAGCCGGTCCCGTACAGAGGGGGCCGGCTCAATGTCAGACTTCCTTGAACCGGTTTGTAATCGGGACCCTCCAGTCCTTCCCGAAGGCTCTCATGGTCAGTTTGATTCCCGGAGGGGACTGGCGCCGCTTGTATTCGCTCCTGTCGATCAACGTGAGGACCTTGGAGACCGTCGCAGGGTCGAATCCTTTGCCGATGATTTCCTCAAACCCCTGATCGTCCTCCACATAGGCCTCCATGATCGGGTCGAGAATCTCATATGGAGGAAGGGAGTCAACGTCTTTCTGGTTCGGGCGCAACTCCGCGGTCGGCGCTTTCTCGATGATCCGGTGGGGAATGATGTCTGTCCTCTGTGTGTTCAGGTAGTCGGCGAGATCATACACCAGGGTTTTCGGAACATCCTTGAGAACCGAAAAACCGCCGGCCATGTCGCCATAAAGCGTCTGGTATCCGACGCTCATTTCGCTCTTGTTTCCGGTCGTCAGGACCAGCCAGTGGAACTTGTTGGAGAGGGCCATCAGGAGAAGCCCCCGAATGCGGGACTGCAGATTTTCCTCCGTGGTGTCCCGGGGGCGATCCTGAAAGAGGGGTGCGAGGATCTGAAGAAATTGTTCGAAGGAACCACCGATCGGAATCGTTTCAACGGAAATCTTGAGCGTTCCTGAAAGTTTCAGGACATCCTCATAACTTTCCTGGGAGGTATACATGGAGGGCATGAAAAGGCCATGAACCTGTTCGGGTCCGAGGGCGTCGGCGGCGATGGCGGCCACCAGAGTGGAGTCGATACCCCCGGACAGACCGATCAGGACATCGCGGAAATGATTTTTTCTCACATAATCCCGCACCCCTGTCACCAGCGCCTCGTAGATTTCGGCCAACCGGTCGAGCGGAGGGGAAAAGGGACTTTTGACAAGCGTCTTTTTCTCCGCGCGGTGCGCGCCGGATGTCCTGGTTCTTCCGGACTCCTCGATTTTCCAGGTTACCAGAACGTCATCCTGGTTCCATTGGGGCTTGTCCAGGGACTGACTCAACTTGTCCTTTCGACGGCGGGGATCGTGGAGGCGAACACGAAACACATGGTCGAGATCGATTTCGGTGATGATGAGATCCTCCTGAAAGGCTTTCCCCCGGCTTTCGATCGCTCCTTCGGGGCTGATGACCAGGCTTTGTCCATCGAAGACGAGCTCGTCCTGTCCACCCACCATGTTGACATAGGCGATATAACATGCGCTGTCGACCGCCCGGGTGCAAAGCATGCTTTCCCGGACTTCGCGCTTCCCTGCGTGAAAGGGGGAGGCGGAAAGATTCAGGACGCATTCGGCATCCCCGACCACCGTCTGGGTATAGAGAGGTCCCTTCGGGTACCATATATCTTCACAGATGTTGATTCCCAGGCGGACTGAACGAAACTCGATGACGGGCGATTCCATGCCTTCCTGGAAATACCGGTTTTCATCGAAGACGCCATAATTCGGAAGGTATTGCTTGTGGTATATCCCCTGAATCTTGCCGCCATAAAGAACAGCCGCAGAGTTATAGATATCGTCCCTCCGGTCGACAAATCCCACCATGACAAGAAGGTCGGGGGCAAACCCCACCAGTTCCTCGAGGGCCCTGAGGTTCCTGTCGATAAACGAAGGCTTGAGGAGCAGATCCTCGGGAGGATAACCGGTCAGGGCCAGTTCGGGAAAGACGACCACATCCGCGTGTTCCGAGCGGGACTGTCCGATCATGTCCTTGATATGGTTGAGATTACCGGGAATATCACCGACGATCGGATTGGTCTGGGCGAGGGCCAGCTTCAGTTTTCTCATGACGGATCCTTCGGGGCAGCTCCAGGTGCAATGGCAGGATCGGTTGCCTTCGAACCCGGGAGGGAGTCAAACAGCCTGTAAGCCTGCGAACCAGACCAGTCCCTGGACCCGGCAGCTTTTCCGACGAGGTATCCACTCGGATCGATCAGGTAGGTTTGGGGAAGCCCCATGCCGACATAACGTTCGTCCACCCTCCCCTTCCGGCCCAGCAGAACCGGATAGTCGACCGGCATTTTACGGAGGAATGCCCGGATTTTTGCCGGATCATGATCCATCGCCACGCTGACCAGCACAAATTTGCGTCCGTTCATGTGGTTCGCCAGCCTCACCAACGTGGGGATTTCGGTTCGGCAGGGAATGCACCATGTCGCCCAGAAATTCAGAAGAACCCAATCCCCCCTGAAGGAAGCCAGATTGACGGGTTTCCCGGATATCACCGGTGCCTGGATTTCGGGTGCCCGTTCCCGGTCGTCGAAAACGATGAACCCCATTTTCTGGAGAAGTCCGGAGTCGGGGACATCCTGAACGGCGGCACGGGCCTCGACGAGCCTCCCTCCCGGCAGGGTGCCCGAAAGCAAAAAGAGCAAGAGTAGAAGGACCAGCTTCTGTACAACCCGTGCAAAAATGATGGGAAGCTTCCGATTCCGGTCTGTCATAGTCATCCTGTTGAGGTGAGCCGGTCTGCTTGACGCATGTAGGCAACGGTCGATTGTCATTGTTTAATGATACACAAGGTTTTGCGTCGAACCAACTTTTTCAGAAAGGACGGTGCGTATCCGATCTGCATTTTTAACGGGGGAACGGCGTTTGGGTATTTTCAGCATTCTGCGCATACAGAAAAATTCCCAGCGCGACCGACAGGTTGAGTGAGGCCACCTGACCATGCATCGGAAGGGAGACGATCCAGTCGGATTGGTGCAGAACCGGCCGGGACACCCCTTTTTCCTCTTCTCCCACCACAACGACGAGGGGGTGGGGAAAGGGGTTCCGGTAGGCGGTATTTCCCCCGAGAGCGAGGGAGGCCACCCCATATCCCGTCTTCCTGAGTGCGATCAGTGTCTGGGACAGGTTCCCCACTCTGATCAGGGGGAGGGTAAAAAGGGCGCCGGAGGAGGTTTTTGCGCAGACGGGGGAGAGCGGGGCGACACGACGCTTGGGGAGGATCACCCCCTTGACCCCTGCCGCGTCGCATGTCCGAAGTAGAGCACCGAGATTTCGGGGGTCCTGGACCCCATCGACGGCAACCAGGGGAGAGGGCAAATCCGGATGGCTGTCCAGAAAATCTCCGAGTTCGAGCAGAGGCAATGGCTCGAGAGCCGCATACACCCCCTGATGAACCAGGTCCGGAGCCATTCTGTCCAATGCCAGCCGGGGAACGAAGTCAACGGGAATCCCTCGCTCCCGGGCTCTCTTCAGGATCTCCTGCCGGCGGGTATCCGGTCTGGGATCGTCCTTCAGGTAGAGACGGGAAATCAGGCGGGGCTGGTTTCTCAAGAGCTCGAGGACGGCATGCAGCCCACCTATTCCGGTCGGCGGCTCTATATTTTCCGGATTCGTGGCAATCCTCCGGGGTTGTCTTCGAGCAGGAAACCGGCTTTTTTCAATCTTTCGCGTATGGTGTCCGCAAGAGAAAAGTTTTTTTCGCGACGGGCTTTTTCTCTTTCCATGACCAGCCGGTCCACTTCGTCCGGTGCGAGCGTTTCCTCACGGAGAGGCTGGTCGCCTTTTCCGTAAATCCAGCTGGAAGACGGGAGGGTCAACACTCCCAGGATTTGTCCGGCGGCGGCAAAGAGCGCTCTTGCATCCGCCAGCTGAAAGTCGGGAGGTGTGTCACCTGCTGAAAGGGCGGGGTTCAGGAGGTTTTTGGTTTGGTGCAAAAGGCGGAAGGCCACAGGAGTATCCATGTCCCGGGCCAGAGCCGAGATAAATTCCCGTGTCATGGGTCCCGCGGAAGACTCTCCTTTTCGGGCTTCCAGGAGTGATTTGAAGAGATAAAGACTGTCCAGGCCGTTTTTTGCGTGGGCAAGATTGTCTTCCGTCAAATCGACCGGAGAGGCATAGTGGGTTGATAGCAGAAATGTCCGTAACCATTCCCTGGTAACTTCTTCCGGAAACGGGGAGGTTTCGAAAAATGTCCGGATCCGGAAGATGTTTCCGAGGGATTTCGACATTTTCTCTTCGTTGAGTGTGACGAAGCCATTGTGGACCCAGATGCCCACAAATCTCTTGCCCGTGGCCGATTCGCTCTGGGCGCGTTCGTTTTCGTGATGCGTAAACATCAGGTCCATTCCGC
>DAHWKF010000112.1 GCA_027343785.1 Leptospirillum sp. | reverse complement strand
AGATTCCTATGCGGCCATCGAGCATATGGTTTCAAACGAAGTGGCCCAGTGTCTGAAGGTCATTACATGGCCCGGCTCCATACGGATCGCCGAATTTGCTTTCAAGTGGGCGAAAGCCAACAACCGGAAGAAGATCCAGTGTGTGCACAAGGCCAACATCATGAAAATGACGGATGGCCTCTTTCTGGAAGCTTTCCGGGAGGTCGCCAAGAAATATCCGGAAATCGAATCCGGTGACATCATTGTCGATAACTGTTCAATGCAGCTCGTGCGGAATCCGGGGCAGTTCGACTGTCTGGTTCTCCCCAACCTTTACGGGGATATTCTCTCCGATCTCTGTGCGGGGCTTGTCGGCGGTCTGGGATTCGCTCCCGGAGCCAATATCGGCGACAACTGCTCCATTTTCGAAGCTGTCCACGGATCGGCTCCGAAGTATGCCGGAATGAAGAAAGTCAACCCTTCCGCCGTTCTCCTGTCCGGCGTCATGATGTTGAAGTGGATTAATGAACACAAGGCTGCGGAACGGATCGAAAAAGCGGTCGACAAGGTTCTGGCAGAAGCCAAGCATCTGACGTATGACGCGGGTGGTACAGCCTCTACGGACGAGTACGCCGACGCCATCATTCGCGCAATGGACACGGTCTAACCGGAAAAACGGACAGTCTGATCGTAACGAGAAGGAGATTTCTGCATGGCAACGTTGAACGCAACGACGGGGAGGGCTCAACGCCCCGCCCAAAAAATCACCCTGGTGGGTGTTGACGTTTATGTCATCACGGAAGACGGTATTCCGAAATTTGACGAGTATGGTCCGTTCAAGATCGAATTCATTTCGAATCGCGGAACGAAAGTGTGGCCCGGGTATGTCAGCCCGGATCTGATGCTTGTTAACTGGTACCGTTGCCGATTTATGGCCACCCGGCCTGTGACGGACAAGGATGTCGACCAGTTTGTGAGCGAACTGGGCAAAAAACACCTGTGGTCCGCTGTCCAGAAGCTCTGGAACTATGGGGACGAAGCCGGTTACAGCAAGGCTTACTGATGGTTGTGGAGGAGGGAGATCTCTCCCTCCTCCATTTTTTTACCGGAAAGTCCTTTGGGTCTGATCACCTGCCGTTTCAGAGACTTTCCTTCTTTCCCGCCGACTCCTATGAACCCTTGATTCGACGATCCAGCGCCCAACGGCTGATACCGAGGCGGCTTGCGGCCAGCGTCTTGTTGCCTCCTGACTTCTCCAGAACCCGTCTGATCAGGTTTTTTTCATGTTCGGGGAGGGAGTCTTTGCCAATTTCATAATACATCGGGAGAACCAGTTCACTGCCAACATCGTTCGTTCGAGAGGTGCCGGGGGAGAAACTCTCCTGCCTGATCTGGTTCATGTCGGAGGGGAAGTTTTTGGCTTCCAGCCGGGGGCCGGCGCAAAACATGACCGCCCGTTCCATCAGGTTGGAGAGTTCCCGGATGTTGCCCGGGAAGTCATAGGAGAGCAACATTTCCTGGGCATCCGGTGCAATTGTGCGGACATTTTTCCGGAAGGCCTGCGCCGATTCGTAGAGAAAACGTTCCGCCATGGGAATGATGTCCTCCCGCCTTTCCCGGAGGGCCGGAATGTGAAGGCTGACGACGTTCAGTCGGTAGAAAAGATCCTCCCGGAATTGCCCGTTTTTGACCGCCTGGCGAAGGTCCCGGTGGGTGGCGGCCATAAATCGGACGTTGATGGGGTACTGCGCCCCTCCTCCGACCCTCCGGATCTTGCGGTCTTCGATGACCCTGAGGAGTTTGGCCTGAAGGTGGAGTGGCAGGTCTCCGATCTCGTCCAGCAGGACGGTGCCGCCGTCGGAGAGCTCCAGCAGACCGACCTTGCGTGTCGTGGCACCGGTAAAGGATCCCTTTTCATACCCGAAGAGCTCGCTCTCGAAGAGTTCGGAAGGAATGGCGGGGCAGTCGACCTCGATAAACGGTCGTTCACTCCGCGAGCCGTTGTAGTGGATCAATTTGGAAGCGTATTCCTTTCCGCTGCCGGTTTCTCCCTGCAACAGAACCGTAATCTGGTCGTTTGACGCCAGATTTTTGATCTGTTTTTTGAGCGTCCGGCTGACCTCGCCTTCGGCGATCATCCGGTCCAGGGAAAAACGTTCAGATTCTTGTCCGGTCCTGTAACGGGCTTCCTGCGAAAGGGTCAGAAAACGGGAAGCGTTCGCAAGGGCGATGAACAGTTCGTCCATGTCAATGCTTTTGGTGACAAAATCGAACGCCCCGAGCCGCATGGCCTCGACGGCGTCCCTGATTGTTCCCCGCGCGGTCAGGACGATCACCGGAAGCTCCGGATCCGCGGTGCGGATTTCCTTGAGGAGTTCGAGGCCCGATATTCCGGACATGACCATATCGAGTATCAGAATGTCGGGTGGGGTTTTCTGGAGGAGGGCGATTCCCTCCTCCCCGTTTCGCGCCGTATGGACAACGTACCCCTTGTGCTCCAAGCGCAACGCGTAGGCTTCCCTGATCGAAGCTTCGTCTTCGACAAGCAACACTGTCTGAATCATTTCTGCTCCTTATTCCACAGGAAGAAAGACTGTCACTTCTGTTCCTTTACCTGGCTCGCTTTTGATCTGGAGACCTCCTTTGTGGCGGTCCAGGATATCCCGGCAGATTGAGAGCCCCAGACCCACTCCTTTTGCCTTTCCGTGCGTAAAAAACGGTTCGTTCAGCCTCCGGAGAACAGATTCTGGCAAGCCTTTTCCGGAATCCCTGACAACGATCGCCAGGCTCCGCTGGCTATGAAAGACGGTATCCTGGAGAAGAACCTCGATTTTTCCGCCTTCGGGCATGGCTTCCAGCGCGTTCATGAACAGATTGATCAGCACCTGCTGGAGGGGACCCCTTGCAGCCGTGAGCGTGGGGAGGCCTTTTGGGGTTTTGACACGGAATGTCGTGTGGTTTTTTCTGAAGCTTTCCTGAAGAAGGGAGTGGACGTCATGAAGAAGTTCCTCCAGGTGAATGGGCTGGAAATCAAAGGTTCGAGGTTTGAGTTCTTTCAGATGCGTTCCCAGGAGTTCATCGATGCGCCTGGCTTCGTCGGCGATGAGCCGGACCTGTCTTTGAACTTCAGGGGGGAGTGTGTTCGAGTCCGAAATGTGCGCGGCCAGACTTCCGATGCCGATCAGGGGATTGCGGATTTCATGGAGGATTCCTCCGGCAAGTTGTCCGACGAGCTTGATTTGTTCGGTATGCCGCAAGGCTTCGAGCATCTTTTCCCGGTCGGACAGATCCGTCAGAATCGCCAGGAAAAAGTGGATCGTCCGGTCCGGATCCATGACGGGACTGATTCTCTCCCACACCAGAAATTCGCTTTGGTCTTTTCTTTTATTAATAAAACGATCGACGAAGGGTTCACCCGAACGGATTTTCTCCCAGAGGATGTTGTAGAAATCGGGGCCCTGCCTGCCGGAAGACAAAAGGGCCGGTGTCTTTCCGATGGCCTCCTGCCGGAGGTAGCCAGACATGCGTTCCATCGCCGGGTTCCATTCCAGGATGGTTCCGTGCTGGTCTGTCAGGATGATACCGTCTTCGACCTGGGCAAACAGCCTTTTGTAAATGGTGAGTTGGGTTTCTTCCCGTTTCCAGCGTTCGAGAATCGTGGCTACCGTATTGGCGACGGTTCCCAGAAAACCGATCTCCCGTTCGTTAAATACCCTGAGAGACCGGGTGTGGGCTCCCATGACCCCCAGAATCTGATCCTGGAACATCATGGGAACGCTGACGCCCGAACGGACCTGATGTTCGGAGAGAAGCTTGGATGGGGAAAATCGGGTTTCTTTCAAAAGGTCTTTCACAATAACAGGTTTTTTTTCCTTAATGGCGAACCCCGCCTGGGAAAAATCCCCTCCTTCCTGTACATAGGTTCCGACCAGGCCATTGTTCCACCCTATGCCGGCCAGGAGATGGAGCGTATCATCCGAATCTCCGGCGATCAGGATCTTGCAGAATTCCACATTGAGGGCCCGGGATGTCTCTTCCGCAGCGCAGGTTGCAATCTCCTGGATGGAAGCGCCATTGACGGAAAGACTCGCGATTTTTCCCAGAACGTCCTGGTATCGTCCGATTGACAGGATTTCCTCTGCCAGCGATTCCATGTCTGTCACATCCTGCAGCTGAATCAGGATTTGCGTCTGCCCTGAAGGGGAGGGTGAAATCGGGGTGAAATCGCAGTCAAGCACGTGGACGCGTCCCTGGGTATCCTCCACCCGGTAACGTATCCGGTTTTGTCCCTCCTCCTGTGGACCTGAGGCCGTTTCGAGAAGAATGTCGAGGAGTCCGGTTCGATTCCCGGACGGAGAGACGGTCACACCTTGTGTCATCTCGCGGAAGGAGGTTGTCTGATAAAGGATGCAACCCCGGTTGTCGATCAGGCACATACCTCGGGGCAAACCTGTCCGGATCTCCGGTCTGTAGAGGGAGGGGGACATCAGGGTAAAAGAATCGTCCGGCGGGAGATCCCGGGAATCTCCGTTGTTTTTCAAGACGCTCCTCCGCCCGGGTTTCGCCCGGCATCCAGAAAAAAGCCCACCCGAAAGGTCAATCGAACGGTGACTCCGGGCCCAAGCGCGCATTTATGGCATATGCATTCGATCCATTCGCTATTGAATCACATTTGTCTTCCTGTCATCCATAGCACCAGATGGCAGTCGGGTCCCGGGCCGGTCAGACGGAGCGACTCTTCCGGAAGGTCAGTTCAACATTGACGGAAGCATCCGGAAATTCTTCCCGGTATCGTCCAGCCGGTAAAGGAGGATCCATTCGTTCAGGACCAGATTCCGGATATTGTCATGTTTTTTCAGGATCTGCAGGATCGGTTCAGACGGGGCTTCCAGGATAGCATGAAGCCTGAGGGGGTCATGAATCCACCGCCTCCCGTCATGAATGGACTGGATGGAAAGCCCCTGGCGGAGATCACCGCCATTGCCTTCCAGCACCCCGATCGAACCACCGACGACATTGTGGAGAACCTTGTTCCCGCTGCCATACCGTTCATTGTCCACTGTCGAAGCGAAATATTGCATGTTGATCCAGTTGGCGACGAGCAGCGGCGCCGAGATGATGAGTTCGAGCGTACTGAAATCCGTATCCTGTCGCCAATCGTATTCATGAAGGAAAACGCGTCCATCCAGGTTCAACGCACGGGTCCGGACACGAGGGGCGGCGATGAACGCCGCGTTTCGCCCCAACCCCCATTCCGGCCGGGTCTGGGCCCAGTCCCGGGTCCTTTTCTGAAGATTTTTCATGATGCTCCAATGGGATTTGACGTTCAGGCCCAGTGTCGGGGCTTTTTCCTGTCGGGCCCGTTGTCCGGCTTCTTCCAGAATCTTTTCCAGGGAACGAAGTTCTGCACGATGTCCGTCAGGGAGTTGTCCGGTATCGAACAGCCGGATCTGGTCGGTAGTGGTATCGTGCAGGGCCGGCAGAAAGACGGTGTCGTCCGGAATGACAACCTGTTTTTCTGCCGCGATACTCCGTCGTGTTTCCGGATCGTTCAGCAGCGCCGCGGCGATCCGGGCGCTCACCTCTCCCGTCTGCCCCCCGCAGGCGCCGCAGTCAAGTCCCGTGGCCTGAGGGTTATTGGTGGTGGTGCTGCCATGTCCGACAAGAAGGACGAGGCGGGCGAAATTTTTTGTGAGGCCCATGTTCTTGAGGATGAATGTTCCGAGTCGCGCCCTGTCCGACAATGGAATACCTGATTTTTTTCCGTCCGTATCCGGAAGGGCATTATCAAGGACTGGAGCCATTTTTTCTGACTGGTCCCGACGCAACCCTTTCTTGTCCGGATGAGGAGCTGGACGGCTCCATCCGAGACTGTTGGAAACAAGCGTGAGGAAGCTGAAAAGGCCGAAGGATTCGACATACGAAAAACAGGAAGCCGGGCTTGTCTTGAAGATTTTCCAGGTTTTGGAAAGCCGCACGTTTCTTCTCCGGATCATCGCCCATTCCTCCGCCGTGTCCGGCGGGATTCCGACTGGCAGCTCCTGAATACGGTAGGAGGGGGGAAAGAGGATAGGCAGGTGTTTTTTTCCTGCCACCGAGGCAAAGGGGAGAAATTCCAGGGGAACGCCAAAAAAACCGGCAAAACCGAGCGTTTCTCCGTTCGGTGCGAGCGACTCGATGGCGCGACGGATAATTTCCGAACGGACATCAATGCAGAAAGCCGCCTGGAAAACCGGCCGGCGTTCCTTTCGTTCAAGGGTCCCCGAGGAAGAAATCAGATTGAAAAGAGTTTTCCGGTAGGACGTTTCGTGGGCTTCCTGAAGGACCATGCCGTCAGGGGGTAGAGAAGCGTCAGACGCGTCGGGAGTTTCCCATGCCGGCAGGGATTGCATCCACATCTCCCGAAGAGAGGAGTTGGGCCAGCTTTCCAGAAGGAGATAGTCCCATGCGATCCGGATGGCCAGGATCTGGAGGGGGGTGTTGTCATTCTTCTTTTCGAGCCCGGCTTGCCAGTTCTGATAACGGGCCCACGAAGCCCAGCCACCGACGCTGGAAAGAAGGGCAAAGAGATACCTTTCGAGAGATTCCGGAGGAATGTTCAGGGCCTGGACACAATGAACGATGGTTTCTTCCGGGGAGTCCGGGATTGACCGGATCCGCTCCCGAAAAAGTTTCACTCCCATGATCGCCGGACTGAAATCGATGGTTGCATACTCCTTCCAGGCCCTGTAGAGGGGCTGGTCTGACCAAGGGCTGGACCAGTAGGCCTGTCCCTCGTCAAAGTATCCCGCGCAGAAATGGCTAATCCGTTCAATCACAAAAGAAGGCCAGTTCTGGTTGTCCAGTTTCATGGCGCAATCCGTCAGAAGATCGGGCGGCGAGAATCTTTCGCTGCGCTGCTTGATGGCTTCCAGAAAATCCTCTGCCGACAGATTAGACCCTTGATTCTGAAGCGCTTCGGATATGTCGGACAAAGTGATCTGGCCATCCCGGATTTTTTCGAGATAGTAATGAAAGGGCATGTGAAGGTGACTTCCGATCGTCCTGGACAAAAAAAGCTCCGTTGCCTTGAAAGGCCGATTGCCAAAACCCTGATAGGGGTTGACGGCGACAAAGTTCTTGAGAGGCCAGAGAGGTGCGATGAGGCGACAGGCATTTTCTGCGGACTCGAGTATCTGGCTTTCTTGTGTTTTCAGAATGTTTTCCACCTTTCTCACCTCCTTTCCGGAAAGGGACGGTTCATGCCGGGATTCTGGCTTATGCGGGTAATCACCCTGGAGAGAAAGAGGTCGATATAGAATCCGTTTCCCAGATGGACATAAGCTTTTTTCCAGAAGGGCTTCTCGAGGATGAAAGGAAGAAATTCCCCGATCAGCATCAGGATGAGAAACGCCGCGGCGATCACACCGAGAAGGAGATCCCCTCCCGGATCAGGCGGAGGAGGCGCCACCGGGATGCTTTCGCGCAAGATGCGGGTGAAGAGTTCGTGCAGAATGTCATAGGAAATGTCGACGAGTGCGCAAAGCCCCAGGATCCGGGGAAGAAAACCCCGGACCGACCCTTCGGCGGTCCGCATTCCCTGCAAGAGCAGGAGGGCCACCGCGACAGACAGGATTTCCCCCATGATGAGGAAAGGGGGGTTTCGTAAGCTGTAATGGAACATCCAGGCAGTCACCCATGTCATCCCTGTTCCGATGGCCAGCGCACCCAGCGTCCGAGTGAAGGTTGCCGCGGAATCCGCGTGAGGCAGGGCGATGACCCGAAAATGCTCGACAACGCTTCCGGAAGAGAGAAAGGCATGGGCCTTGTAAAGGGAGTGGGCCAATATATGGACGAAGGCCAGACTATAAAGGCCCATACCGCACTCCATGAGCATGAAACCCATTTGGGCGCAGGTTGAATAGGCCAGGGATTCCTTGATGTTTGTTTCGGTGATCATCATGAGGGATGTTACAAAAATCGTCAGGATTCCGGATAACATCAGAAGATCCCGACTGGAAGGAACGACCGTCAGAAGCGTATTTGTCCTGAGGAGCAGAAACGCCCCCGTGTAGATCAGACCCGCATGGAGGAGCGCCGATACGGGCGTCGGGGCTTCCATAACGGCAATGAGCCATCCATGGAACGGGAACTGGGCGCTTTTCAGAATCGCGCTGATTGCGATCAGGGTAGCAGCGATGGAAAGTGAGGCATCAGGCGTTTGAATGGTTTCCAGGGCCCTTGAAATACCCGGAAAAGTGTCGATATGCAGGGTTCGGACCAGAAGGAAAAATGCCGTGAACAACGTAACGTCGGCGATCCTTCCAAAGAGGAATTTTTTTTGTGCGGCCAAAATGGCGCCCGGCCGATTTTCGTAGAATTCGAGCAATTTATGGAGAAAAAGGCTTGTCAGCACCCATGAAAGCCAGAAAGCCCATATATTCCCGACAAGAATCAGGGTAAAGAAAGCGCCCAGCGTCAGGCTGAGGCGCTGGTGAAAAACACCTTCCCTGGAATCTCCTTCCATGTAGGTAAAGGAAAATCGCGTGACGATGACGCCCACGAATGCCACCAGGAGGAGCATGATTCCTGACAGCGCGTGCGGATCGACCGTAATGGCGAAGTGACCCATATTCCCCGGGAGAGGGGTTGAAAAAAATGTCACCGTTTCACCGGGTGAAACGATTTGGATGATATTCCCAGCCAGTGCGGCGATCAGTGCGAATTGCGCCGCGACTTTTACAAGCCGGCGCATGATGCGGGGCTTGCGACTGGCGATGAGAAAGCCGATTCCTCCGATGGCTAGAAGGGGCCATGGGGTAATGAGCATAATGATAGGGGCGAAACTCTGAGTCATTTTTATATCTCCCGTTCAACAGAATGTCGTCGATATGGAGCCAATGGGTGACTTGAGGTTCAAGAATCGCGCCACACCTTGGTCATGTACATGAATTGAGTGAGCGGGTTTGAAATTGGGAGCTTATTATAAGCAATATATATACCAGGGTGATTTCTTGAAAAAGTTTTTTATTTTTCATGACTTGAGAATCTTTGTAGAGGAGACAAATGTGCGGAATGGACAAAATAGTGCAAATCCGCACCATTATTTTGGGCATAAGAGTCAGTCGCAGTATTCCTGTAAAACAATATAACTAAAAATTTATAAGTACTTAATAAAATTCCTCCAGGAGAGGTCGATGCCCCATTCTGCTGAAAGAACAATCGCTCGCAGGGTTTTCTGGTTCTTCCGAACATGCTGGACTGGCTAGACGATTCCTTCTGAAAATCCGGCGGGAAGTACTTTGGAAAATGACATGAAAACATAGGACGTGGCTGTTCCAGGCACAATCTCGCATGGAAATTGCCATGCGGAAAAGTCTGAGCCCGGGGATCAGCCGAAGGAGATTCTTCCGGATTCGGTTTCTGGTCCTATCAAAAATGTGGGGATTGGGGTTCGGGTCTCTTCCAGGAAAGCCTGTCTTTCCTGGTGAGCAAGACAAATCACTCGAGAAACGCTAGAAACGGTTGGAAATCTCAAATGACGCCTTTCTTTCTTTTGTCAAATAGCTTGGCATATTTATAAAAGGAGCTTTCAAAATTGTAGAGCGCGATGACAAACCCACCGCGTCCGTCAAGAAAACCCTTTTTGATGATGAAATGCCGGAAGAAGGCCCATAAGCCATGAAGTAAGGCATTCAAAATAGAGGCCCGTGCTTTTTTATCGGCTAACTTTTCAGAACCCAGAGTCGAATAACGGTTCATTTTTGAAAGCATTTCATCCAGATTATAAAAAGGGATCTGGATGATGGGGTTCTTCATGGTACCGAGTCGGAATCCGGGGTTCATCGAATATGATTCGTGAACAATATCGCTGGAGTATGTCATGGCGCCCTTCCGAAAAAGCTGGGGCTGCCGGTAATCAGGATACCAGTCGGAATGCCGGATCCATTGCCCCAGTAAATAATTCTTTCTGGGAACAAGATAAGCGTCCATCGGATGGGAAGAGGAGAGAATCGATAGGATTTCGTCCTTGGCTTCAGGCGTCATCCGCTCGTCCGAGTCAAGGCTGAATATCCATTCAAAACGGCATTTGGACACCGCTTCATTTCTCAGCGCACCGAACCCTGTAAATGGTATCTGGTGTACGACGACCCCGAATTCCCTGGCAATCTCGTCTGTCCCGTCTGTGCTTCCCGAATCTATGAGGAGGACCTCGTCAGCCCAAAGGACACTTTCAATGGCTGGGCGAATCTTGTGTTTCTGGTTGAAGGCGAGGATATAAACAGAGATTGATTGGTTGCAATGGTCGATGGCCCTCTGGGACGACATCGGGTGCAAAACCTCCTGAGATGAAGTGGAATATGAAAAAAACATTTTCGTTAATATTGAAAAATATCGCAATGCAATACTGACAAATTTATCCAGAACGATTACAGGTGCAGTTGAGAATACTTGACGGATTCTTCTGATACCACAATGAAAGGGAACACCATCGGGATGAATATTGTCCTACGCCTTATATCCCGTCTCAACATTCGGCATTGAGCTTGATTCGGCAATGTGTCCCGTGTGTCCCCCGGGTGTTGGTCCAATTGTCTTCTTCGGGAGGGTTTGCGAGACATTGAAGTCCGGGAAAAAGTCTCCATCCGTCGGATGGGGTTATGAATAACGGTTTTTCTGTCGGGGGGTATCGGGAGTTTTGCTGGAAAAGAAAGAAGGAAGGACCATCATTCTTGTCAGTGTGGGTTTTCTTGGGAAGCGTCTGATAATGGTGCCGAGGGGCAGAATCGAACTGCCGACACGAGGCTTTTCAGGCCTCTGCTCTACCGACTGAGCTACCTCGGCCCGGGCGTCACTATAAAGAGATATGGGCTCTGGTGTCAAGGTTGCAGCATGGGAGACATTCTTGAAGAAAGATGGATCGTCGTTGACGGATTTTTTGGAAAAAAGTTCAGGTTGTTACCTGCAGTGATCATGAATCCTACCGGTGTGGCGGGTTGGGAAGAGGGAAATTTCATGCTATAGTTCAAAAGATTTTTTCCTGAAAACGGATGAAAGGGGCCTTTCGGCCCGGAGATATGGCTCCGGGCAGTCCGTAACCAACATATGACAGAAAAATACTGATGTCTGGAAGGCCATTGAACAACCGAAGTTCCTTCTACTTTCTTTTTATGTCCTTTTTCTTGTGTGTGGCCGGTCTTTCCTTCCCGTCATACAGTTGGTCGGCTCCGGATGATAACGCCATTATTGTCAAAAAAATCGAAATCCGGGGGAACCGCCGGATCGATATCAACACGATCAGGGACAAGGTCCATACCCATGTGGGGGACATTTACTCGGATTCCTCCATTCGCGCGGATTTGAAAAATCTGTATGTCACGGGATACTTTTCACAGATCCGCGTCTATGCAGAAGGATACGAAGGCGGTATCAAACTCGTATATGTTCTGACCGAAAGACCGACCATCGAAAAGATTTCATTCATCGGTAATGTGTCCAAATCTTCCTCCGATCTCCGGAAAAAACTGACCCTTTTGCCGGCTTCCTTTTATGACGGGAATCAGGTTCACGAAAACGTCGAGCGGATCAAGGCGGCCTATCGAAAGGCCGGCTATTACAATTCCGAGGTGATTCCCATCCGGAAGAAGCTGGGACGCAAGAAAGTGGAGCTCATTTTCCTGATCCGGGAAGGAGGGCAGACAAGAATCCAGGAGGTCGACTTTTCCGGCAACAAGAAGTTTCCCGCTTCTGTCCTTCAGAAAAAGATCAAGACAAAACCATATTTCTGGCTGACCAGCTGGTGGACAGACGCCGGCATCTATAAAAAAACCGAGATCTCCCAGGATATCGACCGCCTCCGGAATTTTTATCTCAACCACGGTTACATCAATGTCGGTATCGGGCAGCCAAAGATTTCCTTTTTCAACCACAAGAAATCTATGAGGATCACCTTTCCCATCCAGGAAGGGGAACAGTTCCGGATCGGTTCGGTCAATGTGACCGGGAACAAGCTTTTTTCCCACAAGAGGCTGATGAAGGAAATCCATATGAAGCCGCCGAAAATCTTTTCGCGCAAGCTCCTTCAGAAAGATATCACCCACCTGACCAAACTCTATGGTCACAAGGGTTACGCCTTTGCGATCGTGACGCCCCAGGTTATTCCCGATCTCGAGAAAAAAACCGTGGCTCTGACCTATTCCGTCACCGAAGGAGGGCTGGTCCATATCCGCCGGATCAACATCGCGGGAAACGAACTGACGCGCGACAAGGTTATCCGCCGCGTCCTCGGCGTCCAGGAGTCCGACATCATGGACACCAGCGCACTGCAGGACAGTTACAGGAATCTTCAGAATCTGGGATTCTTCTCCAACGTTCAGATCGTTCCACAGCAGGTTGGAAAAAACCTGGTGGACCTCAATGTGAAGGTCAAGGAAAAACCCACGGGGACCTTCTCCCTGGGAGGAGGTTACAGCACCCTGTTTGGCGTCATGGGTATGGCGACCATCGCCCAGAACAACATTTTCGGGACGGGTGATTCGGTCTCGCTTTCCGGCGAACTGGGCGGATTTATCACCATGTACTCCCTGACCATTACGGATCCGTGGTTTATGGACACCCCCACGGCCGCGTCCCTCTCCTTCTTTGATACCTTCATGGACTATTTCACCTACTGGAACAGTGCGATCGGGGGATCCGTGACCCTGACCCGACGTTTCGGTTATTATTTCTCGACAAGCTTGTCCTGGCTTCTGGAGTCCGAACAGATCTTCCTGGTCGCCCCGACGGTCCAGCAAGTCCAGCAATCTCCCATTTTGGCGCCATTTCTGCAGCAGGTGGGCTACTGGACCCAGACGGGTCCTTCCATCGGTATCTCCTATGACCGGCGGGACAACTACATGAACCCCCATTCCGGTTACCATTTGTGGGGAAATCTCGGCGTATATGGGGGGACCTTCGGAGGGGACACCTCGTTCTATTCCGTGACCGGAAACGGAACGCTTTATCTTCCTGTGACCCAGCGGACGACCTTGTCGTTTCACGTAGCGATCGGCGACGAGGAGCCATTGGGGCCGGACGGGTTCATCCCGGTCTGGGACCGGTTCTATGTCGGCGGCATCTATTCGAACCGGGGTTACAATTTCGGATTCGCCGGCCCGATGCCATTTGGCTACCTTGTGGGCGGAAACAAGGAACTGATCTTCAACATGGATTACACATGGCCGATTTTTCCGAAGTTCGGATTTTACGGGGACGTATTCTTTGACGACTCGGGAGAGTATTTGCCCGGTCAGCCCATTTCAATGAGCGGATTTGCCTGGCCTGCCACCGGATTCGGTATCATGTGGAATTCTCCGATGGGTCCTTTGACGCTGGATCTGGGTTGGCCATTGATCAACAACGCACAGATGCAGGCATTTCCAGGAAACTATCCGGGACCTGTCGTCAACTTCGAGATGGGTTCACTGTATGGAGGGTAAGGGGAGCAAGAATATGTCTCCTGTCGTTCCTGTTCACTCACTTCATCCGTCACCTGCTAGGAAAGGACATTTCATGTTCATCCAGAAAAAAGCAAAGTATCTGGTTTTTGTCAGCATTGTTTTCTTTGCCACCGTGTTGTCGGGAACATTCCGGATCGCCGAGGCGTCCGACGTTGTTGGTGTCGTCGATGTTCTCAAGGCGTTCCGCAAGACGGATTTGGGCAAATCGATCCAGTCCCATCTGAAGGAGTTCCAGAAGAAGAAGGCTGAGAGTATCCAGTCTGAGCGCCAGGAACTGCAGGGGGAACAGAAGCGGATCGAACAGCAGGTGGGAGTTATCAGCAAGGACGCCCTCAAGGCCAAGGAGCTGGCCTTTCAGCAAAAGGTGCAGGACTACAGGAAAAAGCTTCAGAAAATCCAGACGGAGGTGGCTTCGGAAAACGCCGTCGAGATCCGGAAATTCCTGGACGCGCTTTCAAAGGCCACGATATATGTTGGAAAAAAATACGGATTTCAGGTGGTTCTGGCCCAGCATCCGATCCGGATACCGATGGGTCCCCAGCCCCCGGCTTTTTCTTCTTCCCGAATCCTGTATCTGAACTCCAAGGCTGACCTGACAGAATCGGTTATCCAGTACATCAATAAAAATAATCCGCCAGGTTCTGCCCAATGACGTTAGACGAGATCGCCTCGCTTGTCGGAGGAAATCTCACGGGTTCACAGATTGAACCCGGTAAACAGATTCTTGCGGTCCGGTCAATGCAGGAAGCCGGGCCGCATGACCTGACTTTTCTGGCCAATCCAAAATACCGCGGTGAAGTCGGAAAGTTGCACGCCGGCGCCATCCTTTTATCAGAACGGATCGAGGGGATACCTATCCCCCAGATTGTGGTTTCGGATCCCTACCTCGCCCTCTCCAGAGTCATGCAGGTTTTTTACCCCCTTCCTGAGCCTGTGAACGGCATCCATCAGCGTGCCTATGTCGCTTCTGATGTTGACATGGAGCCTCCCGTCGAGGTTGGTGCCTGCGCTGTGGTCATGGAAGGATGCCACATAGGGGCCGGAACCGTCATTTCTGCCGGTGTGTACATTGGCCCCCGTGTGACGATCGGTGCCGGATGTCTGGTCCATCCGGGCGTTGTCATTCGGGAAGACACCCGGATTGGCGACAGGGTCATTATCCAGCCCAATGCCGTCGTGGGGTCTGACGGTTTTGGATATGCGGCGGACCGGCAAGGGCATCGTCACAAGATTCCACAGATCGGACGGGTTGTTATTGGCGACGATGTTGAAATCGGGGCCAATACGACGATTGATCGCGCAACCTTTGGTGAGACGGTCATCGGAAAGGGAACAAAAATCGACAATTTGGTCCAGATTGCCCATAATGTTCGGATTGGAGAGGATTGTGTCATTGTCTCCCAGGCGGGAATTTCGGGTTCCAGCCGTCTGGGGCATCGGGTCATCCTTGCCGGACAATCCGGGGTTGTCGGGCATATAGAAATCGGGAATGATTCGATGGTGGGTGCCCAGTCAGGGGTCGCGAAAAGCCTTCCGGAGAGGTCGAGGGTTTCTGGATCTCCTGCCATTTCTCATACCTTATGGCTACGGATCCAGACAATTCTGGGGGACCTTCCCCGAATCCTGACGAGGGTTCGAAATCTCGAAAAGATAACAAGTTTATCCGGCGACACAGACAAAAGAAGGGATAACCATGAGTGATTCTGTGATGGCACTGAACATCCAGGAAATACTTGAAATCCTTCCCCACCGTTATCCGTTCCTGCTGGTGGACAGGATCCTGGAGGTCGAGCCGGGTAAGCGGATTGTCGGGATCAAGAACGTCACCATCAATGAGCCTTTCTTTACGGGGCATTTTCCGGGATTTCCCATTATGCCGGGTGTCCTGCTGATTGAAGCCATGGCGCAGGTGGGAGGTATCCTCGCCATTTGTTCCGGCCAGGACAAGACCGGAAGAATCCCTTATTTCATGGGAATCGACCGGGCGCGTTTTCGGAACCCCGCCGGACCGGGAGATACCCTGGTCATCACTTTGACGACAAGAAATGTTCGCGGAAGTTCCTGGAAAATGGAAGGCGAAATTCATGTGGGCGAAAAAAGAATTTGCGAAGCGGAGATTATGGCCATGATCCGCCCTGCGCCACTACCCGCGCCCGGGAGGGTATATTCCGCCGAGGCAAAAGGTTGAGCCGGCAGGGAACGACCCCTCCGGAACCGGAGGGGGAGGTATATATTCATCCCCTTGCCGAAGTGTCCCGGGAAGTCGAACTGGGTCCTGGGGTGCATGTTGGTCCTTTTTGCATCCTGAAAGGACGGATTACGGTTGGCGCCGGCACACGTTTTATTTCCCATGTGGTCATTGACGGAAACACCACGATTGGAAAAGACAACCTGTTTTATCCTTTTTCCTCGGCGGGTCTTCCCCCCCAGGATTTGAAATACCGGGGAGAACCGAGCCAGGTTGTGATCGGAGACAAGAATACCATTCGGGAATCTGTCACGATCCACAGGGGAACCGAAGGCGGAGGAATGCTGACCCGCATCGGAGATCAGAACCTTCTGATGGCCAACTGTCATGTCGCCCACGATTGCTTCCTCGGTTCAAGGATTGTGATGGCCAACGCCGCGAACCTTGCGGGTCACATCATCATCGAGGACGGAGCCATCATCGGTGGTCTGACCGGAATCCACCAGTTTGTCCGTATCGGCACCCTGGCCATGGTGGGGGGGATGAGCGGAGTCCCGAAAGATGTTCCTCCTTACGTCTGGGCCTCCGGAAACCGGGCCTATCTCTATGGCCTCAATCTGGAAGGATTGAAAAGGGCCCGTTTTTCGCCGGAAACGATCAGTCTTCTCAAAAGGGCCTATCAGATCCTGTTCCGATCCGGATTACCCCAAAAGGAATCTCTGGAAAAGGTGAGCAAGGAGATTCCCGCCGGACCGGAAATCAATCACCTTCTGGATTTTCTGAAAAGGACCGGACGGGGTGTCCTGACCGCTCCCAAGCAAAGCCACCATGAAAACCCGTCTTCCGACAACTGACCGCCATATTTTTCCCTATGGACATATCGAACCCGAACCCCGGGAAGATCTGACCGAAAACACCCTTTCTCCTCCGGGACCGATCGGTCTGGTTGCCGGCAACGGACTCTTCCCCGGTCTTTTTCTGGATGCTGCACATAAAAAAGGCTATGAGGTTATCGTCGTCGCCCATCGGGGTGAAACCGATCCGGAGATCGAAAAATCAGGAGCGACCATCCGGTGGATACGGGTGGGGCAGATAGCGCCGATTTTTGATACCTTTCATCGATATGGAGTGCGTTCCGCCGCCTTTGCGGGCGGAATCCAGAAACCCCGGCTTTTTGATCTCCGTCCGGACTGGAGAGGGGTCCGCATATTGGCAAAAGTGGCCGTCAATCACGATGATCAGGTGTTGAGGGCACTGGCTGACGAGTTTGAACGGGAATCGATCCGCATCGTTCCTTCTACTTTGCTTCTTCCCGAACTCACGGCCCCAGAAGGCGTTCTGGGAACGCATCAGCCCACGCCGGGAGAGTGGGAGGATATCCGGATCGGCTTTGAAACCGGCAAGGTTTTGGGGAAGCTGGATGTCGGACAATGTGTGGTGGTCAAGGAAAAGGTGATCCTGTCGCTGGAAGCGATCGAAGGGACCGATGAGACCATCAGGAGGGGAGCCCGATTTGCCCCTTCCGGAATTGTCGTTGTGAAGATGGCCAAGCCCGGTCAGGATCTTCGCTTCGATCTTCCTTCCGTCGGAATGAAAACGCTGCTTCTGATGGGGGAAGTCGGAGGACGCGTTCTGGCACTGGAGGCGGGAAAATCCCTGATTCTGGATACGGGGCATTTTCTGGAGACGGCGGATCGTTTGGGAATCTGTGTGGTGGGGGTTACATGGGACTGAGGGTCGGCGTTATCGGTGTCGGGTATCTGGGTCAGCATCACGCCCGTGTTCTTTCGGAAATTCCGGACGTAGACATGACAGGGGTATATGATTCCGATCAGGGGCGCGCCCATGAGGTCGCATCCCGCCTTAGGGTCAGGACGCACCCCTCTATCGCGTCTTTGGTGGGGGAATGCGATGCGGTTTCTGTTGTTACGCCGACCATGACCCATATGCCGGTGATCGAAGAGATCTTTGCGATCGGGAAGCCGCATCTTTTTCTCGAAAAACCCATTGCCGACACCCTTGAAAACGCCCAGAGGATTCTGGATCTGACGAAAAAGGCAGGGGTGATCCTGCAGATCGGCCATATAGAGCGCTTCAACCCTGGCCTTGAAGCCATTCTGGAAGCCCGTCCCAAGCCGGCCTATATCGAAGCCCAAAGACTATCCCCCTTTGGCCTTCGGGGGACGGATGTTCCCGTTGTCGTCGACTTGATGATCCACGACATCGATATCATCCTGACGCTGGTCAACTCTCCGATCGCGACCATGCGGGTTGTGGGAACCCCGGTGATCACCCCCCATATCGATATCGCCAACGCCTGGATCGAGTTCGAGAATGGTTGTCTCGCCCAGGTTCTGGGAAGCCGGGTATCGATGGAAAAACTGAGGAAATTCAGGGTGTTCGACCGGGAGGGACGTTATTTTTCCCTGAACTTTGAAACCCGAGAACTCTCTGAAGCCCGGGTCACCCTGGCACCGGGGGCACTTCCGAAAATCGACAGGGGAAAGAGGGTATTCGAAGCGGAAGAACCGCTCAAAAAGGAGCTGAAATCTTTTGTGGCTTCGATCCTCTCGAGATCCCCTCCCAAGGTGACAGGGGAAGAGGGATTCAGGGCATTGCAGGTCGCGCTCGAAGTCAACCGGCTGGCTGAAGAAAGTCTGAAACGCTTCCAGCAAGCCTCTACCGTCTAGTACGCCTGATGAGAAACTCCTCCCCGGTTCGAAGACAGGAAAACCGCTTGCTTATCGTCGCCGGAGAAACGTCGGGCGACCAGCACGGGGCCCATTTGCTGGGAGAGTTGCTGAAAAGGAAACCCGGTCTTGAGGTCTGGTCGGTGGGGGGAGACCGATTGAAAAACGCCGGTTCCACCCAGATCGTCTCCCTTAGCGAACTGTCGGTGATCGGGTTGATGGAGGTGTTCCGAAAAGCCGGAAGCATCCTCCGGGCTTTTCGTCGTGTTTTACAGACGGTCGACCGGAACGGCATCTCAACAGTCATATTGGTGGATTATCCGGATTTCAACTTGAGACTGGCCCGATCCCTGAAAAAACGGGGCATTCGTGTTTTTTACTACATCAGTCCGCAGCTCTGGGCCTGGCGTAAAAGCCGGATTCATCAGATCAAGCGAGACGTTGACCATATGTTCGTGATCTTTCCGTTCGAAACAGCTCTTTATGAAAAAGAGGGTGTCCCGGTGACCTATGTCGGCCACCCTCTTCTGGACGAGCCTTTTCCCCAGGAATCACAGGACGGGTTGCGCCGGATTCTTTTCGGGAGGTCGAACGAACCGGAGACGGACTCCCGGATCATTGGCCTTTTGCCAGGCAGCAGGGAATCGGAGGTGACCCGACTCTATCCCAAGATGCTCGAGGCGTTCGATCTTTTGAAAAAGAAATTTCCCGAACTCCGGGCGGTTGTCCCACAGGCTCCTGGCCTGCCGGATCATCTCTTTGAAGGGTTCGAAGGAAAGTATTCCTGGACGCGTGATCCCAGGCATTTTGTCCGT
>DAHWKF010000111.1 GCA_027343785.1 Leptospirillum sp. | reverse complement strand
TTGACCGCCCGCATACCCGACAAAGCCCAGTTGTTGGGGTAACGGTCCGTCCGGATCGGCAGATTGTCCGTATAACCTCGCACGTGGATCCTTCGCCCGCTTCCGGAGAGAACGCGACCGATTTTTTTGAGAACCCCCATGGCCCTTCTGCGAAGAGAAGCATGACCGGATCGAAAGAGGAATCGGGACTGGATCCGCAAGATTGTTCCTTGTGGGGTTGGAAGCACTTTCATCTCTCCCCGAAAAGCGGATCGTTCCACAAGAGTATCCAGGGTATGAAACAGGGCGTTCCGGGCGTGGGGAGAAGCCCTTCCGGGCATCGTCATATCCTTCGGCACATCGAACGTCGGAGCGGTTGAAGGTTTCTGATGGTTCAGGGTTTCCTCCAGAGCGTTGGACAGAACCCGGAATTTTCCCTTGTTCATGGACGTCACCGCATAAAGCATGACAAAAAACGCGAACAGGAGCGTAATGAAGTCCGCATAGGACACCAGCCACCGATCCAGATTTTCCCGATCTTCCTTCCTTCGACGCTCTTTTTTCGTTTTATCCGTCCTCCCTCCGGAAAGGCAGGCCTTATTCATCCTCCCCGCGAGCAAATAATTCCACAAACCCTCCGACCGGGAAAATGTCTTGAAGGAGACTCTGTTCCCTCCACCGGAGCCGGGGTTCCCAATCGACGGGATCCCCCAATCCCAGAAAATGATGAATCACGTTCGGGTCGTAAAAGGTCCCCGCCTGACGGGACAGTTCATGGCAGGCATCCCCGGCACTTTTCACGACATTGTAGGAACGCTGGTTGGTCATAGCGTCATAGCTGTCCGCAACGGCAAAGATTCGGGCTTCCGGAACAATCTCCTTTTCTTTCAATCCCTCGGGATATCCGCTTCCATCCCATCGTTCCTGGTGCTGAACAACCATCGGACTGGCAAACTGGAGGGAAGGAAATCGTTCCAGAATCTCGCTCCCCAATCGGGGATGCTGGCGCATGAGGCTCCACTCTTCTGCCGTCAGCTTTTCCGGTTTGACCAGGATCTCCCGGGGAATACGCATTTTCCCGATGTCATGCAGGAGAGAGCCAGTTCCCAGAACAAACATTTCCCGCCTGGAAAGCCCCATGTTTTCACCGATCAGCAGGGCCAGGCGGGCCACCCGGTAGGAATGGGAACGCCGCTCGAAGGTCCAGTTGTCGAGCATTCCCATGAATTCATCGATCAGGGACAGGGTTGTCAGGTAGAGGGAATGGGTGACGGTCGCGAAGGTATCCGGAGAAAAATTGAGAAGCGTTAATTCTTCAAAGGAAAATGCTGGCTGGCTGGCTGGCTGGCTGGCTGGCTGGCTGGCTGGCTGGCTGGCTGGCTGGCTGGCTGGCTGGCTCTCGGGCCATTCATTTTACCTCCTTTTGCATGAAAAATCAATAAAAACCTTTCGAAATTCGACGGCCGTCGCAGGAAGCACAATCAATCGCATTCTGATTAATGGAGTTTTAAATTAGGTGATACCCCAAATAGGTAAAAAATTCAATATTGAAATAGTATTTTTTCAGTATTTAGAATAACAAAAAATGATAATAAAAAAGAGAAATCCGTAAAATAAGGAGACAGTCTTGTGATTAACTCCCTGCCGTCCCGCCGGGTTCAATGATCAGAAGCAATGCCTCCCGCTTTCAGGCTCTCGTCGGAAGCCTTGATGAAATCGTGCGCGGCCTGATGGCTCTCCTCTTTCACCCTCATCGGGTTTCCCAGAAAACTCGCTTCCTGGGCGGCTTTCAGATGGAGACGGGCCGCATCGGAGTAGAGAAGCGCCGACTGAACATGTTCGAAACGGGCACCAACCTGAAAAGCCCGCTTTTCCAGTTTCCTCCCCTGACGCGCAAAGTCCTGCCGGGCCGCCTGGTGATTCCCGGACAGACTCTCGGTTTGGGCACATCCGGATAAAGAGAACAGGGTCAGGAAGACACAGACCCATCTTCTCCGACAGTTTTCCCCCATTTCACCTCCCTTCCGCTCCGGACAATCGTTCCTCATTCGCATCCACGGCGTCCGTTACCTGTTCCGAAGGAGCGACTGCTCCTTGTCCGACAGGAACAACTGCGAAAACGCCGACCGAAAAAGCGAAAAGACTTTCTCCTGACGGGAAAGAGCCACGTCGACCAGCCTTCGGAGAAGGGAGGAATTCATGGCATCGCGCATCTTTTCCAGCTGTTGATCCAGATCGGCGCCGAATCGTTCCATGTCCCCCATCCGTTCGTTCAGGGTCGTCACGTTTCCCGTGACCTCGTCGAGTTCTTGCCGGACCGTTCCGATCGTCCGGTCGATCTTTTCGACCGACGCGCGCGTCCGCTCCGAGAGCTTCTTGATTTCCTCGGCCACCACGGCGAACCCTCGGCCAGCCTCTTTTGCGTGCGCCGCTTCGATCGCCGCATTGAGCGACAACAGATTGACCTGGGTCGAAATTTCCTTGATGCCGGTCCCGATGGCCGAAATATCGTCCAGGACCGACCCGAACTGTTCCAGATTCCGGAGCACTCCTTTCCCGTCGGCCACCAGATCGGCGATCCGTACCTGCTTCTGGTGGTCCTCCAGAATGCGGGCCAGCCCGGTGACGTTTTCGTCGTTCAGGCGCTTGACCTCCTCGAACTGGGCCAGGTAGTTCTTGAGAAACGCGAGGTGGGTCAGGGCATGCCCCAGTTCCAGCCGCCCGTCGCCAGGCGAAACACTGCTATTCCTTCCGATGGTCATTTGTTTTCCTCCGATTACAGCTTCATCGTGTCCAGACCGCACCGGATCCCGCCGATCCAGTCCAGAAAACGCCCGACCGTCTCCCCCCGGAAGATGGACCCGTGCTGGGGGGCGATCTGCCGGACGGGGAGTTTCCGGACACGGGAAAGCCAGGCATGGATCACCTGGTTGGTCGGAATATAGCGCCCGTGAAAGCCTTCCATGTAATGCACATGATCGTCGAAGTTCTCGACGAACGTGGGGGTCTGTCCCTGCGGATAGACGGCCGCCCCGATATCTCCGGTGAACAGGATGCCGGACGCGTGGTCGAAGAGATGGAAGTTCCCCGGCGAATGGAGAAAATGGGCGGGAACGAAGTCGACTTTCCTCCCCGACGGAAACGTCAGGCTTCCTCCGCCGTCCGGAATCCCCCGGAACCGCCGGATGTCGTCCACCCCGTAATGCATCAGAAACCGGATCCAGAGCGCCGAGACGTGCACCGCGGCGGGCGTCATTTCGAACCAGGAGGCGAGGCTTCCGCCGACATCCGGGTCCTGGTGGCAGAGGAAAATATCCCGGATCGCCTGCGGATCGATGTAGTGGGACAGGTTGACCAGGACCCGGGAGAATACCCCGAACCCGCCCGGGTCGATCAACAGTCCCTGGCCGGAATCGACAATCAGGTACTGATTGGCCTGCACCCCCTCCTCCAGCCCGGATTCGTCCTTGCCCAGCCACAAAAAAACATGATCCTTTTCCTCGTACAGCGTTTCGACAGCCATCCGCACTCCTTTGAGATTGAAAATCCCCTGTCAAATTGAAAAGGAATCTTTCCGAACCAACTCCTTCACCTTGTCGGCTTCGGACAAAGCTGTCTGAAGCCGCGACCGGACATCCGCCACCTTTCGAGACTGTTCCGTTGTCGCCGATGTCGTTCCTTGCAAGGACTCCGACAGACTCTGGCTCCTCTCCAAAATCGCGGAGAACACTTTCTTCACCTCCAGGGAAATATCTCGACTCGTTTCCACTTTCTCAATGGCCGAACCGATCATGGACACCGTTCTGGAAGTGTCCCCCTGGGTTTCCTTAATGGTGTCTCCGATTTCCCGAGTGGCCCGGATCGTCCGTTCGGCAAGTTTTCGAACTTCATCGGCCACAACGGCAAATCCCCGTCCCTGCTCGCCGGCCCGGGCCGCCTCGATCGCGGCATTCAGTGCCAGAAGATTCGTCTGGCTGGCGATGTCATTGATCACTTCCACGATCTTGCCGATTTCCTCGGACCGGGTGGACAGGGTATTGACCACACCTCCAAGGGTGTTCATCGCTTCGGCAGCGCCCGATACGTGGTGCTGGAGATCGGAAACGACCGATCTCCCCTTTTCGGCTTCCTTGAGCGTGTATCGGGAGTCGTCTGAGATTTTCCCGGTAGAACTGGAAATATCCATTGTCAAACGATTCAGCTCCTCCATTGCCCCAAGAAGTCCCCTGGCACCTTCTTCCTGTTTGTGGAGGGAGTCTTGCAACCTGACTGAATCGGAAATATCGACAAACATCGTCATGAACCCGATCGTCCTTTTTGTGGCCGGATCCAGCAGC
>DAHWKF010000109.1 GCA_027343785.1 Leptospirillum sp. | reverse complement strand
GTAGTTCTGACCTCCATCGTATCAAAACCCTTCTCAAAAAGCCTGCTTGTGGCTTCATTCCGGAGATCGTGAAAGTGAAGATCGGAGATATCTGCTTTATGACAAGCCCTGGCGAAGTCCTGGGAGATCGCATCCAGTCCGATATTCCAGACCTCTCCATCGATTCTTCTGGTGCTAAGGCGGTCCTTGAGGATTGACGCGGCAACGGAGGACAGTGGAACAATTCTCTTCTGGCCGTTTTTCGTTTCAGGAAAGGTAACGGTTCTTTTTTTTAGGTCCACCATCTCCCAGGTCATCCCGGCGAGTTCCCCCCGGCGCATGGCCGTCTCAAGAGCGAAGCGGACCACCTGGCCCATTTCTTCGGACAGGCATTCCAGGAGCTTTTCCAACTCTCCCGGTTGAAGCCTACGGTCCCGGCCTGATGGAGGGGAAGGCAGACGAATGGACTTGACCGGATTGGTGAGACCTTCCATCCCCCATTCTTTCCGGGCAATTTCGAACAGATGGGAAATAATGGCGAGTTCGAGTCGGATAGTGTTTGTGGAATACTCGGCTTTAATGCGTTCATCACGGTATGAGGCCATGTCGAAACCCCGGATGGACGCCAGAAATCGTTTTGCCAGTGGGTGAGTTTCCAGACGGTAACCCGGGTCTTCTCTCTCCTATATCCCTTTTTGCTGGAGGAGATTTCCCGTTCATACCGGTCCAGAGCATCAGAAAGCGTGGTGCTTTCGGCTTCCTTTCGAGAAACATAGACGCCCCGGTCCATTTCAGCCTCAACCTGCCTCCCCCAAGGCTCGGCAGCGGCTTTTGTATCAAAAGTCCGGGTGATCCGCTCGTGGCCTTTCCTTTTTACAATTGCTCGCCATGATCCGCTTCGTTTCTGAAAATAAGCCATTTTCGACCTCATCCCGGAGAAATTTTGGAGGAGAGGATCAAAGCATTTTTGAAGTCCGGGCACCATGGGGGCGCCAAATTAATTTATTTGAGCAAGGGTATGTTTTCTTTTAATGGCTTAAAATATGGTGCCGGAGACCGGGATCGAACCGGTATGACCTTTCGGTCGAGGGATTTTAAGTCCCTTGCGTCTGCCTGTTTCGCCACTCCGGCATGGGAGGAGGGGGGCTTGTGGAAATGATCATATCCGGAAGGGATGGTCTTCTCAAGCGGCGGGCGTCATTTTCCGGGGTAGGGGCCTTGCCATTCGTAACGGATATGATGGCCATGGCCGCAGAAGATGACCGGCATTTTTTTCACCGGAGGGGTGTATCCGTTCAGATGGATAAGTGGCAAATGTCGGGGAGGGCTTTGCCAAACAGTCAGGGTAAAGCATCCGGTGCGGGTCTGGAAGGAGAAAGTGTCGGGAGATTTGTTCTGGACAGGTGCCAGGGTGAAACGGATTTTGTCTTTTGCGATCCGTTCGAGAACGATCTCCTTTCGGGGAGCCTGCCTTGAGAGGATGTGTACGGATCCTCCCGGATCGGAGATTGTTCCCGCATAGAGAATCCCGGGACGCGTGGCGATCACCGACAGGGAAAAAGCCTGGGGGATGTGGGACAGGTAGATGCCTTCGACATCCTTCCGGAGGGTGTTCAGGAGAGCATCATCACCGGTGGCGCGGGCGTTCGCCGGGATAGAAGGGAATGAGAGAAAAAAGCAGAAGAGAAGAGGGACGAACCTGTAAAAGTGTCCGGGATATTTTCGGATGAGTGAAGGGGACATGGGCTCCCTGCCGGTTTTCATGTGGTCTGAAAGATCTCGAGAAGAATGCCCGCAGCGATCCTGCTTCCATCGTAGACGACGGGGTGACGCGCCCGGACAGATTCTATCAGTTCCGGAAGCTTGTCCAGGAAGATATCCAGTGACGGCTCGAGCCTCCCGTTGTCATGCCCTTTCAATGCCATCACCAGACCCTCGCCGGCCAACCGTTCGATCCGCTCCCCCTGGGGATCCAGTATCCTGGAAAATCCGCACAAAAATGCCGGTATGCGGGCTTCGAGAAGTTCATGAACGGTATTGTATCCGCCACTCGCGACAGCGCCGTCAAATGCCCGGAGAAAAGGCCTGACCGGCCAGAGGGGAAGCCATTCGGAGGCGTGGATGCTCTCCGGGAGGGTGTGATTGAGGGGGCCGGAGGCGTAAAAAAAAGGAATCTTTTTCCGGCGCAAAAACAGGGCGACATCCTTCGCCCTCTGTTTCCCTTCGGGATCGCCTCCCCCTCCGAAAGACAGGAGAAGAGTCTTCTGGTCGGGGGGAATGCCAAGACGTTCGCGTGCCTCTTCCCGTGACAGGAGCGGTTGTAACGGCAAAATGGGACCGGTCCATCTCAGGCGGGGATCATTCTTCAGAAAGGCGGGAATCGGGACCGTCCCTTCGTCATGCGGAACGAGAATCCGGTTGTATCGCCGCAAGACCTGATGCAGGTAAGGATCTTCGGTCCGTCGTACGTGCTGTTCCCGGAAGATGAAGGCCTTGTGGATGGGCCATTCCATGGCCGGAGCCAATTCCTTTTCCGGTCCTTCGGGAAAGGTGTCGGTGACCATCAGGTGGGGATCGAAGGCGGCAATCGCCTGAAGGATGAGGGGGCGGACCGTCTGCAGGTAGGATTTTGCGGTGAGGCCCCCTGTCCGGGCCCGGTTCCGGCCCGGAACGCGGATGGCATAAAAAGGGAAAGTTTCAGGAAACGGACCGGCTTCCGACTGGGTCAGGAAAAGGATTTCGGAGGCGGGTGCCTGCGTTGATACGGATTGGGCGACCGACAGCAGTCGCGACAGGTGTCCGATCCCCAGGCCGTTGGACGCATAAAAAAGAAAGCGCATCAGGAGACATCCGGAGAAGAGTCGAGCGACCCCTGACGGTCGTCCCGGAATCCCTGCCCGGTCATATCTCCCGGATGATCGCCCGAGACGTCGACATGGACCGGTTGCTGTTCGGAGTGCATCATCCAGTCGAGAAGCATCATGTCTCCGAACGACATTCCGCCGCCCATGAAAGGCATGCCCCCCTGGTAGAAGGAGGAAGGAGGCGCGTAGGTTCCCGTTTTCTGGTAGTTCTGGTCCATTTCGGCAAGACATTTCGGACAGGCCCGGGCGTAAGCGACCTTTCCGTCGCGCTCCAGGGAGATGGTCCGTCCTTCACGGCCATCGGCCCCACAAAAAACGCATTTGTCCGGGTTAAAGGCCGTCGATGTGGGTGGTGGCTCGGCGGAGGAGGGGGGGAGTTCTCCGCCCGTTTTGGGGGTTGATTCCGGGGAGGCAGGATGGGCCGGTGCTTCTCCCATCAGGTTCCGGATTTCAAGGATCGCCTGGTCCACCGGCGCCAGGGCGGCTTCGAACTTCTGATGGACGCTCGCCCAGTCCGTCGAAGGATTGTCGGGTGTTCTCAGGTAATTCAGAACGGTGGTATAGGCCTGGTCCAGCCGTTCAAAGGCCGCCTCCAGCGCCGTTTTCTTTTCCGAATGATCCAGCAGGTAATAGTTTTTTTCGTCCCTCAGCTTGTCGACCGCCGTCATCAGGCGGGCACCGGTTTCTTCCATCTCCTTTTTGTGCTGGCGCCCGTCTCCTTCTTTTTTTTGTCCCTGCATCTTTCCGGCGACAAACAGCAGGACCCCGATCGCCATGATCGCGATCAGCGCGATGGTGAGAAGATGGGAGGAGTGGTGCTCCGGAGCCATCGCCGCCATCATGGGCTGGCTCGCCGTGCGGGCGCCTTCCGGAATCTGGAGGCCCTGGTCGGCCAGCTCCTTCTCCAGCCGGGTTTTGAGGTTCATGACATGGTTTCTGTTATGCGCGAAGGAGAGGGAGGGGTTGGTCCGGATCGCCAGATCCAGGTAACGCAGGGCGTCGTGCTCCTCCCGCAGGTGGTGGGCGGATAGTGCCATGAAGTAAAGGTACTTTCCCGTTCCTGTCGGCTGGTGATTGTGCAGGTCCCGGAACACGTTCAGGGAGGCTTCCGCATTGCCCTGATGGTAGAGACGGAGACCCTTTTCGAAGGCGCTGTCCGAAAAGGCCGGAGTGGTTGTCAGAAGCAAAAAAAGAACACCCAGAATCACCCGCGGCATACGTGGAACTCCTGATTCGCCTGCTCTCATGTGGGGCTGCCCAGTTTTTTCTTGAGGGCCGCCAGTTCATCCTCGACCGGCGTATCGGAACTGTCCAGCGCCCGGAAGGCCGCTTCCGCATCGGATCCGCTCTTCTGGTCGGCCAGCTCTTTTGTGGCCTGCGCCTGGGCGTCCATCCGGTCGATTTTTTCCGACATCCGGGTCATTTCACGGCCGATATGGTCCGGATCGATTTCGGCGCGGATGGCGTTGATCTCTTCCTTGGATTTGGCCCGTTCTTCCTTGAGAGAAAGAAGGGACTGGCGATTTCTGAAATCGTCCCGGAGTTTCTGGAGTTTTTCAAGGTCCGCCTTCAGCTCGGAGACGACGGACGCCTGATCGTCCTTCTGCCGCGTCAGGTCGGACAGCGTGGCGGAAAGTCGGGCCTTTTCCTCCAGGGCTTTATTGGCCAGTTCGTCTTTTCCCGCCTTGACCGCTTTTTCCGCGCGTTCCTGGTAGAGGCGGACGCCATCTTCCGTCTCCCGCACCTTTTGTTCGAGAAGCTTGATCTCGGCCATCTCCTTCACGAGGGCGCCCTGCGCGCGGTCCAGCTTGTCGTCGAGTTCTTCCAGCTTCTGGTTGATGATGGCGGCCGGATCTTCCAGCTTGTCAGCCAGTTCGTTGGCGTTTGCCTTGAAGATCGTTCTGAATCGTTCGAAAATGCTCATCTGAAAACCTCCCTGAATTCCCTGCTGCACAAGTCAAGCTTTGCGGATATGTGTCTGAAAAAGCTACGAAGAACGGGGGCCGGGAGACGAGGATCCCCCGTAAAACGGAGAAGAAATGGACGGAAAGGAGCCGAATGTCCTGCCTGTGGCGCTTCCCGGCCGTCCCGGAAAAGAGACGGATTTTCGGCTGCCCCCGCCGCTTCCGGCTACCTGGAGAAAGCGCCCCCGGGTTCCCCGGACCCGACCCATGGGGGTGCGGACCTCGTTGGACCGGGCGATCGTGACAAACTGGCCCTTCTCGACAAACCCCATCAGGGCATACAGCGAACGCCCCGAACTCCAGAGAGGGATGAACCATGATTGGGATTCTCCGGGGTCCAGCTCAAAGGAGTAGTCGGCCCGGGGGTCGGAAGAGCGGTCCCCCCGGCTTCTGGCCGAAGTGACGTCCATCACGCGCAGGATCAGGTGGCGTCGGCTTTCCGTGTGGGCTGTCGGCCTCTGGAGACCCGCCCAGATCCGGAAAGGGTCGACGGGAAGCAGGAGGACGCAGGGCGTCTTGTCGATGGTTTCCGGTTCGTACGGGATATGGACAAAGTCTTTCCAGTAAGGTTTTTCCGGGGGAAGGGAGTTGTTGATCGCCGATTCGTCCAATGGTTCGAAGGGGCGGAAAAAATAGTCGCTGCTTGAAGCCTCCCTCTTCCATTCGTTTGGAAACATCACCGGCTCTCCTCCATCGGTTAAAATAAGTGTTGACCGTTGTCCCGTTCTTTCGTTTCTCCGGAACCCCCTCCGAAATATGTTACACTGATTGTCGTTTTCGGAAAAGCAAGGGAGTTTTTGGCGTTTGGGGAAAGCTGCGGGTCGGCCTTCCCCGTGAAAATAGCCCCATGATGGTCTTCCGGAGGATGGATGGGTTTTTGTCCGGGTTCGCGCCGATGGCCGGTATCCTGTTTCCCTGTTCTGGTTTTGCTGATTGCGGGGTGTTCGTGGCTGAACCCTCCCACGTTCGATCCGGAAGATCTCCGGGATGTTCGTCAGGAGGTTGATTTCCGGATGGTCGAAAAACACTGGAAACGGCTGACGGGCGAAAAAGTCATCGTGGGGGGCAGGGTGGATGCCGTCGACAACCGGACAAACAAGGCGTATATCCGGCTGACGCCCATGCCCCTGGACGAAAACTACCATCCTGTCGAACCGGAGTCTTCCCGGGGCTATATTCTGCTCGTAACAGACGGGCCGGTCGACCCTTCAAAGCTTTCCCGCGGAAAAGAGATCACCGTCATTGGCGTCGTCCGGAGGATGCGTTATCCTGTCGCCATGGATAACGGAGGATATCTGCATCTTGTCACGCTGAATGTCTTGCGGATGCATACCTGGCTCCCTCCCGTGATCCTCTCCTCCCCGCCGATGGGGCCCGTCATGACCCCGCCGGGGGGTGGGCCTTACGTTCCGTCGGGAGGCATTCCCTAAAGGACTTCCAGAACCCATTTGCCGAATTGTTCGAGGTCGGGAAAAAAATGGTCGGGCTCCAGTTTCCGGAGTTCTTCTTCCGCATGGGTTCCGGTAGGGAGGAGAACGACGGGAATCTCCGCTCTGCGGGCCGCCTGAAAATCGTACGGGGAATCTCCGACAAACAGGGTCTGCCCCGGTGGCGTCCCCAGAAGCCTGATGGCTTGGTGAAGCATGTCGGGAGCCGGCTTTTCCGGGAAACCGTCCCCTTCTCCGAGCACGCATGCCAGTCCGGGCGTAAATCCCAGATGCTCCGCAATGCGTCTGGCGGCGTCACCTTTCTTGTTGGTGACGATTCCCGCCGGAATCATTCGTCTCCGGAGGTCCGCCAGAAGTTCCGATGCTCCTGGAAGGGCCGTGGTTTGCTCGAGAACGATCCGGTTATAGTGTTCACGGAACAGCCGCACCCCTTCGTCGGCTTTTTCTTCCGGGACCAGACACCGGAGGGAATCTCTCAGGGACGTGCCGACAATCGACAGCATCTCCTGCCAGGAGAGGGTCCTGTCGATGCCCAGTTTGTCGAGAACGGCCTGAAACGAACTGTGGATGGGCCTGAAAGAATCCACAAGCGTTCCGTCCAGGTCGAAGAGCAGTCCTTTGGGTTCTCGCGGGAAGTCGTTCATCGTTGGGAAGGGCCGGTCAAAGAGACTGCCCTGTCGAAAGGAGCTTCAAGAAAATTCCGTTATCCAGACTGACGGGTGGTGGTCCCAACGGGTTTCGAACCCGTGTTTCCGGCGTGAGAGGCCAGCGTCCTGGGCCACTAGACGATGGGACCATGGGGTGACATTATCTGAAACCCTGAGACTATACTGGAAAAGGTCGTGACAAGGCAAATAGGAGTGGAGGTTCCTTGGAGCAGACAAAACTGAAGCTGATCGGTGAAATGATACTGGAGATGTACCGTTCCGGTGTGTGCCTCTTTTCCGTGCGTTCTCCCGGAGGGGTTGCCGAACTGTATTGCGGAGACGCAAGAAAAGTTGAAGTCGACGGGGCGTCGCTGACGATCGAACGCGAAGCCTGGCACCTTCATTGCAGAATAGACCGGGTGGAGAAAGTGATTTTTGATCTTTCTCCCAAGGAAAACGGGGGAATCCGGATGGCGATCGTTTTTCAGGATGGCGACGGGACCCCGGTTCTCCGGGCGGCATGGCTCCCCCGGCTGATGCCGGGAAAGCCGGCACCTGCCGAACAGTTCTGGGCATTCACCGAGCGGTACCTGAATGTGCCGGGCGTGACGGATGCCCGCGAGCGCAGACTGGCTTTTCCGGACCATGGCCATTCGGTTTTTAATGGATAATGTCTTCCAGAATGGTATGAACTGCGACTTTTTTGTTATCTTCAAGAAAGATGATGGTCGGTTCCCCCGGCTGTTTCAGTCTCTGCTGCCGGGAGCTCCTGTAGTTTTCCAGGACGGTTTTCAGGATCAGCTTTTTGGTGTGGCGGGGAAGAGCGTTCCATTCGGGACTGACGGTCGTCTGGAACACCTGGCCTTCGAACCGGATGGAGCTGGTCAGGAAAAGGGGGCCCTTCAGCCCGTTCTGGGTGACCAGCATCTGGTTCATGGCCTGCATTTTCTGCTGCATTCTCCTGTCGAGACTCTGGATCGCTTTCGGGAGGGAATCCCCCTTGAGTTTTGACTGGGGGCCCGAAACCCGGAAAGCGATGATCAGGATGCCGGAGATGACGACAAGACCTGTGGCCAGAAAGAAGATCCTGAAAGATCGGGAAACGGAGTGGTCCATGGGCTGACTCCTGTCGGTGCTGATAGGTGTCCGGATTCAAGAAGTGTTGCTGCCATTGTAATCCAGATGGCGGAGAACTGTGAAATGTCACGTCCCGGGGAATCGGGGAAACACCTAATGAGAAAAGGGGAAGGATTGAATCAGGAAGAAAAAATCGGGATATGGGGGTGGGGAAAAGGGATTTCCCTTCTGATGTTGTGCCAGGCAGTGTTCTTGACCGCTCTGGCAGGGCCCGTTCCCACAGAGGTATTGGCGGATTCGCGGGCCCATCGTTTTTACCCCAGCACCACCCCCCAGTATGGCAACCAGCTGGATATCGAGACCGTGTCCATCGGGTTTCTGCAAAACACGATTCTTGTCTCTGACGCCCGGCACAATATCATCGTCCTGAATGTGACCGGACAACCGGTGACACTCCCGGATGCCCGGAACGGTGGATCGATTCCGGTACAACCCGGTCAGGCGGTTGTTGTCGCGGGGAACAGCCATACGGCTCCCCTTCCCAATATTGTTCCGGCACCCGCCATCAGTGTGGGGCTGAATGCTCTGGGCATGGCTTCATCTAACGGTCTTGTTTTCGTGGCGGATGGTAACGGGACCGTCGATGCCGTCAACCTGTCCCTGACAGACCAGAAGATTTACGAAATCCCGCCGTTGGGAAACACGGGAGCCCTCCGTGGCCATGTCACGCGGATGATCCAGCGGTCGGGACTGCCGAGTGGAAAGCTGGGGCTGGCCGCCCCTTTGACGCTGAAACCGGGGATGCTGTCCGTGATTGCCGGTGGGGGGGACAAATTGCCCGGGGATTCTCCGGTCGACGCGTTTTCCTGTCATTTCAGTCCTGTCGCCATCGCGGAAGACCATGGCCGGATCTATATTGCCGGCGAACTGGGTCGCATCTACTTCCTGAACGAGTCACCGTCTCCTGTGGAAATTCCGGTTTCCCATAATGGCGAGGCCCGCTGGCTCAAGGTTCCGACAGGGATGGTCGTCGCCGTCGCCGGGATGGGAGAGGAAAAGGCGGAGGTCGATGGAATACCCCGCTCCGCCCTGGATGTCAACCTGAGCCCCACCTCGATCGCCGTTCACCACCACCATCTGTTTGTGGCAGACTCGGGAGGGACCATCGACGAAATCAACATCTCCCGGGACCATCTCCAGGTGGCGGCGGACGCACGGGACCCCAACCAGATGCACGCCCTGGATCCGGGAGAGATCGTGGCGATTTCGGGAAACGGCAACGATGTGGTCGGACATCAACCGGAACCGGCTGCCTGGGTCAGCATCCGTCCCAAAAGTCTTGCGATCAGCCGGAAAGGGATTCTCTTCCTGGCGGACGTGGATCATTCGATGGGAGCGGGTCGGGTTCTGGCCATGAATGTCAGCCGAAAACCCGTCTTCCTGCCGTTTCCTTCGAAGACTTCCAGCCGGAGAGCCATCACCCTTCTTCCCGGACGTATTGTGCTCGTCGCCGGCAACTCGGCCCGTTCTCCCGTGGTGGGGACGGTCCCGAACGATGCCAGGGAGGTGGGTCTTGATCCGGTCCAGATCGCCTACCGCCACGGTATGCTCGCGATCGGCAACCTGGTCGGATCGATCGATCTCGTGAACATGCAGCCGCGAAGCCTGATGGTTCACCCCCTCGACACACGACACACGCTTTTTCTGCCGGGAGGACGGATTATTTCCCTGATGGGAGCCGGGGTCGGGACGGCCGGTACGCGGGGTGAAGAGGTACCCTGAAGGCAGTTCAGGTTTCCTGAAAAGGCGATTCCGCGAGGACAAGGGATGCCTCTCGCGAAGCGGAGGCAATCATGCGGACATCCACGTTCATGGGCCAGGTTGCCATGGGCAGGTCATGGCCCGGCAAGGATGAGCTGAGAATCGGTATATCCCGTGGACAGTGGGTTTCAAGAAGCTCAACCACATTGTTCGCCGGATCGTCTTCACGGGGAGACCGGCCTGAAAAAGGGCCCAGGATCAATCCGGCAATCGCGGAAAACACACCCATGTGAGCCAGCTGGGAGAAGGCCCGGTCGATCGCGTAGAGAGGTTCGTCGACATCCTCCAGCAGAAGAATGGCGCCCTTCAGATCCGGAAACCACCGGGTGCCTGCCATGTGAGCCAGCGTTTCCAGATTTCCTCCGAACAGCCTCCCCTGGACCGAGCCGGGACGGATGACCTCCGCCATTCCCAGCGGGAGAGCTGATCCCGCTGTTTTTTCCCCCGAAACCATCTCCCAGAACCAGCGGAAACTTTCCGGCGAACTTCCCAGCCCGCGCAGGTGGGGCCCATGAAATGTCACCGCGTTCAGCCGGTTCCACAGATAGACGTGCAGGTTCGTTGCGTCCGAGAATCCTGTCCAGAGGGGAAGGGGACGGCTGTTCCAGGGGCACAGGTCAAGGTGGGGAAGCAGGCGGATGGCTCCGTATCCGCCGCGGGTCGAAAGGACGGCGTCCGAAGATCCGTCCGAAAGGGCCCGGAAAAAAGCTTCGGAACGGGACCGGTCGTCCGCGGAGAACGGTCCACTCCGGGGAGGGGCCGGATCGCCGTTGACGACTTCCAGGCCCTTTTCTCTCAGGAGGGAGAGCGCGTCCGGATAGCTGTCAGGGTCTCCCCAAAGACTGGTTGATATCAGGGTGAGGCGGTCTCCCCTTTTCAGGGGTCGTCGGGGTTTCAGCCGGGGGGCGACGGGGAGTCCTCCTTCCAGTCCCAGTCCTTCATGATGTATTCGACCAGCATCTCGCGGAGAGCCTGATCCAGTGTCAGGGAACGGGATTCCAGCACAACCTGGAGCGCATCGTGAAGTTCTTTGGGAAGATCGAGCGTGACGCGGATGTGGTCCGGATCGGGCGATGCAGGTGGAGGGGTTTTCCCTTCCCGGATGAACGATTCCACCTCGGATGTCCGGATAACTTCCTTGAGGGTCGGCCGCGGTTTCATCTCAGGTCTCCGGAACGATCTCGACGGACAGGGCATGGAACTCCCTCGCGGACGGACTGTCCGGCGCCACCTGGGAGATCGTTTGCCCATGCATGATCGCTTCCGCCAGAATGATTTTCTGGTGGACTTCCGTCTTGAGGATGGGGTAGGGGAATTCCTTCAAGGCTTCGAGAGACTCCTTACCCAGGCGCGTTCCCTGGATTTTCCGGTTCAGCAGGAGCCACGTCTTGAGATGGGGGTTGATCATTTCCGCCCGGCGGATCAGGGCCACGATGTCCGTTCCCGACCAGAGGTCAAGGGGGCTGGGTTGCATGGGGATGATCGCCAGGTGCGCGCAGACCAGCGCGCTTCGGGTGATCTCTTCCATTCCGGGAGGCGTGTCTGCCACAACATAGGCGTATTTGCGGTCCAGTTGCGGGAGATCCTGGTCCAGGACGGGCTTCGGGATAGAAACGACTGGGACGGGAAAGGATCCGTTCGCCAGGGAACGCCACTTCATGGCGGAGCCCTGGGGGTCCGAGTCGACCAGAATCACGTCTTTTCCCCGGGACGCGAGGGCTCCGGCCAGGTTGACCGCCGTGGTCGTCTTCCCGCATCCCCCCTTCTGGTTGGCGACAACGATGATCATGGGCGCGCCTCTTTCGCCATCAGGATGATCCGTCCCGTGCCAGGAATTTCAGAAGACGATCCGTCAGGGCTTTTTGGGCGATTTCGAACAGGACGCGTCCTTTTTCTCCGGTAGACAGGGACGGGTTTGATCCCATCCGCCCGTCGGGAAAGAGGACCCTGTAGCGATCCGGACCCACCGGCCATTCCGTTTCCGGATCCGGAGCGACGCCGGGCTTGATCGGGGTTTCGTCTTCGGGATACAGGTGCCACGTGACGGAAACTTCCCCGCAGGTGGCGTGATGCCCGTTTTCCTGGCCGAAGAAGATCTTTTCCTGCTCCGTGACTTCGGGCAGCAGCCACCAGGAGGCCAGCTGGAGGCGAATTTTGGGGTGATCCAGGAGGATGTCCGAAAAAGCCGCCTGGATCGAGCTGACATTCCCTCCGTGGCCGTTGATGAAGAAGAATCGGGAAAATCCGTTCCGGGCAAAGCTGGTCACGACGTCCCGGATGACCCGGATGAGCGTGTCGGGCGAGAGGGAGGCCGAACCCGGAAAGGCCAGGTGGTGGTGCGACATCCCATAGGCCAGCGTGGGAGCGACCAGAATTCCGTTCTCTTCCCCGACCTTGCGGGCCAGGGATTCGGCGACGAGATGATCTGTCCCGATCAGGCCGTTGGGTCCATGCTGCTCCGTGCTTCCGATCGGAATGATCAGCGCAGACTTGTGCCGGAGGTATTGTTCGACATGCGGCCAGTTTTTGTGGGCAACTTGCATCGTCACTCCTTATCGTGGGGCAGGACTTTTTCATCTTACCAGATCCCGTCCTTTCCCTCTACAGGCGTCTTTTTGCCGGTATGCCCGGTGTCCCCCGGGGGGCATGGGCGGACGCGCGACAAAAAATACGGAGCGTTTTGGATTTGTCAGAAAAGGAAAGGTCATGCTAGCATTTGCTGTCATGGATGTCAGGATTGAACTTCCCGAAAAAGAGCGAGAAATCCGGAAAATCCATTATCCCGACAGTCAGGTCCTGGATCTTGCCGGATTCAGCAAGGCCCGCGAAGGAATCCGGGAAAGCAATTTTTCCCTGGCTTTTCGCTTCCTTGATTCTGAAGCCCGGAAAGATCTCGAGACATTCTACCTCTTCTGCCGGGTGGTCGATGACATCGTCGATGAGACAGCCGACAAGGATCTGGCCAGGAGCCGCCTTGGACTGTGGCAGGACTACTTTTCCGGCGACTCCCTCCCCTCCGCTTTTCCGCATCCGCTGGGGAAGGATCTGCGGAGTCTGGTCCAGCGGCGGGCCATACCCCTGTCCCTTTTCCGGGAGATCATTTCCGGAATGGAGGCGGATCTCCATCCGGTGAGGATTGCGGACACGGAGGCTCTCGAGCGGTATTGCTATCTCGCCGCGGGCGCCGTGGGACGCGTCTGCATACCGATCTTCGGAGGGAAGATCGACAGCCTCGGAGCGTACGCCGACCGTCTGGGGGAGGCCTTCCAGCTGACCAACATCCTGAGAGACCTGAAGAACGACGCCCAAAGAAACCGGATCTACCTCCCCGCTGACAGGATGCGCCATCATGGCGTGGCAGAGAAGGACGTCCTGGAAGGAAACCTCCATCCGGGATTCATTCGTCTTCTGGACGAAGTCTGGGAACGGTCCGAATCCGATTACCGGAAGGCCCGGGAGATGTTGTCGGATCCGGAAAAATGGAGGATCATGCAGGCGGCACGGGTCATGGAGACGTTCTACCGGGATATCCATAGAAAAATCCGGGAGGCGGGGTTTGATGTTTACCGTCGTCGGATCCGTCTGGGCCCGGTCCGGAAGGGATGGCTTCTGATGCGTTTCTGGATGGCCTCTCGCCTGGACCGGACCTCCGGTCGCCCTTCTTCCGGGAAGCCCGGAGATGGCTGACGACCGTCCGGTCCTGTATGTTGTCGGAGGAGGCTTGTCCGGAATCGCCTGTGCGGAGTTCCTTTCCCGCGGAGGTGGCCGCCCCCGCAAGGTGGTTCTTCTGGAAGCCCGCCCCCGACTGGGTGGACGGACCTCCTCCTACCGCGAGTCCCATGACGGATTGACCCATGATACCGGCCAGCACCTGTTCATGGACGGTTATGTGTCGACCCGGGCCCTTCTTCGCACTCTGGGTACTGAAGATCAGCTCTCTTTCCTCGATCCCCTTTCGCTATACCTGATGGACCGGAAAGGGAAGCTTTCCTTCCTGGAGTTGCCCCTCCACAACGGACAGATGGGTCTTCTTTCGGGCATCATGAAGTTTCCGGGTCTTTCCCTCCTGTCGCGCCTCTCCATGTTGCGGATCGGCCGCGCTTTGCCCGACCGGGAATCGTCCGTCGACCATCTGGACGCCCGGACATTCCTCCGGAATAACGGGCAGACGTCCGAAGCCATCGACAAGTTCTGGGAGCTCCTGATCGTTTCGGCGACCAACCTGCCGTCGGACCGGGTCAGCGCGGCCCTTCTGGTGACGGTCCTGAAGGAGTCCCTTTTTTCCGCTTCGGGTCCGAAAACACTGGGGTACAATACGGTTCCGCTCGCCTCCCTGATCGCGGAGCCCGCCGTCCGTCTGCTGTCCAAGCGGGGCGTCGATATCCGGTGCCAGACGCCGGTTTCCCGGTTGAAGATCGAACGAAACCGCATATCCGGGATGCTGGCCGGAAAAGAGGCGGTGGCCATGGGTCCGGAAGACCATGTCATCATGGCCGTTCCCCCCTGGTCTTTCGAAGATCTTTTTCCGATGGAACGGATCAATGATCCCCTGATCCAGAATGTCGAGCGCCTGTCCCGTCCTTCCCCCATTGTTTCCGTCCACCTCTGGTTTCGCGACCCCGTAGCCGCTCCGATGATCACCGGATTCTCGGAAAGCCCGATGCACTGGGTCTTCAACAGGGACCTGATGATGGGCCGGGCCCTTCCGGCCGTTCCACGGGAGAGGACGCTGGTCGATTTCAGCTATTCCAGTCCAAACAGCGAATTTTATCCCGCCAGGATGCTGTCGTGCGTCTCTTCGGGTGCGGAAGAGCTCCTGGAAGAAGGGGATGACACCCTGATGGAGATGGCGGTTTCGACGGTACAGCGTCTCGCGCCCGGAGGCTCCAAAAAGAAACTGTCTTTTGCGCGGGTGATCCGGGAGCGTTACGCGACCCCGGTTTTTCCTCCCGGCCAGGGAGTCTGGCGTCCCCAGCCCCAGTCGTTCCTTTCCAACCTCTGGGTTGCGGGTGACATGGGGGATACGGGATTGCCCGCCACGATGGAGGCGGCGGTCCGATCCGGATTCCGTGCGGCGTCAGAGGTGGAGATCCGTCTGGAAAGGCGGACGATCGAGGAACGGACATCCGGTCCAAGAGCAAGAGGAGAGGGGGTTCGTTGATCACTCTGGAGGAATCCTACCGCCGGTGCATGGAACTGACCCGGTCGCATTACGAGAACTTTCCGGTCGCATCTGTTCTTCTTCCCGCAAAAACCCGTCCGGCGATCTCCGTCATTTATGCCTTTGCCCGTTGTGCCGATGACTTCGGAGATGAAGAACCGGACACCGTCCGTTCGCTGGAGCTTCTTGCCGGGTGGAGGGAACTGCTTTACCGGAGCCGGGATGCGCCCGTCGACCATTTTGTTTTCCGCGCACTGCACGACGTGATCGTCCGCTTTGATATCCCCGTGCAATGGCTCGACAACCTGATCATGGCGTTCGAACGTGACCGGACCATCGTTCGCCATCCGACCTTTAACGATCTGATCACCTATTCCCGTCTGTCGGCCAACCCTGTCGGCCGCCTTCTCCTGTGGATCCACGGATACCGGGACGAAGAGCGGCTCAGGATGTCGGACGGGATTTGCACGGCGTTGCAACTGGCAAACTTCTGGCAGGATATCGGCGTCGACCGTGATAAGGGCCGGATTTATGTCCCTCTTTCGGAACTCGCGGCGGCCGGTCTCGATGAAACGACCCTGTATGCGCCGAACGACGGACGGCATGAGGAACTGAAAAGGCGGCTGCGTTCATATACGATGGGTCTTTTTGGCTCCGGCCGTGAATTGCCTTCCCGTTTGTCGGGGCGGCTTTCCCTGGAGATTGCCCTCGTTCTGGCCGGAGGAATCCGGATTCTGGATATGGGCACCCGTCCCGGCCGCTCGCTGACGGCCAGGCCTGTGCTGGGACGTGTAAACTGGATCACCGAAGGGCTCCGGGTTTTCACGGGAATGTGGCGCTTCCCGCGGCATGATGAGGCGGACCCGCTCTTTCAGGAGGGGGCCCGGGTCTTTGGTGGGGCGGAACGTCAGGAAAACCGGGAAATAGCCTCTTCCATGATCCGGTTGTGAATGAGGGGCCGGAATTCCCGGATCCGGTTGTTCGTGCGGGTGGGATGCACCCGGTGGGTCAAAAGGATTATGATGATCCGGCGATCAAGATCCATCCACAGGGATGTGCCCGTATAACCCAGATGTCCGATCGAATAGGGTGAGAACAATCGTCCCGAAGAGGAACCGGGGGTGGGGGTGTCCCATCCGAGCGTCCAGGGGGTTCCTTCCTGTCTTGTCCTGAAACGGTCCAGCCACCCTCCCGGAAATAAATCCCCTTCTCCGGCCCACGGGCGGGCGAGCTCCCAGACGGCCCGGGCGGTGGCGAAGAGGCCGGCGTGTCCGGCGATTCCTCCCAGCAGCCGGGCGTGTTCGTCATGGACGACGCCCGAGAGCGGAGGTTCACCTTCTTCGGGCGGTTCGGTCGCGGCAAAGACCCGACCGGAGAGCGGAGAGTCCGGCGCGGTCGGATTGAACCCCGCGTCCCGCACATCCAGGGGATATCGGATGCATTTGTCGAACAGCCTGTCCAGCCGGTCCTTTCCGAGGGACTCGAGGATCCATCCTGCCAGGATATACCCGAAATCGCTGTATTCCGAGCGGGTTCCGGGGGGATATGCGAGGGGGTGGGCGAGGATGGCCTCCAGGAGAAACTCCCGCGAACCGGGAGCGGCGGGACAATCCCGGTAGAGGGGCGCCCACCCCGCAAGGCCGCTCGAATGGGACAATAGGCGGTGGAAAGGCACGTTTTCCAGTCTTGTTTTGCGGGCGGGGGGAAGATACTCCCCCAGGGGGGCCTCGAGATCAAGGTCTCCCCCGTTTGCGAGCAAAAGCGCGATCGATGCCGTCGCGAGGGGTTTCGTCAGGCTGGCGAGGTCGAACAGCGTCCCGGAGGTGACGGGAGGGGCTCCCGGATCGTCGGTGCGGGTCATTCCCGCCGCCACCTCTTCCCGGATGTGTTGTGGTGTTCCCCAGAGGACGACGCCTCCGGGAAAGATGCCGTTTCGGACGGCATCGTCCATCATTTCAGAGATCGTCAAGAGGGTGCTCCTGTCGGAAAGGCCCGGACGGGGGTGTCGGGAAAACGGTTTGGTGACGCGTCCGCCATTCTATCATGCTTTTTGGCGGAAGATCAGACCCCGGAGGGCGGGCCAACACAGAATATGATACAGACGGATGTGTGATCGGGAGGCATAAGGATATGGGTAGGGAACAGGAAAGTTCCTCTTCGGAGGTCATGAAGTTTTTTGAAAACAGGTTTGGCGCCCATGAAGGCGTCCTGGCGGATATTTTGGGATCCGCCATGGGCCGCCATATCGATGACGCGGACCTTTATTTCGAATACACGACGGCTCAAAGCCTGAGCATGGAAGAGGGGATGGTCAAGAAGGGGGGGCGCCATGTATCGCAGGGCGTCGGGGCCCGGATCCTGTCGGGGGAGAAAACAGGATATGCCATTACGGAGGAGATCCGCCCCGAAACCCTGCATGAAATCATCCGGACAGCCCGCTCCATCTCCTTGGGGACGGAGGGGGTTTCGGCCCTCCGGATCACCCCGGCGCGAAGGGATTCCGCATCGCTTTACCCGGTCTCCGACACGGATCTGGATGTTCCCCTGTCGCTGAAAAAGGAGCTGTTGCTGGAGGCCGACAGCGCGGCCCGATCACAGGATCCGCGCGTGGTCCAGGTGATGGCCAGCGTGTCGACGGAGATGAAGTCCGTCATGGTGGTTCGCCGCGATGGCCTGGTGTCCGCGGACAGGCTTCCGCTTGTCAGGGTCAACGTCACTGTCATCGCGGAAGAGAACGGACAGAGGCAGACGGGTTCCTTCGGGTATGGGGGACGGATTCCTTTTTCCGAAGTGATGGGAGAGCCCCTGCGTCATGCGGCGAGGGAAGCGGCCAGGCAAGCGATCGTGAATCTGGGGGCCCGTCCCTGTCCGACAGGGTCCATGCCGGTCGTCCTCGGTCCCGGGTGGCCGGGCATCCTCCTGCATGAAGCCATCGGTCATGGACTGGAAGGGGATTTCAACCGGAAAGGGACGAGCGCGTTTTCCGGCCGGATCGGCGAGCACGTCGCGTCTTCCCTCTGCACCATCGTCGATGACGGGACGCTTCCCCATCGACGGGGATCCCTGAACGTGGATGACGAGGGGACACCGACCCAGCGGACGGTCCTGATCGAAAACGGGGTTCTGAAAGGCTATCTCCAGGATCGCCTCAATGCGCGTCTGATGGGGGCGGCTCCCACGGGAAACGGACGCCGGGAATCCTACGCGCATCCGCCCATGCCTCGTATGACCAACACGATCATGTTGCCGGGGGAAACCGACCCGGAGGAAATCGTCCGGTCTCTCGACAAGGGGGTGTACGCGGTCAATTTCGGCGGGGGCCAGGTGGACATCACGTCGGGAAAGTTCGTTTTCTCGACTTCCGAAGCCTATTGGGTGGAGAACGGCCGGATCCAGTACCCCGTCCGGGGCGCGACCCTGATCGGTAACGGCCCGGATGTCCTGACCCGTGTCAGCATGGTCGGGTCGGATCTCCATCTCGATCCGGGTGTCGGCACTTGCGGAAAGGACGGACAGTCGGTTCCCGTCGGCGTGGGGCTTCCGACGATCCGTGTGGAGAATTTGACGGTGGGAGGGACGGCATGAAGGATTCGGAGACGCTTGATCTGCTTTCATTCGTCATCGGGCGTGCCCGGGCAAATGGGGCGACGGCAGCGGACGCGCTCCTGGTCTCCTCCGACGACAGTGTCGTCGGAGTCAGGAAGGGAGAGGTGGAAAAAATCCACCGGACCCGCAGCCGTGGCATCGGCCTCAGGGTCTTCCGGGGGCACTCCCAGGCTGTCGTTTCCACATCGGATCTGGATCGGGGGGCCCTGGAAAACCTGGCCCGGGAGGCGGTGGAGATGGCGGGGGAAACCCAGCCGGATCCCTTTGCCGGTTTGTCGAATCCGGGTCCGGGATCGTTGCCGGACATTCATGCCCTGGAAATCCACGAGGATCCTCCCCGGGACATTCCCCAGGAAGAACGGATACGGCTGGCCATCGAAGCTGAAAAGGCGGCATTCGGAGAGGATCCCCGGATTGTGAATTCGGAAGGGGCCGAGTTCCAGAGCACCGTAACCCATGTCGCCATGGTGAATACCGAAGGGTTTTCAGGAAGCTATGCCCGTACCCTCTACGGGATTTCCTGTTCCGTGATCGCCCGGGAGGATGACTCGATGGAGAGGGATTACTGGTATGAACAATCGCATTATTTCAGGAATCTCGCCCATCCGGGAGACGTAGGACGCCATGCCGGCCGCCGGGCGCTTTCTCGGCTCCATCCGCGACGTCCCCAGACCACGACCTGCCCGGTCCTGTTCGACGCCGAAGTGGCCCGATCCCTGATCTCTCATCTGGTCGGCGGGCTTTCGGGATACGCCCTTTACCGGAACGCGACCTATCTGAAAGACAGGGAAAACACCCGCGTCGCCTCTTCCGGATTGACAATTCGTGAGGATCCCCTGCTGAAGGGCGGCTTCGGCACCCGTCCGTTTGACGGGGAAGGCGTGCTGTCGAAGCCCAAGATCCTGGTCGATCACGGGATTCTCCGGACGTATCTGTTCGATTCCTATTCGGGAAAAAAGATGGGGCGCTCCACAACCGGAAATGCCTCCCGGTCCCTGGGCGACGTTCCGCACGTGGGAATCTCGAACGTTCTCGTCGAGCCCGGAACCCGGACGAAGGATGACCTGATCCACGACATGAAGCGCGGTCTTTATGTCACCGAACTGATCGGTTTCGGTGTCAACCAGGTCACCGGGGACTACTCGCGGGGCGCGTTCGGTTTCTGGGTCGAGAATGGCGAGATCCAGTTTCCCGTGGCTGAAATGACAATCGCCGGGAACCTGGACGAAATGTTCCAGTCGGTTGTGGAGGTCGGAAGCGATATCCGTCTCCGGTCTTCCATCTCGTCACCGTCCCTTCTGGTCGAAAACATGCGGGTCGGAGGGGGTTGATGGAGGGGGGTCTGTCCGCAGCCGCCCGAATGCTGGGGGAAACGGTCGAGGACGGCAAAAGGGCGCTGGCTTTTTTCCGGGAAGGCAAGTCCGTTCCGACCGTTTCCGTATTCGGCTCCTCCCGGTTGCCGGAGAATGACCCCGCCTGCAGGATGGCCCGGTCGTTCGGGGCGGAAATGGCACTGTCCGGCATTCGTCTTCTGGCGGGCGGAAGGGAAGGATTGATGGGGCAGGCGCTTGCGGGTGCCGGACCGATGGGCGTTCCCCTGTCATGGCAGCGGGAGGGGAGTGTCGATGGAAAGGAAGAATCAGGAGAGCTCCGGTTTCTTCATCTTTCCATGCGCAAGCGTTTTTTTCTATGGCCCGCCCGGGCTGTTGTCCTGTTTCCGGGAGGATACGGGACGCTCGATGAGCTCTTCGAGCTTCTGGCCCTCCGGCAGACGGAAACCTGGGCCAGGATTCCCGCATTTTGCGCGGAATCTCCCGAAAGGCCCTTCTGGAATCCCTTCTGGAAGACGCTGGATGGGCTTCTCAGGTCCGCTCCCTACCTTGACAGGGACGCCGAGTGCCCTCTTCCGGTGGTCGGGGATGTGAAAGCGCTTTCCCGTCTCGTCAGGGAGGCTGTTGCGGGCTGGAAGGATAGCGAATCGGGGATATAAGGTCCGGGTTCTCAGAAGATGGTGGTGTAACCGATCTTGACCGGAATCAGGGAGAAGGCCGAAGAGGTGATGCCGTCTCCGTTGAAGGGGCCGGACTGGGTTTCATAGTCGACTTCGAAGAAAATCCCCTGCTTCTTGTTTTTTCCGAAAGGCACGAGGACGCCGGGTCCGATGCGGAAAGCGAATGCCAGGGCCCCGACGCCAACGTTGTTGCTGTCAGAGGATATGTTGAAGGCCGGCCCGAATCCCAGTTCGAGATAGGGGATGAGCGTCAATGTCCCGCCGCTTGTGGTGACGGGGATGCCGCCTCCGTTGTCGAAGTAGTACTGTGCACCGAAAAAAAGCGGGAGATTGGTCAGGTTTCCGAAGGCGTGGACAGACATCCCGACGGTCAGGACGAGGTTGGGAATGATCGTATACCCGGCTTCCAGACCGACGAGGAATCCGGTTCCCGGCTCGGAATTTCCCGTCGAGCCGGAGACGTTGGGACCGATTGTCGGAATGAATCCGATATCTGCGTTGAACAGAAACTGGTTGGGGCGGGCGAGAGGGTTGACGGTTTCAGAAAGCGTATTGTCGTTCCCCGTCGAAAACTCCGGAGCGGCGTCTTCCCCCCCTCCGGACGGAAAACTGTTGGGGTCCCCGAAGTCGACGGCTCCCGCTTTTCCGTTCATGATAAAAAGAAGGGAAATCGCGCAGGCCATGCTGAGCAACAGGGAAATCAAACGGTATCGACCGGTGTTCAAAGCCATCATGCCGAGGAGAGTATCACAGGAACCGGTTCCGTATCCAGCCGGTCGCCCGGGCATCCATGAGGCCGGTATCCGGGGGAGGGATATGCGTTCGGGAGGCGAAGTGATGAACGTTGGACCGGCGGGGAATGCGTTCCGATGAAAAAGAAATCCGGGACCATGTCCTACGAATGTCCCGCATGCGGGTACCGGTCTTCCAAATGGATGGGTTTTTGTCCGTCCTGCCAAGACGCGCCGGAAGGCCTGATCCCTGTCGAGTCGCCCGCTTCGCGTCTGGAGAGCTTTCTCGAAGGAGGAGGCGGTGGTCCGGTCCGTTCCCTCCGGATGGAGGATGTGGGAAAAGCCGAAGTCGAACGCTCCACCAGCGGATTTCGTGAATTCGACCGTGTCCTGGGAGGGGGATTTGTCCGGGGGTCCTTTGTCCTGCTGGGCGGGGATCCGGGTGTGGGGAAATCGACCCTGGTCCTGCAGGCGGTCGCCCACATGGCCAATGGACGGAAGGTTCTCTACGCCGCGGGAGAAGAATCTCCGGAACAGATACGGATGCGTTACGACCGTCTGGGACGAAAAGGCGGGGATCTGTACATCCTGCCGGAGACGGATCTGGAAAAGATTGTCGGCGAGGTCGAGCGGTTGTCCCCCGAACTCCTGGTGGTCGATTCTATCCAGACCGTTTCGATGGGTCCCGGGGGGCCGGCATCGGGTTCCGTGGGTTTGTTGCGGGAGTCTGCGTCGGTGTTGCTGGAACTGGCAAAGAAGTCGGCCGTGACTGTTCTCGTGATCGGCCACGTGACCAAGGAAGGCGTGATCGCCGGACCGCGCGTGCTGGAGCATCTGGTTGACACCGTGCTTTATCTCGAAGGGGATCGGTCACATCCCGTGCGCCTTTTGCGAACGGTGAAGAACCGGTTCGGGCCCACGCGAGAACTCGGGATCTTCGAAATGTCGTCGGAAGGACTCCGGGAGGTGGAAAACGCTTCCTCCTTCTTTCTGGAAGGTCGAAAGGACCGTCTTTCGGGTTCGGTCATCGTCAGCTCGCTGGAGGGGACACGCCCTCTTCTCGTGGAATTGCAGACGCTGGTTTCTCCGACGACCTTCCCCAACCCGCGCAGGGTGGCGCAGGGCATCGGGGCCTCGCGTCTCTCCATCCTCGCCGCGGTCCTCGAACGACGTTGCGGCCTTTCGCTTTCCAGCCGGGATATCTATGTGAACGTCGTGGGCGGGGTCACACTGGAAGAGACGGCATCCGACCTGGGGCTTGCGATGTCCCTGGCCGGCAGCCTCCGCGATATCAGCCTCTCCCCCGAGGTGGTTGTTTTTGGAGAGGTGGGTCTGGGGGGTGAAGTCCGCCGTGTCCAGGAGACCGAAAGCCGCCTGGTCGAAGCCAGAAGGCACGGTTTTGTCCATGCTGTGATCCCCGACGGAGGCAAGAAAAACCCGGTGATTCCGGGTCTCGTTACCCATCCGGTCCGGGAGGTGGGGCAGGCCTTGTCCCTCCTCGGGAAGCTGGGAGGGGGCAAACCATGATCCACCTGTCGGTCGAGACATCGACGGATCAAATGGGCATGGCCCTTCTGGAAGACGGCAACCTCCTGGGAGAAGTCCAGATCCGTCTTTCGGGGGGAGCATCGGAAATGCTGGTTCCGTCGATGGACGTGTTGCTGGAAGCCCGGGAAGAGGCGCCGACGTCGATCGGCCTGATTTCCTGTTCCCGGGGACCCGGGTCCTATACGTCATTGAGAGTGGGGTTCATGTTTTGCCGGGGTTTGTCCGAAACATTGGGTGCGGAGCTGGTGACGGTCAGCCCATTTGAAGTGTTGTTCCGCCAGTTTCCGGGAAGCCAGGAGACGCCGGTCCTCGCCGTTCTGAACGCCCGCCAGGGGCAGGTGAGCGGCGTCATTTTCGGAGACACAGACAATGGACGGACTTCGATGCATCCGGTTCCCGAAAACCCCGCGGACTTTATTGCCAGGCTTCCGTCGATCCCGTTGCGTGTCATTGGCCCCGGCCGGTCTCTTCTGGAGCCCTGGAGAAAGGAGCATTCGGGCTGGATCTGGCTGGAAGGGGAGGACGCTCCCCCCCGGGCGGGGGTCCAGGGGATGTTGGGGTGGGAACATCGCAATCTTTTGCGTGATGAAGTAGGATTGGTATATGGCAGAGCTCCTGTCTGAAACGGACATCAATCCGCTGGAATTCCGAATCGTGCGCCTCGATATTGATCCCTGGCCGGAAGTCTTGCGCCATTTTTTTGAACGGCAGTCAGCGGCTGACCGATCCGATTTCTTCCTGGGAGAGGCGCTTCTGTCTGAATTGAAGTGGGTGGACGTCGCCGAATACTATGGTCTCGTCCGCCCAAAAGGTCCCGGTCTGGTCGGGTTCATGGGAGCCTGGATTGTGGAGTCCGAGGCGGAGATCCATCAGATATTCCTCGATCCCGTATTCCGGAAAAAGGGTCTGGGGACTCTCCTGCTGCACCGGTTCATGCGATACGCCAGGGAGAGGGGCGTTGGCGACCTCTACCTGGAAGTCCGCCGTTCCAACCTTCTGGCGAGATCCCTGTACAGGAAAATGGGTTTTGTGGAGACCGGGGAACGCAAGGGGTATTACACCTGTCCCCGGGAGGACGCCGTCCTCATGGGATGCCGTCTGTTCCCGGAAAATGCCGTTCCTTCCACGGTCCTTCCCCGTCCTTCGATGGAGGGGGCCCTGTGTCCGGGTGAGCGGGAATCGGTGGCTTCCTGAAGCCTCCGGGAGTGACCGATTTCGAATGAAAGTGTGGCGGATGGTTTTTTGTGCCGGGATCCATCGGCGGCCTGATTGATCCTTCAAGCGAACAATCTGGAAGGAGGAATGCATGTCAAAAAATAGCCTGTCCAATGATGCTTCGCAATTTCCGCACGTTCCTGACGCCTACCATGTGGAAAAGATGAGATTCCAGCATCAGAACCTTGAAAAACGTTTGCAGGATTTGTCCCGTAGAGCCACCCTGACCCCCCATGAAGAAGAGGAAATGAAGGATATCAAGCATCAGAAGCTCCAGATCAAGGACTGGCTGACGCAGGTTGGCGGCAAAGAACCGGAAGAGGCCTGATTGTGTTCGGAATCGGATGGCCGGATCTGCTGTTTATCGGTGTGATTCTGGCTCTTGTCGTCAAACCCGAAGAATGGCCGAAAATCGGTCGTGTGGTGGGAAAAACCCTCCGGACCGTCCGGGAGCAGGCCGCTCCGGTTATCCGTGAATTCCGCTCCCTGTCGGGGGATCTGATGGCCGAGGAGAAACGCCCCGCACCCGGCACCCCCGCGCCGGATGCCTGGGGGCCCCTTCCCCAGTCCTGGCAGAAGGGAGGGGAGTCCCCCCTGGACAGTCCGGATGAAAAAAGACATGGCGGATGAATTCAAATCCTCTCCGTTTTGGGGACATATCGTGGAGCTCCGCAAGAGAGTCCTGCGCTCCCTGCTCTGGGTCTTTGTCCTCATGGGGGCCTCCTTTCCGTTTGCGGACAAGGCGCTCGCCTATCTGGGAAGGAAGGCGGGGGTTCCCCTTGTTTTTACCGCCCCGACGGAAGCGTTCTGGGTGACCCTGAAAATCTCCCTGTTTATGGGAACCGTTCTGGCTTATCCGTTTGTCCTGTATGAGATCTGGGCGTTTGTTTCCCCCGGCCTTTTCCGGCGGGAGAAACGCAATTTCATGGTCTGGGTTCTCGGAGGAACGCTTTTTTTTATGGGTGGCGTGTCTTTTTCCAACTTCATCGCCCTGCCGGCGGCCTTGCATTTTCTGGTGGGGTTCGGGGAGCGTGAGGGGCTGAAGGCTTTTATGGGTGTTGACCGGACCGTCGCGTTCGAACTGCGTTTCCTGTTCGTGTTCGGTCTGATCTTCGAGCTCCCCCTTCTGATGGCTTTGTCCAGCGCACGTGGCTGGATCACCCCGGATAAATTCCGCAAGGGCCGGCGATGGGCCCTTGTCGGTAACGCTATCGCCGCGTCGGTGTTGTCACCGACCCAGGATTTCCTGAACATGATGATCATGTTTGTTCCCCTGGTCATCCTGTACGAAGCGGGGATCCTCCTGTCATTGTGGACTTACAGCAGACACCGGACGGTTTCGCCTGCCGTTTCCCCACCTACCCGGGTTGCATCCTGAACAAGGTTCTTTCTGCCGGAAGGGTCCCTTCTTTCCCCTGGAAGGGTCAAACATGCCCGGATCCTCCCGGAGTCTGTTCGGGTTCCCGAAAAGATCCGAAAGGAGAACAATGACATTTCGACAGGCGATTCTTTTTTCCCTTCTGCAGGGGACGACCGAGCTGGCACCCGTCAGTTCCCTCGGCCATGGCGTGCTTCTGCCCCTCTTCGCGGGGTGGTCCGGTGTCGCACGGAATCCCCAGTTTTTGCCCTTTATGGTGGCCCTTCATCTGGGCACGGCATTCGCCCTGCTCCTGTTTTTCTGGAAAGACTGGTGGGCGCTCGTCCAGGGGTCACTGGTGTGGTCAGGCATTCTGCCTTCCGGAAAGGACAGGGAAGAATCCTTGCGAAACGGTCGGACGATGGGGCTGCTGGTGGTCGGAACCGTTCCCGCCGCCATCCTGGGGTTTCTTCTGGAGAAGAAAATCCGGCTACTGTTTTCTTCCCCTTCGGTTGCGGCATTCTTTCTGGGGATCAACGGGGTTGTGCTGATCCTGGCGGAATATCTCCGTAAAAGGAGCGCATCGGGTGATCTGGCGGAGATGAAGATGTCCAGGGCCCTCATCGTGGGATCTTTTCAGGCGATGGCGCTTATACCCGGTCTTTCCCGATCGGGGATCACCATGGTCGGAGGGCTCCTGAATGGTCTCGGGCACGAGGAGGCCGCCCGTTTTTCCTTTCTCCTGTCGACGCCGATTATTGTGGGGGCCGGTGTCCTTGAACTGCCCAAACTCATCCGCCACGGGAGCCTGTCCATGATGCATCTGGCACTGGTCGGCGGGTTCGTTTCTTTTTTGGCGGCTTTTTCGACGACTTTTCTGCTGATGCGTTATTTCCGGTCGTACGAAACGGGGAAGGCCCTGCTTCCTTTCGGTTTGTACTGCCTGATATTGTCCGCTGTGGCAGGTGGGTGGATCGTATTCCATTGAGTGGGGGGGAAGGCGGGGATGGCGCTCCTTCACCTCTTGTGATTTTGCCGGAAATCCGGGCATACTCAAAAAATGGGTTTTTTTGGGAAAGACTTTTCGGATAAAGCATTGTGACCGCCCGTTTGGCGGTGTGACAGGAAGATTCCAGATGCCTCTAGATATGATCGCCCAATCCATGGGAATCCCCCCCGGCTATTTCCATCCCTTCGGGCCTGGCCGGGCGAAAATTGATCCCAGATATCTCGGGGAGCTTCCTTCCCCTTCCTTCGGGAAAAAAAACGAACCGCTCTATGTCCTGGTGACAGGGATGACCCCGACCCCCCTGGGAGAGGGGAAGACGACGACGTCGATCGGATTGTCCATGGACCTGAACCGGATGGGAGTCCGGACGGCGGTCAGCATCCGCCAGCCTTCGATGGGCCCTGTATTCGGAATCAAGGGAGGAGGGGCCGGCGGGGGCAGGTCGACAATCGAGCCATCCGAAGTCCTGAATCTTCATCTGACGGGCGACGTTCATGCGGTCGGTGCGGCGCACAATCTGCTCGCGTCTGCGATCGACAATGAAATCTATCATGGCAATCGTCTGGAGATCGATCCCCTGACGGTCGCCTGGCCCCGCGTTGTCGACCTGAACGACCGTCCGCTCCGGCGAGTCGTGATCGGTCTCGGTGGAGCGCCCAACGGAGGGCCCCGGGAGACCCGTTTCGACATAACGGTATCTTCCGAAGTCATGGCGATCCTGGCTCTTTCCACATCCTACGCGGACCTGATTCACCGGCTCGGGGAAATCAGTTTTGGACTTTCGAGGGGGGGACAACTTCTCAGGGCGCGGGATCTGGAGGTGGAGGGAGCCATGGCGGCGATCCTCCGCGAAGCATTCTGGCCCAACCTGATGGCGACTTCCGAAGGAACCCCGGCGATCGTCCATGGCTCTCCTTTTGCCAATATTGCCCACGGTAACAGCTCGGTCATCGGAGACTGGGTCGGCTTTTCCGGCATGGACTGCGTTGTGACCGAAGCCGGATTTGGTGCGGATCTTGGAGGAGAGAAGTTTTTTGACATCAAATGCCGGACGCTGGGGAGGGGTCCCAACGTTGCCGTTCTGGTCGCGACAGCCAAAAGCCTGCGGATGCACGGGGGTCTGGCGGATACGGTCGCCGGCCGTCCCATTCCCGCAATCCTGGACAGGAGTGATGTCCCCTCGGTCCGGAAAGGCATGTCCAATCTGATCAGGCAAATCCAGAATGTCCGTCGTTTTGGCGTTCCGGTTGTGGTCGCGATCAATTCACATCCGGAAGATTCTCCGGAGGAGTGGAAGGTCATTCAGGAGCTGTCGTTATCCGCGGGAGCGGAATCCGCGGTTGTCTGCACCCATTTCCGGGATGGCGGGGAGGGGGCGATGGAACTGGCCGAAGTGGTTCACCGAATGGCCCGATCGACGGACGGTTCCTATGAGCCGCTCTACGCGACAGACCTTCCGGTGGAGGACAAGATACGGACGGTTGCACGGGAAATGTACGGTGCGGGAGAGGTCGTTTTTTCAGCCCGGGCGCGGAAGTCGCTCGCCGATGTCGATCGGTACAAGGCGCAGGATTTTCCCGTCTGTATCGCCAAAACGTGGGCTTCCCTGTCTCACGATCCGGCCAGGAAGGGCGCTCCCCAGGGATTTTCCTTCCCTGTGGAGGAAATCCGATTTGCGACCGGGGCCCGTTTTGTGACGGCGATTGCGGGTGACATCCAGACCATGCCAGGCTTGCCGTCAAAACCCGCGTACCGTCGCATCCGGCTGACCCCCGGTGGGCAGGTGGAGGGGGTGTCGTGAAGGATCGGAGAGTACTGCCCTCTGTCCTGTCCGCATTTTTTCTGCTATGGATCGTCCTGTCCCCCGCCTTGTCCCGTTCCATGCCATCCGTCCGGACGGGCGTTCCGGTCAGGACGCTTGATCTGGTGAGGGTGCTCTCCACCTATTTCCCCAAAATCGACGCGAAGGTGACGGCTATCGACGGAAATCGGCTGACCCTGGACAAAGGGGAGAAGGACGGTCTCTATCCGGGTCTCGTTCTTGAGGTGGTTCGCCAGGGGGCTCCGTTCCGGGATCCTTACACAAGGCTCCTCCTGGGGTACAGGGAAACCCGGCTTGGAAACGTCGAAATTTCCTCCGTGACATCGACCGGGTCGGAAGGGGTTTTTCATCTGAGAAAAAGCAAGAGGGGGAAGCCGGTACTGGGGGATATTGTCCGGTTGTCGGGGGCGCCCCTGCCGGTCGCCATTGTTCCCGCCTCGAACTACACCGATGTCCGGGTTCTGGCGCATCTGACCCGGACACTTGACCGGTCTCCCCGATTCCGTTCCATCGATCCCTTCCGTGTCGAAATATCGATGAACACGCTCGGGATCAAAAACAAGCGGGATCCACAGTCCCTCATCCGGCTCGCCAGGCTTCTGAAGGTCAAGGTCCTGATCGTGGCGGATACCACGCTTGTCGGGAAAAATGTCGAATTGGACCTGAAGGCTGTCGACGCCGACAACGGGATGCAGCTGGCCATGGTTTCCGGAATGCTTGAAGGGGTGAGGCCTTTTTCCGAAGCGTTGCAGCCTGGAACGGGGACGGGATTTGTCACTCCGGGGCTTCCGCCGCTCTCCAACCCCGATACCGTGGTGACCGTCCCTTTTATCCCCCGATTTATCGCTCCCGGCGATTACCGCGGAAACGGAAAGACCCTGCTGGCCCTCTCCGATACCCACCGCGTCTATGTCTCCGATTTCAGGAACAAGGCTGTTCATGTCAAGTTTGAGGAAACAAACCGGGTCGTCAGCCAGAACCGTCACATTTTTATCTCTTCCGGTCCGGTGCTGTCCCATAAAGGACCCAATGCCCGCTACCAGATAGCGGTCTCGAACATTGTGACCGGAACGCCGTATTCCTATGTCCTCGACTATGACGGGAAATCCATCCACCGGATCTGGAAGCATGCCAAGCTCTATCTCCGGATTGTCGACCTTCCGGGACAGGGGCCGACCCTTCTGGGGCAAAAGAGGGGCGTCAACAAACCGTTTCTGGGATCGATCCATCAATATAGCTGGGTGAGGGATCACTTTGAGAAAGGTCCCGCGGTTACCTGGCCTCCGGGTATTTCTCTGTTCGGGACCCAGCCGATTCTCCTGGACGGTAAAACCGTCTATCTGGAAATCGCTCCTGACAACCACCTGGAAGTTTTTGACGGAAACGGGGATCTCCGGTTCAAAAGCCCCATTTATCTGGGGGGGTACTTCGATCATTTTGTCTACGGACGTCCGCATGCCCTCTTGCCCGTCAGACAAAGAAATGTTCATCTGAAGGGGCGTATCCTGAGTGTGGAGCCTTCTTCAGGGAAACCCGGTACCCATCCGATCGTGATCGTCTACAAGAACGTTCCTATGGCGGGGGCGAATGAAAGATTTCAGGGATTCCAGTATGGGCAGGTATTCTTTTACAGATGGACCGGGGTCAACTGGGTTACGATCGGAAAACTGGCGAGAGTCAAGGGCTTTATTTCGGATATCGCCCTGACCAGGAATCCGAAAACGCTGAAACCTGAACTGCTTGTCTCGACGGAGCCTTTGTTCAATTTCATGAATATCGAGAATCTTTATGTCAATGAAGGGAAACTGTCCACATATCCGCTTCCGGGGTCTGTGATGCAGAGCCTGACGCCTTCTGGCACCGCTCCGGGCCTGATCAACCGGCCCAGCGGAGGAGGGGGAAGGTGAGGATCACCCCGTCAGGCAGACAGGATCTGACTTCGCAGGAGGACTCCTCCTCGACGCGACCGGGCTGGTTATGGAATACCCCGCGCCATGTAGCGATCATCATGGACGGGAATGGCCGCTGGGCCCGGAAAAGGCATTTGCCGCGGATCGTCGGTCATCGTGCCGGCGCCTCTTCTGTCAGGACAATCGTGACCGCCGCGCGGACATGGGAAATTCCTTATTTGACCCTCTATGCTTTTTCATGGGAAAATTGGAGCAGGCCCCGTCAGGAAGTCGATGGACTCATGAATCTCCTGGAAGAGTACATAGACAATGAGATCCGCACGATGGTGGATCGGGGCATCCGATTTTCCGTAGTGGGGGATCGTTCCCGGCTGCCGGCGTCCGTCCGAAAGAAGATCGCATGGGCCGAGGGGGAGACGATCGGGAAGGACCGGATGGTTTTGACGCTGGCCCTGTCCTATTCGGGGAGGGAGGAGATCGTCCGGGCCGCGAGGAATATGGCTCAGGATGTTCAGAAAGGGCTCCTGTCCCCGGAGAAAATTTCCGAGACGGTTTTTTCGCGATATCTTGAAACGTCGGTCCTGCCTCCTCCGGATTTGCTGATCCGGACGAGCGGAGAAGTACGTATCAGCAATTTTTTCCTGTGGCAGCTCGCCTATACCGAAATGTATTTCACGCCGACCCTGTGGCCCGATTTCGGGGAGGAGAGTTTTCGGCAGGCGATCGAAGACTTCCAGGAAAGACGGCGCCGTTTCGGAAAGGCGGACGAGGATATCGAGGGTCTTCCAGGTTGACAAACCTGATCCAGCGAACCGTTACAGGCCTGATTCTGGCTCCCTTGTTCCTGGCGCTTGTTCACTGGGGAGGGAGCGGGGGACTGCTGGTTCCGGGGTTGCTTGTCTGTTTCCTGGCGCAAAGGGAATTTTACCGGATGTTTCCCGGTGTCTGGGATCGGTTTTCCTCCCGTGTGGCTTTGCTGGCAGGCGCCCTGATCGTGGGAGGGTTCGGTATGATGGCCGGCGGAAGATTCTCTCCCGACAGTTTTCTGGCGCTCCTGGCGCTGCTCCTGACGATCCTTTTCTCGAGCTGTGTCCTTTCCGGGGACGAGAAGGACCTGACGGGCGGCTTCCCCCTGGTTCTGACGGGGGTTTTTTACATTCCGCTGGGTGTGGGGATGATTCTTCTTCTCCGGGGATTGCCCGGAGGGGAAGGTTTCGTCTTTTACCTCTTCGGGTTGACATGGATCGTGGACATTATGGGGTTCGTTGTCGGCAAGACCATCGGACGCAGGCAGCTTTCGCCGCTCCTGTCCCCCAAAAAAACGTGGGAAGGCGCTGTAGCCGGGGTTGCCGGCGGTCTTTTCTGGGGGGTCGCGACGCGCGGGCTTCTTTTGCCAGCCCTTCCCCTTTTTGATGTCATCATGTTGTCAGTTGGGATCTCCGTCTGGGGTCAGATGGGAGACCTTTCTGAATCCGCGTTCAAGCGCGCCGCTGGTGTCAAGGATTCCGGCGGCATCATTCCCGGACACGGCGGGGTTCTGGACCGGATCGACAGCCTGTTGTTCAATTCGGTGGCTTTTTATGCTTTTCTTGCCCTTTATGAAGGATATTCATCCCGTGTGTGGCTTTAGACGATCGGGGGGGACATGCCCATGACCACCTTGTCCATTCTGGGATCAACCGGTTCGATCGGTTGTTCGACGCTCGATATTGTCAGGGCCCACCCGGGCCGTTTTCGGGTCCTGGCCATTGCGGCCGGCAAGAATGCCGGACTGGCCGTAGCCCAGGCCAGGGAATTTCGGCCGGTTCTGATGTCGGTGGCGCCGGAAATCTATCCCGTGGTGCGGGAAAGTCTGGATGGCTCCGGGATCCGCCTTCTGGCGGGAGAGGAAGGCGCCTGCGAGGTGGCGGCGTTTCCTGAAACGGAGGTTCTCCTTTCGGCGATTGTCGGGGAAGCGGGACTGGGTCCGACCTGGGAGGGCATTCTTCCCGGCCGGGTTGTTGCGCTGGCCAACAAGGAAACACTTGTGGCCGGAGGGGAGGCTGTCGTCCGGAGGGTTCGGGAAAAGGGCGCCAGACTGATGCCGGTGGATTCCGAGCATAGTGCCATCCACCAGGCCATGAGGGGACATCCCTGGAATCGTGTGCGGAGGGTGATCCTGACCGCTTCCGGCGGTCCCATGTTCGGACGGACGCGCGCCGACCTCGAAGGCGTGACGGTCGAAGAGGCGCTCAACCACCCGACATGGAAAATGGGACCCAAGATCACTGTCGATTCGGCGACGCTCATGAACAAGGGGCTTGAAATCATCGAGGCCCGGTGGCTCTTCGACCTTTCCCCCCGGCAGATTGAAGTTGTTGTCCATCGGCAGAGCATCATTCACTCCATGGTGGAGTTTGTGGACGGCTCCTTCCTGGCGCAATTGGGTTCTCCGGACATGCGTGGACCAATCAGTTATGCCATTTCCGGGGAAGACCGTCTCGACCTAGATGTCAGAACCCTGGATTTTCCTGCCCTCAAGCAATTGACGTTTCATGCCCCCGACCATGAAGCTTTTCCGTCAATCGGTTACGCTTTCAGGGCACTTGAAAAGGGAGGCCAGGCGTCTATATGGCTGAACGCCGCGAACGAGGTTGCGGTCCAGGCTTTTCTCGACAAAAAAATACCGTTTACCGGAATCGCCCGGATTCAGGAATCCCTGCTGGAGGATGCTCCAGTGGAGCCGGCCCTTTCTCTCTCGGAGATCCAGGCGTCTTCGATCCGTGCCAGGGAGGCGGCCCGGTCGAAGATCAGGGAAATGGCCCCGCTGGAAAAGGTTGCCGTCGTATCCTGACCTGCCCGGTCGATCAAAGGAGGGCCCATGGAAGCAGTGTTGTCGTTCATTCTGGTGATCGGTGTCCTGATCGTCGTGCACGAGGCGGGACATTTTCTGGTGGCCCGGAAGTTTGGCGTCAAGATCGAAAAGTTTTCCATCGGATTCGGTCCGAAAATTTTTTCCCGCACGGTGGGGGAAACCGAATATCGGGTGGCATGGATTCCCCTGGGAGGCTATGTCAAGATGCTCGGCGAAAATGACCCCGAAAAGGTCAAGCCCGAAGAGCAGGACCGTTCGTTTTCCGCCTTGCCTGTTTCCCGGAGAATGGCCATCGCTGCCGCAGGACCGGTGGCCAATTTTATCCTGGCGTTTTTCCTCTTTACGGCTGTTTTCTGGATCGGCATTCCGGTTCTGGAACCGGTTGTGGGTCAGGTTTTGCCCCATTCGCCGGCCCAAACCGCCGGCCTTCAGCCGGGCGACAGGATCCTGACGGTGGACGGACAGCCGCTTTCGACCTGGAACGATCTTCGGCGAAAGATTGAAGGCCGGGCGGGTCAGCCTCTCCACATGATTGTTCGGCGGGGTGATGTCGCCTTGTCCCTTGCCATCGTTCCCCAGAGCCAGATCGGTCCCAATATCTATGGGGAAAAGGTTCCCCAGGGCAAGATTGGTGTCGCTCCCCGCGGAGATGTCCTTCAGATGCGGTATGGCCTGTTTGACGGTCTGGGCAAGGGGTTCATGAAGACCGTGAACGTCACCCGCATCACGATCGTTTCTCTTTACAAGATCCTGACCGGCGCCATCTCCTCCAAAAATCTGGGGGGGCCGATCCTGATCGCGCAAATGTCGGCCAAGGCGGCGAAGTCGGGGGTCATCAACCTCATGATCTTCATGGGTTTTATCAGTGTCACGCTGGGCGTCATGAATCTGTTGCCCGTTCCGGTTCTCGACGGTGGCCACATGCTGTTCCTGACCGCCGAAGGAATCCTGCGCCGTCCCCTGTCGATACGTGTCCGGGAACTGTCGATGCAGGTTGGTTTTGTCATTCTTCTGACGATCATGGTCTTTGCTTTTTATAACGATCTCATGCGGCTGTTCGGGACCCGGTAGGATGGTCGAACGCGGTTTCGGAAAGCCGGGAAATATTGTTGAAGGAGTCCCCACTGATGAAAATTGAACGAAAGAAAACCCGACGGATTATGGTGGGTTCCGTGCCGATAGGTGATGGCGCCCCCGTCGCCGTCCAGTCGATGACCGTTAACGATACGAGAAATATTCCCGCGACATTGGATGAAATCAGGAAACTGGCCTCCGTCGGATGTGAAATCATCCGTCTGGCCGTGGTGGATATGGAAGCCGCGGAAGCGGTCGGAAAGATTCGTAAGGAATCCCCCATTCCCGTGATCGCCGACATCCATTTCGACTACCATCTGGCCCTCAAGGTCCTGGAAGGGGGGGTTGATGCCATCCGGATCAACCCGGGAAACATCGGGAGCCAGGAGAAGGTGCGCGCCATCGTCGACCGGATGAAGGACAAGGGACTTCCGATCCGCATCGGGGTGAACGCTGGTTCGCTCGAGCGCGACCTTCTTGAGCAATATGGCCACCCGGTTCCCGAAGCCATGGTCGAATCGGCCTTGCGCCATGTCCAGTTGCTGGAGAAGGAAGGTTTTTACGACATCAAGATTTCCCTGAAGGCCTCCAATGTTCCCGATACGATCGATGCCTACATGCTGATGTCGGAAAGGTGCGACTATCCGCTCCATATCGGGGTATCTGAAGCCGGTCCGCTATTGTCCGGAACGGTCAAGTCAGCAGTCGGCCTGGGATATCTGATGGCCCAGGGGATCGGAGATACGGTCCGCGTTTCCCTGGCCGCAGATCCGGTGGAAGAGGTCAAGGTGGCATGGGGTATCATGAAATCCTTGGGGATTCGACAGAGGGGCGTCAATGTCATCGCCTGTCCGACCTGCGGAAGACTGGAAATTGATGTGGTCGGAATCGCCCAGCGGGTGGAGGAACGTCTCGCGCATATCCAGGAAACGATGGATGTCTCAATTCTTGGGTGTGTGGTCAACGGCATCGGCGAAGGCAAGGAAGCCGATCTGGGAATCGCCGGCGGACAGGGCGTCGGTATCTATTTCGAGAACGGAGAAGTGGTCAAGAAAATCAAGGATACGGAAATCGAGGAATTTATCATCCAGCAGGTGGAGGCCCGTGTCCAGAACATCCGTTCGGGCAAGATCCCCCCTTCCGGAAGCGGAGGTCTCCCCATGCATCCCGCCATGGGCAGATCCTAATCAGGGTGCCGTCTTGAGGGCATCAGCCGATCCGATTCAGACCCTGCATGAAGAACCGGCAGAAGCGGAGGTGGTGAGTCATCGCCTCATGCTGCGTGCCGGACTGGTTCGCAAACTGGCAGGGGGCGTCTATTCTTACCTCCCCATGGCGATCCGCAGCCTCCGGAAGATCGAAAACATTATCCGGGAGGAGATGAACAGGGCCGGCGGCCAGGAGGTCCTGCTTCCAGCACTGCAGCCTTCGGACCTCTGGGAAAAGACGGGCAGGTGGCAGGCTTATGGACCGGAACTCTTCAGGCTTGCGGATCGTCATGAACGTCCGTTCGCCCTGGGTCCGACACATGAGGAAGTCATCACGGACCTGGTGTCCCAGCTGGTCCGCTCCTACCGCCAGCTGCCTTTTCTGCCCTACCAGATCCAGACAAAATTTCGGGATGAACGCCGCCCCCGTTTCGGGATACTCCGGGGAAGGGAGTTTATCATGAAGGACGCCTATTCGTTCAGTGCGTCCGAAGACGATGCCCGGCAGATCTATGTCCGGATGCAGGAAACCTATGCGCGTATATTCCTTCGTCTTGGACTTGAACACCGGATGGTGGAGGCCGATTCCGGGCTGATTGGCGGAAACCTGTCCCATGAATTCATGGTGATGGCCGATTCGGGGGAAGATACTGTCATTTCCTGCGAAAAATGTTCCTGGGCCTCCAATATCGAAAAGGCCCCGGATGCCCGGGTTTGTCCGCACTGCGGTGCTTCCGTCAGCAGCCGGACGGCGATCGAGGTCGGACACGTCTTTTATCTGGGCCACAAGTACAGCGCGAAGATGGAAACGACCTTCCTTGACGCCTCCGGAAACGAAATTCCATTCTTCATGGGCTGCTACGGTATCGGTGTTTCCCGGATCATGGCGGCGGCTATCGAACAGGCCCATGACGGGCAGGGGATTGTGTGGCCGGTACCCATTGCCCCTTACCGGACGGCCATCCTTCCGTTGGGCCCCGGGATGGCTGAAAAACCGGAGGTTCTGGCTCTCCTGGCCTCCATCGAGTCGTTATGGCCCGATGAAGTCTATTTTGATGACAGGGAAGTGCGTCCGGGAATCAAGTTCCAGGACGCGGATCTCCGGGGATTTCCTTTCCAGGTGATTCTGGGGGAGCGTCATGTGGAGAAAGGTAACGGAGAAATCAAGATCCGCCGGACGGGCGAGAGAGTTGTCGCTCCGTTGACGGAAGTCCCGTCGCTTCTCTCCCGCCTCGCCCAGGCCCCCCTGCCGGAGGCTTGACAGGTGCAGGACCGACCGATAGAATCAGCTGTTCTTGAACTCAAATTCCAGATAGACCGGATTCCCGACCAGCGTCGGGCTACCGAAGATTCTTTCTCTGTCGTCCTTTCCGCCGATGCGTTTGATGACGGATCCCTCAGGGGGGAGCCCCTCCAGGTCGAGGGCACGATCAGTCGGCACGGGACGGAAGTGAATGTTTTTTCCCGGGTTGATTACGCGCTGGATCAGGTTTGTGTCCGTTGTCTTGAAATATTCTGCACACGGGGGACTGTCCGGGAATACGCCCATTTTCTGCACAGAAAGCAAGGGGGAGAAACATACCCGGAACACGAGCAATATGGGGATAACGGACAGGTCGATCTGGTCCCCTGGATTCGGGAACTCGTCTTGACCGACCTTCCGGAATATCCGCTCTGCTCCGAAGATTGTCCCGGGCTTTGTCCGGTTTGTGGGGAAAACCTCCGGAAGGGCGCCTGCCGCTGCCCGGTGGGGTAGTCGTGCAATACGTTCCAGTCCGGAAACAAGTTCAACCAGAAGGAGTAATTGATGGCTCATCCAAAAACCAAAATTTCCCGTACGCGTCGGGACAAAAGACGGACCCACAAGAAGCTTGTCGCCGGTCCGGCCGTCACCTGTCCGAATTGCGGGATGACCAAAAAGCCTCACTATGTCTGTCTGTCCTGCGGGATTTACAGAAATCGGACTGTTCTCAGGACCAAGAACGGCTAGCTCCCTTTAAGGATGAAGATCGCAATTGACGCCATGGGCGGTGACTTGGGATCTTCCCCCCTTATTCTCGGAGCTTCCGATGCGTATCGGGAGTTTGATATTGAGCCCATCCTGGTCGGAGACAAGTCCCATCTCGAATCCGCCATCCGGGAACTCGGCGTTTCCTCCGTCCCCTTTCACATTGTCCATGCTCCGGACATGATTTCCATGCATGACGCGGCTACAGATGTGCGCAAAAAAAAAGGTGCGTCCGTCTGGGTTGCCGCCGAGATATTGCGAGACGGCCAGGTGGAGGCGGCGATCTCCGCCGGGCATACCGGTGCAGCGATGGCCTCGGCCCTTCTGGTCCTGGGCCGGATCCCGGGCGTCGACCGGCCGGCCATAGCCGCAGTCCTTCCCCATCTCACCGGCGCCTTTGTTCTTGTAGATGCCGGAGCCAACGTCGATTGCAAGCCCATTCACCTTCAGCAGTTCGCCCGGATGGGATTCCATTACGCCCGCACGGCCCTCGGTCTCTCGTCTCCCCGTGTCGCCCTCCTGTCAAACGGGGAAGAGGAGACGAAAGGCAATGATCTGGTGCGGGAAACACACGAACTGCTCAGGACGTCCGGTCTGCCCTTTATCGGAAATGTCGAAGGGAAGGATCTCTTCCGGGGGGCGGCGGACGTGGTGGTGTGCGACGGATTTGTCGGAAATGTCGTCCTGAAGACCTCCGAAGGTCTTGCGGAGGCATTTTTTTCCATGATCCGTCAGGCCGCTTCGTCGACCATTCTTTCCCGGGCGGGCGGTCTCCTGATGAAAAGGTCCTTCCGGTCCCTCCGGAAAAAAACGGATTACGCCGAATATGGCGGTGCCCCCCTCCTCGGTGTCAACGCCCCCTTTTTTATCTGTCATGGACGTTCCGATCGCCGGGCCATCCTGAGCGCCTTCCGGGTGGCCCGGGATGTGGTCCGGCAAGGGACGGTCGGTCGCATATCGCTGGAAATGTCCCCGGAGATTGTCGGATGATCCCTCTTCGGCCGATACGGAGCCTGATCCTGGGGGTCGGGGCCTGCGCTCCGGACACCGTTGTCACCAATGACAACCTGGCGGAAAAGGTCGAGACATCCGACCTCTGGATCCGGGAGAGGACCGGGATACGGGAAAGGCGAATGGCCTCCCCCGGAGAGTCGACCGCTGACCTGGCCCTGAAATCGGCCCGGTTCGCCTTGCAGGACGCGAACATCGAACCGTCGGGACTGGACGGGATCATTGTTGCGACGGCAACTCCGGACATGACATTTCCGTCGACGGCTTGTCTTGTCCAGGCGGGACTTGGAATTCCCGGCACATTCGCCTTTGATGTCAACGCGGTGTGTTCCGGATTCATGTACGCGCTGAAGGTTGCCGACAGCATGGTCCGCTCCGGCCAATGCGAGACCTTGTTGGTCATCGGGGCGGAAGTCATGAGCCGCTTTATCGACTGGACGGACCGCTCGACCTGTATTCTGTTCGGTGATGGAGCCGGGGCGGTTGTCCTCGGCAGGTCAGACCATGAGGGTGAGGCAGGTGTGGGGACGATCAAACTTCACGCAGACGGCCGTTTCTGGGATCTGATCCATGTTCCCGGAGGCGGATCGAGACAGCCGGTGATTGCCGGTAAGCCCGCCGGAAACGAATGTACCATCCGGATGAAAGGTGCGGAAACATTCAAGATGGCCGTCCGGACCCTGGAAGAATCTGTGCGGGAAGTGCTGAAAGAGGAGGGGATCGGCGTCTCCGAAGTGGACTGGGTCGTTCCTCACCAGGCGAACATCCGGATTCTGGAAGCGCTTTCCGATCGTCTCGAAATCCCTCTCGAACGGTTTGTCGTCAATATCGACCGGTATGGAAACACGTCCGCCGCCTCCATCCCTATGGCACTGGACGAGGCCGTGCGGGACAAAAGGATCCGGCCCGGTCACAGGCTTCTCCTGACAGCCTTCGGAAGCGGAGTGACATGGGGAAGTGGTATCGTGACATGGAAAGGCCATCCGGGAGGTTCCGTTGGCAGGTGAGCGTACCATGGGAAAAAGAGCCTGGATCTTTCCGGGACAGGGGTCCCAGTACCGGGGCATGTCCCATCTGGTCAATCATCCCGAGGATCAGGTGTGGCTGGATGAAGCGTCGGAAATTTTAGGATATCCGATCAGAAAGCTGATCGGTGAGGATCCGGACCACCTGCTCGACCAGACCGAATGGACCCAGCCGGCGCTGCTCGTTGTCAGCGTGCTGGTTGCCGAAAGGAAGATTCGTGAAGGCTTCCCCCGTCCGGATTTCTTCCTCGGACATTCTCTGGGAGAGTATTCTGCGCTTGTGATGGCCGGCTCTCTCACGTTCGGGGAGGCGATTCACGCCGTCCATCTGAGGGGGAAGGCCATGCAGGGAGCCGTTCCTGAGGGAGCCGGCCAGATGGCTGCCGTTCTGGGGATGGAGCGGGATGCCCTCCAGTCTGTGCTGGAGGGGCTGGGACCTTCAGGAGAGGGGGAGTTTGCCGGAATGGCCAATCTCAACAGTCCGGGACAGATTGTCATTGCCGGGTCCCGAGAAAAGATGAGGCAGGCCATGGATGCCCTGCGGGCGAAAGGAGCCAGGAAGGTCGTTCCTCTGGCTGTCTCCGTCCCCTCCCATACGCCACTCATGGAGCCTGCGGCTCGGAAAATGCGGGACGTTCTGGACGGGATAGGCTGGAAAAGACCCCATGCCCCTGTTGTTTCCAACGTGACGGCTTCTTCCTCCAGTGATCCGGCCGAGCTGAAAGACCGTCTCCTGCGGCAGATCACGTCACCTGTGCTGTGGGAAGATTCGATCCGGGAGGTCATCCGTCTCGGTGTGGAAGAATTTGTCGAGATGGGGCCAGGGACGGTTTTGACCGGACTGGGCAAAAGGATTTCGGATGCCTGTCGCTGGGAAGCGACCGATACGGCGGGAAAGGCGGGGGCAAAGTGATGGCGGAACCCTCGGAAAAGACACGCATGCTTTCGGGACAGGTAGCACTTGTCACCGGGGCTTCGCGCGGAATCGGCCGGGCCATTGCCGATTGCCTCCTGGCTGAAGGTGCCGAGGTCTGGTACGGGGTTCGGCAGGTTACCCCGGAGATGGAAAAAGAGATGGCGGCATCCGGAGGGGGAAAAGCTTTTTTGCTTCCCCTGGACGTAGCGGATGGAGATTCCATCGAAAAAGGACTTGACGCTCTCTTGAATCGTTCGGGGCGCATTGATATTCTGGTGAACAATGCGGGCATCGTGCGTGACGGTCTTGTCGTCCGTATGAAGGACGAAGAGTTCACGGAAGTCATCGTGACCAATCTTCTGGGAGCATTCCGCCTTATGAGAAAGGCGGTCAAGGCGATGATGAAAAACCGGTATGGCCGCATCGTCTCGATCTCTTCGATTTCCGGAACGACGGGCAATGCCGGACAGGCCAACTACGCGGCCTCCAAGGGAGGGCTGGTGGCCCTGTCCAAAAGCCTTGCGCTGGAAGTGGCGTCCCGGGGGATCACCGTGAATGTGGTGGCTCCGGGCTTTATCGAAACCGACATGACAGGTGTCCTTCCGGACAGGGTCCGGGAAAAGGCGCTTGAGCATATACCGGTGGGGCGGTTCGGAAAGGCGGAGGAAATCGCCTATGCCGTCCGTTATCTTGTATCCCGTGAAGCGGGATTTGTGACGGGCCAGACTCTCCATGTCAATGGGGGAATGGCTCTCGTCTGATGTAGTGGGAGTGCTGGGGCCAGACCCGCCCGATTCCCGAAATGAACAGGGTCCGGATGTTTGAGGAGGAAGGTTTCTTTATGGCTATTGAGGAGCGCGTCAAAAAGATTATCGCGGAGCAGTTGGGCGTTGAAGACGAAGAGGTCAACCCTGAATCCCGTTTTGTGGAGGATTTGGGAGCCGACTCCCTCGATACCGTTGAACTGGTCATGGCGCTGGAAGAAGAGTTCGGAATCGAGATTCCGGATGAAGACGCCGAAAAGATCGCCACCGTACAGAACGCTATCGATTATATCAGCGAGCGCGTTTGATGGTTCCAACCCCCCAGGCACCTCGTAGAGTTGTCGTGACAGGGGTTGGAATGGTGACCCCTCTCGGAAACACCGCCTCGGAGACCTGGAAAAATCTCCTGGCGGGTCAATCCGGTGTCGGGCAGATCACCCGTTTCGATACGACCGGTTTTCCGGTGACGATCGGTGCCGAGGTCAAGGGTTTCGACCCGGCCCAGTGGATGGACCGGAAAGACGTCAAGAAAATGGATACTTTTATTCATTACGCCCTGGCAGCCGCGAAAATGGCTGTGGACGACGCACGCCTCACCATTGACCCATCCAACAGGGACATGGTGGGTGTGTATGTCGGAAGCGGTATCGGTGGCCTGCCGGGTATCGAGTTTTATCACCAGGCATTGCTGGATGGGGGGCCCCGAAAGGTTTCCCCCTTTTTTATTCCCATGGTGATCATCAACCTGGCTTCGGGCCAGATCGCCATTCATCTGGGCGCGCGGGGTCCCAACTCCTGTGCCGTGAGTGCGTGCGCGACAGGCACCCATTGCATCGGGGACGCCTACCACATCATTCGTCGGGGTGATGCGGATGTCATGATCGCGGGCGGAAGCGAGTCCGCCATGTCCGACCTGACCGTGGCCGGGTTCGCCGCGGCGCGGGCGCTCTCCTCCAGAAACGACGAGCCGGAAAGGGCCAGTCGTCCATTCGACAAGGACCGGGACGGGTTCGTGCTGGGTGAAGGTGCCGGGGTTGTGGTTCTGGAAGAATATGAAAGCGCCCGTTCCCGGGGAGCCAATATCTATGGAGAAATCCTGGGCTATGGGCTGACCGGGGACGGTTATCATATCACCTCGCCTCCGGAAGACGCCGAAGGGGCCGTCCGTTGCATGGAGATGGCCATTCGCAATGCGGGGATTCCGAAAGAAAGCATCGGCCATATTAACGCACACGCCACTTCGACTTTTGCCGACAAGCTGGAAACCCTTGCCCTCAAGACGGTGTTCGGGGATCATGCGCGAAATATCGCGATCAGCGGGACAAAGTCGATGACGGGCCACCTTCTGGGGGGAGCCGGAGGTATCGAAACGATATTTACCTTGCTGGCCCTGCGGGACGGGATGGTCCCTCCGACAATCAACCTGGACAATCCCGACGCGGAATGCGACCTGGATTATGTCCGAGAGGGTGCCCGCCCCGTCGAATTGAAAGCCGCCCTCAAAAACTCCTTCGGTTTCGGCGGAACCAATGCTTCTCTTGTGATCGGAAAGGTTTCCGCATCCTGAACCCGAAGGGATGTTTCTCACGCTTCTCAATGTTTTCCTAACCGTCTTTCAGGAGCAGGGAATCAGCCTGCGAAATGCCGGGTTTCCCTGAAAAATGCCGTGATTCCAAAAACAAATTCGGGAAGGGATTTGGGAGATCTTGAGGATCGGATCGGTTATCGCTTCCGGAAGATGGACCTGCTGGAAGAGGCGACGACCCACAAGTCCTTCATGAACGAAGGACGCCGGCTCGGGGTTACCCGGAACAACGAGAGGCTGGAATTCCTGGGGGACACCGTCCTGGGTCTCGTGATCGCCGAGTACCTGATGGTGAACTTCCCCAAATACCCCGAGGGCGTTCTTTCCAAGTTCAAGGGACGGGTCGTATCCGAACCCACGCTGGCATCTGTCTCCCGTTCACTGGGTATCGGCGGATTCCTCAACATCGGCAAAGGGGAGGAGCTGACGCAAGGAAGGGAAAAAAGCTCCCTCCTTGCGGATGCGCTGGAGGCCATCATTGCAGCGATTTATCTGGATGGCGGGCTGGACGCCGCGAGGACTTTCATCATCGGGCAGTTCCGATCCGTGATCGAACAGACCATACAGGTCGATTCCATCCAGGACCACAAGACAGATTTGCAGGAATACTGCCAGCGGGAACTGGAAACCCTCCCGGTCTATCAGGTCAAGGATCAGCGCGGGCCCGACCACCAGAAGGAGTTCGACATCGCGGTGGTTATTCGCGGAAAGATCTATGGGGAAGGCTCGGGACGGTCCAAGAAAGAAGCGGAACAAAAGGCGGCGAAAGATGCCCTGGAGCGACTTGCCCGCACTTCAAGGGATGTTGGTCCTTCCGGGAGAGAGCCGTCGGGTTAATCCTCCCCGCAAGAACGTGTTCCCGATTTCATAAGAAAGGGGCTCGCATGAGCCCCTTTTTCCGTTTCCGGAGAATTCCCGGCTTTACATCCAGCCGAAAGCGACCTGCAGGGAGAGGATATGGTTGGGGTTTTGCCCGGGAACGACGCCGGCCTCTTCGGTGTAGTAACTTCCATTGATTTCGAAGGCCCATAGATCGAGTCCAAATCCGACGGTGGGGTATCCCTCATAGAGGCCGGCAGAAAGCGTCAGGATCGCGGGAAACTGGTACTGGATGCCCACATGGGTGTGGAGCCAGAGGGAGTCTCCCGTATAA
>DAHWKF010000089.1 GCA_027343785.1 Leptospirillum sp. | reverse complement strand
CTCCACGACATCATGGACTTCGATATTCTGCGGCGGGGGGACAGGGGGCGCCTGCCCCGAAGCGAGAGCCATCTGCTGGACCAGGACGGGGGACTGTTCCACGACCTGCTGAACGCCGACCGTCGGCAAGATTCCCATTTTTTCCTCTCCCGATGGGCCCCGGGCTTTTTGAACCCTAGATGCGAGGCGCTCCCGGAAGCGCCGGCGTTTCAGGCGGCGCAACCGGCGGCGCCACCTTCGACCCCGGAGTCGCCGCCGGAACGGATGACGAATGGGGGGCATAGACGCGGTTCATCACGAGAATCTCCACGCGCCGGTTTTTCTCCCGTCCTTCCGGGGTCAGGTTGGAGGCGATCGGACGATATTTCCCGAATCCTGCGGCACCCATCCTCCCAGGCTCTATGGAACCATACTCGAGCAAACGGGTCAACACGTTGACGGCCCGCATGGTCGAAAGGGCCCAGTTGCTGGGATATCTCCGGGTCCGGATAGGCTGGTTGTCCGTATAGCCGTGGACCCTGATTTCATGGTTGGATTTGGCCAGCAAAGCGGCGATTTGCCGGAGGACCGGAATCGCCGCCGTCCGGATCCGGGCGTGCCCTGACCGGAACAGGAGACGGGACTGGATGCGAAGGACGATCCCCTCTTTGGTCTGGACGACCTTCATGTCCCCCTTCTGGGAAGACTTCTGGACGAGAAGCTGCATGGCCTGAACCATGACGGACTGGACCTGGGGGGTCGCCTTGCCGGAAACGGACATGCTGTCCTTGGGAATGATGACATGGGTCAGACGGATCTGCTTCTTGTGCGTGAACGCCGCGACGATGGCGTTGGAAAGGACGCGGAACTTGCCCGTATTGACGGACGCAATGGCATAAAGCATGACAAAAAAAGCGAACAGCAGTGTGATGAAGTCCGCATAGGACACCAGCCAGCGTTCGAGATTCTCATGCTCTTCGTGGCGGGGCTTTTTGGCCATCCGGCCTACCCCTTGCCTTCCATCCCGGAACGCTCTTTTTCGTTCAGGAATCCCATCAGGCGGTCCTCGATGTTGTTGGGGTTTTCGCCCTGCCCGATCGCCACCAGCCCTTCGATGATGATTTCCCGGTTTCTGGCTTCGTAACGGTTCTTGATCTTGAGTTTTCCGGACAGGGGGATATAGGCCAGATTGGCGGAACCCACACCGTAGACGGTGGCGACGAAGGCGGTGGCGATTCCTTCCGCCAGCTTGTTGGGGTCCGACAGGTTGCTCATGACATGGATCAGCCCCAGAACGGCCCCCAGAATACCGATGGTCGGGGCGTACCCCCCCGCCGCCTCGAAGACCTTTGAAGCCGCCCCTTCTTCTTCCTCGATATAGTGGGATTCGGTCTCCAGTGCGTCGCGAACCTTGGCGATGTCGGTTCCGTCCATCACCATCCGGACACCACGGGTCAAAAAGGGATCGGCCCGGACAAAGGGATCGTCCAGAAAGGACTCGAGTTTCAGGAGCCCTTCCTTTCGGGAGACCTTCGACAGTTCGACAACCTTTCGGATAATGCGGACGGGATCGCTTTTGGGGTTGAGAAACAGGCGGGGGATGGAGCGAACCGCCTGGAGCACCTGGGGAAGGGGGGTCGTCACGAGGGTGGCTCCGATCGTCCCTCCGAAGACGATGATGGCGGCCGTCATCTGGAAGATGGTGCCCAGGGGAAGGCCTTCGATCGCGGCGCCTCCCAGGATGCCCCCAAACCCGATAATCAGGCCGAGCAGTGTCGTTATATCCATGGCGTCACCCCGGCTTGTTCAGGTCGGCTTCATTGGATGCGTACGGACAGGAGTTTTCCGATATCCAGAAGGGTCACCAGCCGATCCTCCATATGGGCCACGCCCCGGATAACGTCTCCCAGCGCCTTTCCGATACCCAGTTCGGTCTGCTCCTCCACCCTGTCTTTCGGAATCCGGAGCACCTGGTTGACCTCGTCGACGGTCAGGCCCGCAAGGGAACCTTCCGCGTTGACCACGATCATCCGCATCTCCTCCGTCTGGACGGTCATGGGAGGGAAACCCAGAAGCTTCCGGAGGTTGATGACCGGAAGGATCTTCCCCCGCAGGTTGATCACCCCGTCCACAAAGTACGGGGCGCGCGGAACCCGGGTCATATCGGACAACCGGTTGATTTCCTGGACGGCCATGACATCCACGGCATAATCCTCCCCCGACAGCCGGAAACTGACCATCTGGAGGACATCGTCGGCTCCAAAATCCACGAGGCTGCCAAGGGTTTCCGTCGGGGACAACTCGCCGCCCGAAATCTTCCTGTCCAGCGTATTCATCCTGAGACTCTCCCCTTTTTTGACGCCGCTATTCCTGTTCCCCGGTCCGGAACTGCCCGATATACCGCTCCAGTTCCTGCATGCGCTGTTCCAGACCGGTGGCGGCTTCCGACGCTTCCAGGGCGAATTGCCGGATGGTCTGGATCCCGACGGAGGAGCTTTCCACCGCTCCCGCCACCTGATCCACGGCCTGGCTCTGCTCGGTCGTGGCCATGGCGATCTGGTTGACCTGGACCGTCACTTCCCTGACCGACGCCACAATACCGGACAAAAGTTCCGAGGCCGACCGCATGACCCCTATCAGATCCCCGAGTTCCTTCGAACCCTTCGTCATGACCTTCACAGATTTTTCCGTCAGGGACTGGATCGACGTGATGGTCTCCGAAATCTGGTGGGTGGAGCGGGTCGTCCGTTCCGCCAGTTTCCTCACCTCATCGGCCACGACCGCGAATCCCTTCCCCTGCTCCCCGGCACGGGCGGCCTCGATCGCCGCGTTCAGCGCCAGGAGGTTCGTCTGTTCGGCGATTTCGTCGATAATGTTGACAATCTCCGAAATCTGGTCGGAGCTCTTTCCCAGCTCCTGGATGCTGTCCGAAGCCTGTCCGACCACATCCGAAATGCGGCCCAGTTCCGTAGAAGCCCGCTGGATGGACTCCAGCCCCTTCCGGGCTTCCTGGTCCGTCCGGTTGGAAAGGTCGGCGGCCGTCCGCGTGTTCTTCGCCACGTCCCCCAGGGAGCGCGACAACTCTTCCGTCGCGGCGGCGGCTGTCTGAATCTGTCCGGTTTCATGGTCCGCCCGTCCCCGAATACCCTCGAGGCTGGTCACCATTTCGTGGGTCGCCTCCATGGCCTGCGTCCCCACCTCCCGCTGCCGCACGACCAGCGTCCGGAGTTTCTCCACCATTGTATTGAAATGGGAGACCAGCTCACCGATCTCGTCCTTTGTTTTCGAAGCGATCGTCCGGGTCAGGTCGCCCTCCGCCGTGGACTCGATGACCTCCACCACATCGTGCAGGGGACGGATGGCGATGCTTCTGATCGTGAAGGAGAGAATCAGAAGAAGCAGGGCGATCGCGCCGGCGAAGAACAGAAAAACCTGCAGGGCGAGCTTGTGACGGGCGCTGTTCAGGTCCGTCAGGGGCGTGGAAATGCGAAGCACCGCCATCACTTTCTGCTTGGAAGCGTACCCGTGACAGAGATAGCAGTTGTTCTGAAAGACGACCGGAAAGAGTTTTGTCAGGGCGGGCTTGCCGTCCACATTTTCCTGGTAGGCCACCGCCTTGCCGTATTTGAGAACCTCCCGGAACCGGGGGTCGCTGGCGAAGCGCCGGGTGTGATGACGGGGATGGGTGAAAAAGATGCGGGGGGAATACGCCTTGTAATGGCGCCAGGCGTTGACGGCGTCGATCGCCTTGTTGTCGTAGAACGCCTGGGTCCCGTCCGGACGGATCATCTGGACCCTTAGGACGCCGTCCAGCTTTTTCTGGTCGTCGATGAGATTGTGGCTCATGACAGGCGCGTTGACCGACATCATGACCGTGGAGAGGCCCTTGATAATCGACTGGGCCATCATGTCCGAACGCCCCTTTTCCTGTTTCATGAGATCACCGGAAGCGCTCATGAGCACCAGCGTTCCGGAGACCCCGAGGACAAGAAGAAGGGTCAGGGAGGTGGCCAGCTGAATCTTCTTACCTAGACTGAAACGCATCTCATCTCTCCTATGCGACCATTGCTATAGGACAACGGCCGTCCCGGATTCAGGAAGCCTTCTCCCCGAACCACCCGGCCAGCGCCATCCCGATCGAAGCGGGTGGCAGGACGTGACGGACGGCATTCAGGCCGATGGCGGCCGATGGCATGCTTGGCGCCGCCGCCGTTTCCGGCGTTTGCGCAAACGTTTCTCCTCCGGACTTCATCAAAGCCAGCATTCCCCGGGCTCCGTCATCTCCCAGCCCGGACAGCAGGACGCCGATGGAACCGGATCCGACCGTTCGCGCCACAGATTCGAGCGTCCGGTCGATCGATGGAACATGAGAACCTCTTCCCGGATCTTCCGTCAGCCGGAGAAAGAGCCCGCCCCCCTCCCGTTTTTCCACCAGGAGGTGAACCCCCCCGGGGGCGATCCGGATCTTGCCCGGAAGCAGGGCTTCTCCCTGGTAGGCGATCCGGACGTCAAATCCGAACGCTTGGCCCAGCCTCTCGGCCAGATGGGGGAGGATGGCCGGAGGCATGTGCTGGACGACGACGACAGGCGGAATCGAAACACCCGCCAGCTTTCCCAGCAACGCCGACAGGGACTCCGGTCCACCGGTGGACCCCCCCACGACCAGGAGGGAAGGGAACGACCTTCCCCTCAGTCCGCCCGAGTCCTGAAGCTGTTCCCGGAGCGCGGGAGGGGTTCCGGTCATCCCCGCCAGTTCATGGACCTTCCGGAGCACGGCCGAACGGAAGAGCGGGTTGTGGTCGAGGTTCACCGGTTTTTCCAGAATGTCGTGGGCTCCCTTGAGCAGAGCCTCCACCGCCGTCCGGGACCCCAGATGGGTCAGACCGCTCACGACCAGGATCCGGGCGGAAAATCCTCTTCGGATTTGCTCCGTCAGGAGAAGCCCCCCCATGCCCGGCATCTCGATATCCAGCGTGACGACGTCCGGTTCGAGACCGGGCAGGAGAGAAAGGGCTTCCTCCGCCGTCTCGGCCTCACCGACCACCGTGACTTCCGGATCCCGGGCCAGGATCAGGGACAGGGCTTTCCGGAAAGACCGGGAGTCGTCCACCACCAGGACACGAATCATCTTCCGCTTCTCAGGAACGCGCGGCGGCGGCCGGAGCGAAACCTGACGGAACGGGGCCCTGATGCTGCCGCAGCTGGATATCCTGCAGGATTTCCCCGACATCGAGGATCAGAACGACCTTTCCGTCGCCGGTGATGGTCGCCCCCGCCATCCCCCGGATACCGGAGAGCAGGGGACCCATGCTCTTGATGACGACCTCTTCCTGATAGGGCAGCCGGTCGACCACGAGCCCCAGAAGGCGGGATCCGAGCTGGACGACCACCACATAGCACCTTCCAGGCTCTTCGGCATGTTCCTCCGGAACCTTGAATTCATCCCGGAGACGCAAGAGCGGAAGCACCTGGTTCCGGAGGTTCAGAACGTCGGAACCGGACAGGGTCCGGATGTCTTCCCGGGTGATCTTGACCGTTTCCACCACCGTCTGGAGGGGGATGGCGTAGACCTCGGATCCGATCGTCACCATCAGCGCCTGGATGATCGCGATGGTCAGGGGCAGCCGGATGACGAACGTCGACCCGGCGCCCTGGGTCGTGCGGACTTCAACCGTGCCGTTGATCTTGTTGATGTTGGTCCGGACCACGTCCATTCCCACACCCCGACCGGAGACGTCCGTCACTTTTTCCGCCGTGGAAAATCCCGGGAGAAAGATCAGATTGACGAGTTCCCCTTCCGACATCCGTTCGGCGTCCCCCCCGGAAATCAGTTTTTTCTCGATGGCCTTTTCCCTGACCCGTCCGACGTCGATCCCCTTTCCGTCGTCGGACACCTCGATCACGATCGAATTTCCTTCCTGGTATGCCCCGATCCGGACAACCCCTTCCGTCGGCTTGCCCCCGGCCGCCCGTTCGTCCGGCATTTCCAGGCCATGGTCGATGGCGTTCCGGATAATGTGGACCAGCGGATCCCCGATCTCCTCGATGACCGACTTGTCGAGTTCGGTCTCTTCTCCGGACAGCTCCAGCCGGACCTCCTTCCCCATCTTGCGGGACAAGTCCCGGACCATCCGGGGAAATTTGCCCAGCACCTTTCTGATCGGCTGCATCCGGGTCTTGATCACCGCCAGCTGGAGATCGGTCGTTACCCGCGACAACTGGGCCACGGCTTCGGCGATTTCTTTCAGGCGGTGTTCCGGATCGATATCGCCGCGCTGCTCGCCAGACAGGCGGACCAGCCGGTTTCTCCCCAGAACCAGCTCCCCCACCAGGTTCATGACATTGTCGAGGCGGGAGGTTTCCACCCGGATGGTCTGGTCGGCTTCCCCCGAACCCGTCTGCGCGGCTTCCGTTGCCGGCGCCGGAACCGGGAGTTCGGCTTTTCGGGCGCTTCCTCCCCCTTCCCCGGATCCGGATTTCGACCGGGGTCCGGAATCTCCGGGCACACCTGAAGACGGCGCGTCCGCCGGGGGAGCCGCCACAAGCTCTTCGTCTTCCACCTGGTAGGATTCGGACTGGGGTTCGGAGACCAACGCCGGTTCTTTTCCAGAACCGGACGGTTCCGGGAGATCCGGCGTCACCTCGCCCTGAAACTCCTCCCCGCCGCCCGGGGCCGGTTCCGTTTCGGCCTGCACATCTTCCCCCCACTGGAGGAGCAGGTCGAGCTTCTGGTTCAGGGATTCGATGTCCACATCGGCCTGGGTGCCCGTCCTGACCTCCCGGACCAGCAGTTTCAGGGCATCCATCGCTTCCAGAATGATGTCGATGACCAGGGGTTCGGCCCGCATCTGCCCTTGCCTGAGCTGGTTCAGAACGTTTTCCGCGTGATGGGCGACCTCCACAATCCTGTTCAGACCGATAAACCCGGCGGATCCCTTGATGCTGTGCGCCGTCCGGAAAATCTCGTTCAGGAGCGTGCGGTCGTCCGGGTGGGCTTCGAGCTGGACGAAAAAGGTGTCGAGCCCCTCCAGCATTTCCTCCGCTTCCGCAAGGAAATCCTGGAGGATTTCCTTCATCTCGTCGTTATCAAACGTCTCAGGCATCTCGATATCTCCGGATGGATGAATCTGTCCGTTTGCTACTTGTCCTTGAAGATCTTTCCGATCTTTTCCTGGAGGGTCGCAACGGTAAAGGGCTTGACGATATAGTTCGACACACCCGCCTTGATGGCCTCGACGACGTTCTCCTGCTTCGCTTCAGCCGTCACCATCAGAAAGGGAAGGTGCTTGAGCGACGGTTCGGCGCGGACCTTCCGGAGCAGGTCGATCCCCGTCATGTTCGGCATGTTCCAGTCGCTGACCACAAAGTCGAATTTTTCCGACATCAGCCTGTCAAAAGCCTTCTGTCCGTCTTCCGCCTCTTCGATCGTGGTGAACCCGATCTGACGGAGGGTGTTCTTGACGATTCTGCGCATGGTCGAAAAATCGTCGACGACGAGAACCCGCATATTGAAATCCACGCTTACTCCTCCCTGAAAAACAGGACAGGGCTGTTTTCCTCCATACGGAAAGTCTTATCGGTCGACTTTCCCGAGAGAAACAGCCCGGCCCTTCACACCGGCCCGGAAAAACCGCCCGGCCTCATTTTTTTCGATATACGACAATACCATTGTGGGATTCCAGATGAAAAGGGGCTCCTCCGTCAGGGAGAAATTCCCCAGATCCCATCAAGAGAAATCCACCGGGAGAAATAAGCCTATAAAAAATTTCGATCATTTTTTTCCGGGAACTGTCTTCAAAATAGATGATCACGTTCCGGAAAAGGATGCCGTCATAACTGTTTGCGGGTTTCGAAAAGGACAGGATGTTTTCCCGGGAGAACCGGACCACCTCGCGAAGCTCATCCTTGACCCGGAAAAAGTGACCTTCCCGGATGAAGGCCCTTTCGAGGAGGCCGGGCGGAACGAGTCGGACGGATCGCTGGGCAAAGACGCCCTCCCGGGCCTTGGCGATCTGTCCGGAAGACAGGTCGATCCCCTCCAGAAGGACGGAGGGCAGACGGGCGGCGACCAGCGCCAGAAGGGCCAGGGTGTAGACCTCCTCGCCGGAGGAGCAACCGACCGACAACAGGCGAACGGGACCGGAGCGGGCCGGGTGGGAACGGACCAGGGAGGGAAAGATCAGGTCCAGGCCGGCGCGATCCCGAAAAAAATAGGTCTCCCCGGTTGAAATGGCGTCATAAACGGCAAGCCATGGCTCCTCATCCGGAGGCGTCCGTTCGAGCAGGAGGCCCAGATCTTCAAGGGAGTCGAGAGAGAAGGATTTCAGAAGACCGGACAGACGGCTGTCCAGGAGATAATGCCGGTCGGGATCGTGGTGGATGCCCGTCACTTCGGACAGGAGACGGACAAGCCGGACCGGAAAGACCCGTTTCACGAATCAGGGCTCCCGGAAACACGGATCGCTTCAGCCGTCTCAGCTGCCATGCCGGACCGTCTGCCGGGGGGAGGGACCTTCCGTCTGGCGGAGGTCCGAAAGGGCTTTCTTGAGGGCGGACAACGCCTGGCCATGGATCTGGGAAACACGGGATTCGCTCACCCCGACAACCTGGGCGACCTCTTTCATCGTCAGCTCCTCGTAATAATAGAGGGAGAGGACAAGACGCTGCTTCTCCGGCAGACTGTCGATAGCGGCAACCAACGCTGCGGAAACTTCATTCTGCAGGACATTTTCCAGGGGATCCCCTTCCATCGCCGCGGATACGCGGTCCAGGAGAGTCGGACTGTCCGAGTCTTCCGGATCCATCAGATCTTCGAGGGAAACAAGGGTGTGGGGTTCAAGTTCGACCGACATCCGGTCGAACTCCTCTTCCGTTATCCCGAGGCCGCCGGCAATTTCCCGTCGTGTCGGCTCCCGCTTGAGGCGGGAAGTCAGCTCCTGGCGGATCTGCTGGACGTGTGACAGCTTTTCCCGAACAGAACGGGGCATCCAGTCCGCCGAACGGATCTCGTCGAGCATCGCCCCGCGAATCCGGTGTTCTGCCATGGTCTTGAACTTGATCCCGCGCGTCGGGTCAAATCGGCGGGCGGCGTCCAGAAGACCTCCCATTCCGGCGCTGATCAGGTCGTCCACATCGAGTTCCGGAGGCAGCCGGTGAGAATACCGGAGCGCGAAGAACTTGACCGTGACGGCAAACTCTTTCAGTGTCTTGTCATCAAGCTCCAGCGCCATCGGCGAAACACCTCCACGGATGAATGTTTCCGGCAGACCCCGGACAGCCCGAAGTCACTCTTCTCTCCCGACCAGACGCTTCATCAACAATCCGATCCCAGCGGAAACCTCCTGACGGGGAGGACGGGAAAGAAGATCCCGGGCCACCTGCCGGATCGCCGCGGAAAAAGGGGCGCCGGGCAGCATTTCCGCGAGCGCTTTCTGGGAACGGACCGCCTGGGTCACGGACGGATCCTGGGGCAAAAAACCGGCGAACGAAAGATTGAGCCCCGGCAAAAAACGGTCCGCCACCCTGGAGACGAGGTCGAACAGCTCAAGGCCCTCTTTCCGGTCCCGCACCATGTTTGCCAGAAAAAGAAGAGGTTTCCCGGAGTAACGCCGATTCAGCACCTTCATCAGGGCGAACGCGTCCGTCCGGCTCGTGGGTTCGGGGGTGACGACGATCAGGGTTTCCTGACTGGCCAGGTTGAAGGTCAGGACGTTTTCCGAAATGCCGGCTCCCGTATCGATCAGGAGGATATCGAGGTCCGACTCCAGTTCGTCGAAAGCGGAAATCAGCTTCAGGTTCTGTTCGGGCGTCAGGGCCGTCAGTTCCTCGAATCCGGACGCGGCCGGCAGAATCCGGATGCCGGCGGGGCCCTCGATCAGGACCTCGGAAAGCTTCCGGTCTTCGAACAGAAAATCCTTCAGCGTCCACCGGGGACGGAGGTTGAACAGGACATCGATGTTGCCCAGCCCCATGTCGGCGTCGAAGACGAGGACCCGCTTTCCGAAGGTTTCGGAAAACGCGTACGCGAGATTCGCGGTGACATTGGTTTTGCCCACCCCCCCTTTTCCGCTGGTGACGGAAATGATCCGGGGAGGGGAAGCGTTTCCCGTGATGTCGTCCAATCGGGGTTCCCTCTTCCGGAGACCTTCCGCCTGATCATTCATCTACCTGAATCCTCCCATCATCCATTGCGACAGCTTGCCCGCATGCGCCACCTCGATATCGTCCGGCACCCGCTGCCCGGTCGTCACATACGCCACCGGCACGGGAGAACGGGCCAGAAACGGATAGGCGGAACCGAGACACCCCGTCTCGTCCAGCTTGGTCAGGATCAGTGAGCGGGGGGAGAGTGGCATAAACCTCTCCAGCGCGTCCTGAAGGTCCGCGGTCTTTGCCGGCGCTGCCAACACAAGGGACACGGTCACGTCCAGGTGGTCTTCCCGGGATACGATGTCCACGAAGGGTTTCAGCCGGTCCGTCTCCCGGGAGGACATGCCGGCGGTATCGATCAGAACCACCTCCCCGGGTGACACCTTCCGGGGATCCAGGAGTTCCAGGAGGCGGGCGGGGGTGTTGGCGACATCGACAGGCAGCCCCATGAGATCTCCGTAGATTCTGAGCTGTTCCAGGGCTCCGATCCGGTACGTGTCCAGATTGACCAGCCTCACCTTTTTTCCGTGCTGCAAGGTGAATCCGGCCGCGAGCTTGGCCACGGTCGTCGTTTTTCCCACGCCGGTCGGCCCGGCCAGAATGCAGACCAGCGGCCCCCTGTTCCCGGAGCGGTCGAGGAAGGATCCGCCGACCCTGATCTGTCGGGACATCAGGTACTGGAGGAGGGAGCCGGTCCGCTCCGGATCCTGGAACTCCGCGGGCGAGTAGGAAACGGTACGAAGACCCTTCAGAAGATCGTCCCGCACCTCGCCCGTCACCCCCGCCCGCTCCAGAAGGGCGGATGCGACATCCATCTCTCCGGGAACGGACAGGATTTCGCCTGAAGCCGCATTCCCTCCCGCGATGGATTCGACCGTTCGGACGAGTTCCATGACGGTGTCCCGGGTTTTGGGTCCCCAGTCTTTTTCAAATTTCAGGACGGTCTCCCTGAGAGATGCCACTTCTTCCCGCAATTTCCGGGTTTCCGGGTGGATCGGACCCTCCGGCTCACTTCGCGATTCTCCCGCGGAAAGCCATGGAGGGTCAACCCCCGGCAAACCGGCGGTGACAACGACCCTTTCCCCGACGCCGCCCGAAGGCCTTCGTGTCTGGGAACCCAGGATAACGGCATCCGTGCCCAAAGCCTTCTTGACCTTTCGGAGGACATCATTCATATCCTCCCCCTCAAACGTCCGGATCACCATGGATCACTCCTCCTGAAAACGGACAACCTCCTGCGACACGATCGGTACGTCTTTCGGTACCTCCAGCGGAGAGAGGACCGGTAGCGACGGGAAATATCTTTCCAGAAAACGCCGGACGGGCAGTCGTGTCTGGGACGATACCAAAAGAACCGGCTGGACCCCCTTGCGCCCCTGGCTCTCCATGACCTGCCCCAAACCAGTCAGCAATTTCTGTGCTAATCCCGGATCCAGGGCGAGAGGGGATCCCTGGGGTGTCTGTGCGGCCTGCTTGAGAAACACATCTTCCCATTTCCGGTCAAAACTGATGATCGGCAAACTCCGGTTTTTCCCCGACAGGTAGGGATTCACGATGGATCGACCCAACGCCTGGCGGACCCCTTCCGACAATCCGGAAACATCCTTGGCGTCCCTTCCGGCCGCGATCTGGTCGGAGAGCGACTCCAGGATCGTCCGGAGATCCCGGATGGACACCCGCTCCGAGAGCAGCGCGTGGAGGACAGAAACAAGGATCCCCAGAGACACCTGGCCCGGCACCAGGTCTTCGACCAGACGGGGATAGTCCTTCGAAAGGGCGTCCAGAAGGCGCTGGACTTCCTGGCGCCCGACCAGTTCGGCGGCGTGTCCGCGGACAACCTCCGTCAGGTGGGTCGACAGGACCGTCAACGGATCGACAACCGTAAACCCCTGGGATTCCGCCTCCTCCCGCATGTCGGGGCTGATCCAGGTGGCTGCCAACCCAAACGTCGGTTCCTTGACGGGGGTGCCCTCGATCGTGACAGTTTCATGACCCGGATTCATCGCGAGCAGCATGTCGGAGCGCAGTTCCCATCTGGCGACTGGAGCACCCTTCAGGAGAATCACATATTCGTCGGGTTTGAGCTGAAGGTTGTCCCGGATATGGATGGGCGGGACGATGACGCCCATTTCCTGGGCCAGCTGACGCCGGATCCCCCGGATCCGGTCGGTGAGGTTCCCTCCGGATTTGCCTTCCACCAGATCGACCAGGCCGTAACCGACGTTCAGCTCCAGAAGGTCCAGGGACAGAAATGTCTCGACGTTTTCAGGGGGCGGGGGGGCGGCTTTTTCTTCCGCCCGGCTGTCCATGACTTTCTTTTTCTCGACCGCCATCCGCCGGTAAGCCATCAGCCCCGTCACCGAACCCAGAAGGAAAAAAGCGGCGTGCGGCAGTCCGGGGATCACCGACAGGAGGAAAAGAATGCCCGACGCGCCGCCCAGAGGCCGGGGCCGGGTCAGGATCTGTTCCCTGATTTCGCTTCCGAGGTCGGTTCCCGAACCGGCCCGGGTGACCACGATGCCGGCGGCGACGGAGACGATGAGGGACGGAAGCTGCGCCACCAGACCTTCCCCGATCGTCAAAAGCGTATAGTTGTGGAGCGCTTCCGGCAGATCCAGCCCCTTGAGGACCATACCGATCACCAGCCCTCCCAGGATATTGACGAACAGGATCAGGATCGCCGCGACCGCGTCTCCGCGGACGAACTTGCTGGCGCCGTCCATCGCTCCGTAGAACTCCGACTCGCGGGCCAGATCCTTCCGCCTTTTTCTCGCCTCTTCCTCCTTGATCGATCCGGAATTGAGATCCGCGTCGATCGCCATCTGTTTTCCCGGCAGAGCGTCCAGGGTAAATCTCGCGGCGACTTCGGCGATACGCCCGGCGCCCCTTGTCACAACGACGAAATTGATGACGACAAAGATGGCGAAAAGAACCAGGCCCACCGCATAGGACCCCCCCACCACAAACCGGCCGAAGGACTGGATGACATGACCCGCCGCTCCCGTTCCGTTCTGGCCATGGAGAAGAATAAGACGGGTGGAGGCCACGTTCAGGGAGAGGCGGAACAGGGTCGCCAGCAGGAGGATCGAGGGAAAGATGGTGAATTCCAGGAGATTCTTGGTCGTCATGGCGACCAGCAGGATGATCAGCGAGATCGTGATGTTCGTCGCCAGAAAGAGATCCAGCAGGATGGGGGGCATCGGAACGATCATGATGAACAGGATCCCGACCACCCCGCCCAGGATCAGGATGTCGGACCGGCTGTCCAGAATGGCCGGCCAGAGCGAAGACGTGCGGTTATCCCTGGATGGCGCCATGCGTCATGCCCTCCCAACGACCCTGTTCATAGAGTACGGACAGCACTTCGGCGACCGCCTGATAGAACTCGATCGGAATCTCCCGGTCGACCGGGCAGGCGGCGTAAAGCGTCCGGGCCAGCGGCGGATTTTCGATGACCGGAACCTTCGATTCGCGGGCGATCCGGCGGATATTGAGGGCCACCTCGTCCTGCCCCTTGGCCACAACGACCGGAGCCGCCATTTTCAACGGCTCATAGCGGATGGCCACCGCAAAGTGCGTCGGGTTCGTCACCACCACCGTCGCGGTCTTGACCTTTGCCATCATCCGTCTTCGCGCCATCGCCCGCTGGATGGACCGAATCCGGGACCGGACATGCGGATCCCCTTCCGTCTCCTTGAACTCTTCCCGGATCTCCGAGCGTGACATCCGGAGAGACCGGTTGAGCTGCATCCGCTGGAGGAAAAAATCCAGAATGGCGATCGCGACGAAGAGCGGGATGAGCCGGTAGAGGGCATCCCGGAGAAATCCGATCAATGCTCCCAGAAATCGGTGGACACCGGCCGACTGCAGCGACGGAAGCCGTTCCCAGTCACTGCGGAGAGACCAGAGGACCACAAACATCACCAAAACAACCTTGAGCAGGTATTTGGCGAGCTCGATCAACGATCTTCCCGACAGGAGGCGCCCCATTCCCTTGGATGGGGAGACCCGATCCCATTTGGGAACAAGCGCCTTCGGCGACCACACGGGCGCCCCCTGGACCAGAAATGCCAGGACGGACGCCACAAGAAACCCCCCAAAAAGGGGAAAGCCCGTTTTCAGGAAAGTCCAGAAAATCCCTCCCAGGAACGGTCCCACCGAATCCGGCGTCAGATGGGTCACCGGGGCCTCGGAAAAACCCCTGGCCATCTGGTCTTCAAGACTGACCATGATGCCGTGTCCGGTCGCGCCGAACAGGAGGAGGGCCGAGATCAGAAAAAACAGCGAACCGACCTCGCGGCTCCGGGCGACCTGCCCTTCCTCCCGGGCCTTCTCGAGTTTCCGGGCGGTCGGTTCTTCCTGTTTCTGTTCGAACTCATCCGCCATGCGCGGCCACCAGCTTCAGGATTCCCCCCAGGGTTTCCTCCATACGGAAAAAAGCCTCTTCCAGAACGGACCCCAGAAAGGGCAACGACAGGATCAACAGCCCCAGGCCCCCCAGAACAAGAACCGGGAATCCCACGGATATCAGGTTCATCTGGGGCATCATCCGCGAGAGGAAGCCCATGGCCAGGTTCAGCACGATCCCGCCGACCAGGAAGGGAGCGGCGAGCGTCAGTCCCAGGACCATGAAGTGGGAGAACACGCCCAGATATCCTTCATAGAAAACCGTCCGGAAATGTCCTTCTCCGGGGCCCACGACGGCATAAGAACGGCCGAGAGCCCAGATCAGGGCTTCGTGCGTCCCGGATGCGAGAAACACCAGAAATGCGACCGTGTTCTGGAAGGTGCCCAGAAGCGGAACCTCCGCCAGACCCAGGGGGTTGATCACATCAATCAGGCCGAACCCCACCTGGACCCCGGCCATCTCCCCGGCAAACGAAACGGCGGCGAAGATCAGGTAGGCGGAAAATCCCAGCGACACACCCACCAGGAATTCGACGACCAGCGATCCCAGCCAGGCTGAAAAAAGGCGGGGAGGGACAAAATTTTCCAGAACGACCGGCTCGATCAGGAAAGCCAGGGAAACGGCGATCAGCCCCTTGATCCGGACGGGGACGGCCTTTCCGGATAGAACCGGCATACTGACGACCAGGCCGGAGACCCGGGCCAGAACCCAGACATAAAGAAGGATCGTTTCCGTCCGGATCGGGAAAAGATTCATTGAACGACTCCGGGAAGTCCCCGGAAAAGGTTTGCGGTATAGTCAATCAGTTGACGGACCATCCAGGGCATCAGGATCAGGAGAACACCGACCACTCCCGCCACTTTGGGCAAGAAAGACAGGGTCGTCTCGTTGATCTGCGTGACGGCCTGAAAAAGGCTCACCAGGACCCCGATCACAAGGCTGACCAGAAGAACCGGCATGGTCAGGATCAGGGCCATCATCAACGCGTTGTGGGTCAGGTCGATGGCTGTCTGGACATTCATGGGACTCGCTCCTTCTTTACCGCTCTGTTACCGGCCGCCGGCGGGATGCTCCTTCAGGTCTGTGCAAGGGATGTGCCCGGGCGCCATCGGGAAGAAAAACCCGAAAACAAGGGAAGGATCCCCGTGTCATTTTTGTGTCAGTGAAAACTTTTGACAAGCGATCCCACGACGAGCGACCAGCCGTCCACCAGAACAAACAGGAGAATCTTGAAGGGCAGGGAGACGACGGTCGGAGGAAGCATCATCATACCCATGGACATCAGGACCGATGAAACGACCATGTCCAGGATCAGAAAGGGCAGGTAGATCAGAAACCCCATTTCGAAGGCTGTCGACAGTTCGCTGACAACAAAAGCGGGAATGAGGACATAGGTGGGAATGTCGTCCGGCCCTGCCGGCGTCTTGGGGAGACGGGCGATCCGGGAAAAAAGGGCCAGATCCTTTTGTCGCACCTGACGGAGCATGAACGCGCGGACCGGCTTCATGGCCCGATCGACCGCCACGTCGGGAGCGATCTTCTTGTCCAGGTAGGGCGTGATGGCCGTCTCATCCATCGTTTTCCACACCGGCGCCATGACGAAAAACGTCAGGAAGAGGGACAGGCCGACCAGAACCTGATTGGGGGGAACCTGGGCCGTTCCCATCGCCTGGCGAAGAAAGGACAGGACGACCACGATGCGGGTGAACGAGGTCATCATGACCAGGATGGCCGGTGCCAGAGACAGGACGGTCAGAAGGAGCAGGAGCTCGACGGTGACGGCCACCTGACTGGGGGCGGGCGTGCCCGATCCGAAAGAGAGGTGGATGTCCGGCAGGGGCGCCACCGGGGTTTCGTGCAGATTTTCCGCCAACAGGGGACCCGGCAGGATCAGGGACAGGAACAAAACCAAAAGACAGCCGGCCAAAACCGCGGTCGCTCTCAGACGCTCCACCGGCGTCCCCCGTCTCCTTCCCGCTCCGGCTGTCCCCGCCGGATCCGGGCCAGGGCTTCCTCGACCACCGATTCGAAACGGTCTTCCCGGGAGGATCCGCGACTCTGGACTTCGGGGTCCTTCACCCCCGCCGGAGAAGCGGACTCAACGGGCAGGCGGGATCCGGGCGCATGATCCCGCGACGCGACCGCAAAAGCGGGAGAATCGTCCGCCGTCTTCTCCCCCAGCCGGGCCAGAAGGGAGATGTTCTGGGGGGTGACCCCCAGCAGGAAGGATTCGTTCCCGACTTTCACGACGGAGACGGTCGACTTGGGTGCCACGACGACCGTCTGGCAGATCCGGATATCCTCCTGGGATCCGGAACGGACCGCCAGGGTCTTTTTCTGCAGAAAACGGATGGCCCAGACGGCACCCAGAAAAAGGGCCAGTACGAGAAGAAGGGACAACGCGAGCCGACCCCCCATCCACAAAAGCGACTGATGATGACCCAAAGCGGAATGACCCATAAAGCCTCCTTGAAGGGCGGGACGGACAGGATTTCTAAAGGCTCTTGATCCGCTCGATGGGGCTGACGATGTCCGTCAGACGGACGCCGTACTTGTCGTTGACCATGACGACCTCCCCCCGGGCAACCAGTTTGTCGTTGATCAGGATCTCCATGGGTTCCCCCGCCAGCTTGTCCAGTTCAACGACCGAACCCTGGCCCAGCTGGAGAAGATCCTTGATCAGCATCCGCGCCGTTCCCACACGCACACTGACCGTCAACGGCACATCCAGGAGAAAATCGATGGACTCCGGCGGTTCAGAGGTCTTGTCCGGTTCCTGTTGGACCGGAGGCTCATCCCCCTTGTCCTGCTTGGCCAGATCGGCTTCCCATGCTGCGGCCAGCGCTTCTTCGTCCAGCGGTTCATCTGCCATCTTGCGTCCTCCCCTCCGCCACCGGCTCCATCCGGAGGCTCATTGAATGACAAACTCCGTAAAATAGACCAAACTGATCCGGCCCAGCGTCAGGATGGAATTGACCCGATGGCGAATCTGGTTCCGGAGCGCCAGCTTCCCGCCCGTCGTCCCCAGATCTTCCGCCGTTTCCGAGCCCAGGAGAATCAGGATGATATTCTGGATTTCGGGCATCCTGTAATCCACCTCCTTGGCCACCTGGGGGTTGTCCAGCTTGAAGGCGATCCGGATCTTCAGATATTTGGAGTTTTCCGATGACTGGGTGTTGAGGTTCACGACAAAGGGCTTGAGGTCGATGATCGGATGGGTCTTGATCATCTTTTCCATCTCCTTTGGCGTCATGGCGACCTGGCTCTCGCTTTTTCGGGAGTGTTTCATGAAGAAAAAAACCCCCGCTCCCAACAGGGCCAGAACCGCAATTCCGATCAGCGCCAGCTTCTTGACATTCCGGGGAGGCTTCGCGCTTTCGCCTTCCCCCTCATCCCTTTCTTCATCGTCCGCCATGGACTCCTCCTTCGTTCAGGCACCGGATTGGCGGTCGCCTGCCATCCGTATTGACTCCACCGGATGAGCAAGTGACATGCCACCTTCTGTCCGGTTGCGGTCTTCCTCTCATCCTGCCAAAAAAAAGGGGGGCCGTCAGCCCCCCCGCTCCACCCTTGCAAGCCCGCGAACCTATCCGATACGCGTCAACAGCGTGTTCAGGATGGTATTGTCTGTTGCGATGATCGAAGCGCTGGCCTGATAACCCCGCTCGGCCGTAATCATGTCAACCATTTGACGACCCAGATCGGTGGTGGACAGCTCCAGGGAATTCGAGAGGAGAGCACCCCGTCCTCCCTGACCGGGCCGGCCGAAATTGGGGACCCCGGAGGCGATGCTTTCGATATAGGCGTTACCCCCGACGCTGGCCAGGCCACCGGGATTGTTGAAACTGGCGATACCCACGACGCCCAGCACTTTCTGGACACCGTTCGAGAAAGAACCGACAATTTTCCCGTCCCGTCCGATGGCGAGGTTGTTGAGATCCCCGGATTTGTGGCCGTCCTGGGTTTCCTCGATCGTCGACGACGGTGAATTGTACTGGGTCAACTGCAACACTTGCTGGGTTACGCCGTTGATGCGGTTGGGGCGGATGGTCTGCCCCTTCGTGGGGATGACCACATCGAAAGATACGGGCGTTGCCGCCTTGTCGGCGAGCGTCGTCTGGTAGAGGGCGTGCGTCACCCCGTTGGTGTCCCGTTTCAGGGGGGAACCGCCATAATTGACCGACTGGACATTGCCGTTCCCGTCGAACTGGATCAGCCCCACTATGCCCTTGAGCGTCTGGGGTGTTTTCCGGCCGAGCGGAGGATAGCTGATGGAACCGCCGCCCTTTGTCAGGGTCGCTCCGTCCATTGTGGCCTGGAAGGCCCACTGCCCCGCGACGGACGTCGGGATGAACTTGTAGGTCAACAAATGCTGGATGCCCAGAGAATCGAAGATGTTGCTGGATTTCTCGAACATCCTTCCTTCCTTGAGCTTTTCGGTCATCCCCGCGTCGAGGTTGATATGGGAGAAGACGTTTTGCGTCGCCTTGGGGGGCACCGTCGTCTGGGGAACGAGAATATCCGACAGGATCGGCTGGATTCTGCCGTTCTTGTTCATGTATCCCTGGAGGGCCCTTCCCTCGGTATCCACGATCCGCCCGGTCTTGTCGAGCGCCAGCTCTCCGTTGCGCGTATAAAATTTCTGACCGTCCTTGGAACGCACCGTCAAAAATCCGTTCCCCTGAATCGCCATGTCCAGGGCGTTTGTCGACGCCTGGACACTTCCCTGGGTAAACTCCTGCTGGATCGCTTCGACATAAACGCCGCTTCCCGGCTGGGAGGTGTTGACCGTATTCGACCGTCCGGTCATGGTCTGTCCGTAGACGTTCGCGAAAACCGCGCGTCCCTGCTTGAAACCGACGGTATTGAGGTTGGTGATGTTGTTGCCGATGACGGACATGTCCGTTCCCATCGAATTGAGGCCACTCGTGGCCACATACATGGACGAAAGCACACCCATTTTCAACTCCTCCTGTCAATTGTTGACTGCGTTTTTCCCACCGGTGTTGCATGTCCCGTCGCTCCGGCCGCTCCGGAAGGAGGGGCGACGGAGGCCAGGGGCCGGGTTTCCGGGGAGATTTTCGGACGGGGGCGCCGCAAAACCCGGGGTTCTCCCACATGGGAGATGTCCCCGAAGGCCACCGGCTTTCCGTCCACTTCCAGAACGGGTTGTCCCTTCTCGAACAGGATTCCTGTGACGGTCCCCGTTTCGACCGGCGTCGCCGGAACCGCCTTGTGACGTCCGTCCATGACGTCGACTTCAAACGAATAATGTCCTTTCGGGGCGCGCGTCCCCTGGTTGGTCACTCCGTCCCATACCAGCGTGTGATTCCCCTGTTCCATGGATTTCAGTTCCACCGTCCGGACGAGATGGTTCTGGCTGTCAAAAATCCGGAGATGGCCCGAAGCCGAAGGGGCGGACTGCCGGAAGGAGAGGGACACCGAACCGTCCGGTTCCAGCCGGAAAGCGTTTCCCTTCATGGTCACCTCCTGCCCCAAAAACCCCACCATCATCATCTTGTTCGCGTCCGCCCCGGAATGGACCATGCTTCCGACCCCCCGGTTCAGGTGTGTCAGCTGATCCAGCTGGGAAAACTGCGCAAGCTGGGCGGCAAACCGCGTATTGTTAAGCGGATGAAGCGGATCCTGATACTGCAGCTGGGAAATCATGAGATGGAGAAAGTCTCCCATGCCCAGTTTCTGTTTGGGCGGGGGGGCCGTCTTGGGGCCCAGCCTTTTCGCCGATTCGTCCCGGATATGCGCGAGACTGTTCTTTTCCGACTGAACGATCATTTTGTATGCCCTCCTGTTCTAGGCGATCCTGTGATATCCGCCGTCCTCCGGGGCGATAACGCCCCGGCGACTTTCCAAGACATTTTCGTGACGGTCGAACGGTTCCGCCCGAGAGGGGGGATCCGTCCCTCCACCCCCCGCATCTCTGCCGGAAAATGGAGACCCTCCTCCCCCGGGGTCCATATGGAGCGATGACGCATCCGTGGTCGGAGCGGCTCCCCCGGTCACCGGCAAATCGGGGTTTCCGGCGGGCGCCAGAGTGGACACGTCCATGCGTCCCAGGGAAAATCCTTCCCGTTCCAGCCGTTTCCGCAGGGTCTCTCCGGAAGAAATCAAGGCCTTCCGGACGGACTCGTCCCGGACATGAATCGAAAGGGATACCGTCCTTCCCCCTTCGTCCAGATGAACACTGACCTGAACGGGACCCAACGCCGGAGGGTGAACCCGGAGCGTCACCTCTCCTCCCCCCTGGCGCGCCGCCTCTAGAACCTTTCTGGAGAAATCCGGAACGGCCGCCGATATTTTTTCCGGGGAGCCCGAATCCGCCGGCACAGAAGGCTGCCAGGCGGCCAGGCCGTCGACGGCTGCCGCATCGGGGGGAGACGATCCGTGACGGCTTGCCTCCGTCAAAGAATTGTTCTGGCTCATCGGTCCGGTGACGGACGGACGGGCCGGTAGGGGGGAGGGGTCAGAAACGGGGGCGGGTTCGGAGAGAACCGTATCGGTTGGAGCTTCCTTTTCCCCCGACCCCGACAAACCGGCGTCCCGGAACGAACCCTGATGGCTTCCGCTTTCCCGGACAACCGTCAGCGCAGGCGTCTCCGAAAAGCCGGAAGGGCTGGAAACGGGCGAGGCGGTGTTTTTTTCCGGAGGAGTCGTCTCCGGCAGGAGGACGGAGGACCGGCTGCGGGTCGTGGGGGTCGCCCGAACCGGAAGGGATCCGGGCGGAACTTCCGCGGGCCCTCCCGGCGGGACGGACGCCTCCGGGGGGATCTTCCGGTTTCGGGTGGGTATCCAGGGCAGAAGGGGAGGTTGAGGGGTTTCCTCTTCCCGCGGAAGGCCGGGTAATTGCGCGTCCGCCTTCCGGATCCGGGAGTCCGGAGCAGCCCCCCGCGTCAAAGGGGTCTTCTCCGGAAGAGACGGGTGGGTTTTTGCGGTTTGGGGATCGACCTGTCCGCCCATCGGGATTGCCGGAGACTCTGGAAGCGGAACTGCCGGATGGCGCGAATCTTTCGGCAGAGACCCGGAAACGGGGTGTCCGCCTCCCCCCGGCTGAGCCGCCGTAGCCCGGGGGGCCAGAACGGCGGAGACCGAAGTTTTCGCTATCTGCGGAGGCTCCTTCTGGTGAGGGATTTCACCGGACCATGGAAAACCCTTTCCCATGGTCTGGTCGAGATGGTGGCGGAAGGTTTTTTTACGGAGCGGAGAACCCCCCGTCCGAAGTTTCTTCCGCAAAGGGCGGGGAGAAGGGGTTTCACCTGGAGTCTTCCCGGCGGAAACGGCCGTAGACGGATCCCCTCCGGGAGTCAGAATCGTCGATATGGTTTTCATGGCCCCATTCCTTATAAAAGGGCTATGGGGATCTCCGGAGGTCCTGTCCGGAAACCGGACGGGTCGCCAGGTCCGAAGTGATACGGACAGCGGTCGCGGGATCCACATAACGCATGATCCGGGATGCCTTCCTTGGATTCATGCCGGCGATCAGCACCGTAACCAGTTTCCTGGGCATGATGTTGATCTGGGAGGCCGCCGTCCGTGGGGCCATCTTTTCATAAATGGCGATCAGTTGCTGCATTTTTTTCGATTCGAGCTTTTCGGCGAATTTCCGGTCTTTATCGATCGCCCGTTCGATTTTCCGGTTGACCTCGATCTGGCGCATCAGATCCTGCCGGATTTCCAGAAGCCTTTTTTCTTCCTTCCGGATCTTCTCCAGCTGATCCGCCGGCAGGGGGGACGCCGGCGGGGGGTTGTTGGCCGCCCGGGCGACCTCAAAGGATCCGGAAATCAGCAACACCCCGGCATATACGATGAGCGCCACCCGCCCGGGTATGGCGGTCCGTCGGGCTGTCATGCACCGGCCTCCCGGGAAGTCCCTCTCCTGCCCGACAGCGCGTCGTCCATCCGGCGCTCTTCGTGATAAAGCGCGACCCGATCCCGGTTTTTCTGTTCGTTTTCGATCAGGATCTCGATTTTTTTCATCTCGTTCCAGGCCGACGTCCAGACGGCCCGCCGCTCTTCGAACGACCTCTGGAGCCCGGAAAGCTCCTGACGGACGCTCTCCATCCTTTTGTCGAGGACATCCAGGTACAGGTAACAAATCTCTTTCCAGGACAAGGAATCCGGCTGCTCTTCCAGGGCGATGAGGCTTTTTTCCCGGTCGCCTTCCGTATCGAGGAGGGTTTGCCTGGCCCTCTCGAGAAGCCGGCGGGATTTCTCGAGCTCCTCCTCCGCCTGCCGCTTCTGCCATTGCCGGTATTTCCTCAAGGATTCCATCCGGCTGTCTTCCGTCATGGGATCTCCCTTTTTGCGACGTCGTTCATGGCGTTTCTCCGGCGAAGAGGTCTTCCAGCTCTCCGAGGCTTTCCCCGAAGGACACCCCCTGGCGGGCATCCTGGGACAGGAATTCCATCATGCGGGGATGAAGGGAAATCGCCTGGTCCAGTTCCCGATCCATCCCGGGCACATAGGCGCCGACACGGATCAGGTCCTCCGACTTCCGGTACAGGCTTTCCAGACGAAGAAACGTTCCGGCCAGTTCCCGATGGCGGTCGTCCGCCAGTTCGGACATGACGCGGGAACGGCTGCGGGGGAGGTCCACCGACGGATAGATTCCCTCCGCCGCCATCTCCCGGGACAGAAGGATATGGCCGTCGAGGATGGCCGCCAACGCGTCCGAAAGCGGGTCCGACGTCATGTCCAGCCCTTCCACCAGGACCGTATAGATTCCGGTGATGCTTCCTTGCCCTTCGATTCCGCCGGCCCTCTCGACAAACCGGGGGAGCTGGGCAAAGACGGAAGGGGTATAACCCCTCGCCGTCGGGGGTTCGCCGGTCGCAAGGCCGATCTCGCGAAGCGCCATCGCGAAGCGTGTCAGCGAATCCATGACGAACAGGACTTTCTTGTTCCTTTTACGAAAGAATTCTGCCACGCTCATGGCGAACAGGGCTCCGCGGACCCTGAGCAGGGACGGCTGGTCTCCTGTCGACACCACAACAACGGAGCGGGACAACCCCCGGCTCCCCAGATCGCGTTCCAGAAATTCCCGGACTTCCCGCCCGCGCTCTCCGATCAGCGCCACGACGCTCACGTCCACATCCGCTTCCCGGGCCATCATTCCCAAAAGGGTACTCTTTCCCACCCCCGCGCCGGCGAACAACCCCACTTTCTGCCCCTGCCCCAGGGTGAGCAGGGCGTTCAGGGAACGGACGCGGGTATCGAGGACGGTCGTAATGCGGCTTCTTTCCAAAGGGTTCACCGGTTCGCCGTAGAGGGGAAGAGGAACCTCCCCCGCGGGATCTTCTCCGGAATCCAGGCTTTTCCCCATCGGATCGAGCACCCGTCCCAGAAACCGCTCGGACACCCAGGCCTGGGGACGCTTTTCCCGACAGGCGACAGCCAGTCCGGGGCGGATTCCGCGGAGTTCCCCGAGAGGCATCAGAAGGGATCGGCCCTCCCGAAAGCCGACCACCTCGGCGGCCACCGGAGGATCCGTCGCGATCGAACAGATTTCTCCGATCCCGAGTTCGACCCCCCGCGCCTCGATCATGAGCCCGATGCCCTCGACGACCGTCCCCTCCCGGGAAAATGGCTCCCACCTTTCCACCGCAGCCGCGAGGGCGGAGACCTTCCTTCCCGTCACCGCCCTGACGATCTCCCGGGCATCTTCGAGGGTCGTCATGACGCCAACGCCTCCTTGAGGCGGGCCTCGATGTCGGCCAGGGCGCTGGACAGATCGAACTTCACCGCGTGATCCCGGACAGACAGGCGAATCTCCACCCCCGACAGCTCCGCCGTCGCCGCGGGACGAATTTTACGGTCTGCCAGCTCCCCAAACCAGTCGGGAAGATGGCTCTCAAGCCATGCGTACATCTCCGGGGAGAAAAACAGGTCGGCCTCCTGGGTCTGGGCCCATTTCGAGATCAGGCTTTCCACCAGGGAACGGACCCCTTCCGGACGGGAAAGGGCGTCTCCCAGAAGACGGGTCAGCGCTGTCAGGACGACGTCCGACAGGTGATCCATCTGGTTTTCCAGCTCCTCGCCCAAAAGCCTTGGCAGCAACAGGGACCACTCCGAAAGGGTGGTGCGGATTTCCGCCGCGTCTTCCTGCCCTTTGGAAAAACCGTCCCGATAACCGGCCCGGTACCCTTCTTCGCGGGCCTTGTCCTCCAGCGACTTGAGCCAGAGGGACTGGGCGAGACCATCGAGTTCCATCTGGCCAACGCGGTCTCCGGGATCCCGCTCTTTCCCCGACCGAACCCGGGAAGGGGCGGAAAACAGATCCTGAAATCCATCCTGGATCCCCCCGCCATGGCTTTCGGCGCTTCTCTCCGTCATCGGTCTTCCCCCCTGCTGAAAACCCGGCTAGACAATCTTCTCGCCTCCTCGTCCGGCGATCACGAGCTTTCCTTCTCCTTCGAGCCTCCGGACGATCTTGAGGATTTCGGCCTGGGCCGCCTCGACCTCCCGGAGCGGAATCCCTCCCATCGATTCCATGTCGTCCTTCAGGACCGTCTGGGCCCGGGTGGACATGTTCGACAGGAATTTCTCCCGGATCTGTTCGGACGCTCCGCGGAGCGCCTTGACGAGGGATTCGCGGGGAATCGCCTGAAGAATGGACTGGATTCCCCGGTTGTCCACCAGCAGAAGATCGTCGAACACAAACATGAGCGACCGGATCTGCTCCGACAGGGTCTGGTCGTTCTGGCTCACATAATCCAGGACCACCTCCGCCGACGAACGGTCCATCTCGTTCAAAAGATTCGCCACCTTTTCGATCCGGCTCGATCCGCCACTGGAACGGGAGGCGCCCATGACCTGCATCTCCGTCGACAGGACCTCTTCGAGCTCCCGCAAGACCTGGGGATTGATGTCATCCAGCGTCGCCATCCGGAAAACCACATCCGCCCGCAAGAGTTCCGGCAGGTAGGACAAGACATTGGACGCCTGCATGGGGTTGAGATAGCTCAGGATCAGGGCGATCGTCTGGGGATGCTCCTGCCGGATGAGGTTGGCGATGGATTTGGGGTCCATCCACTTCAGCGACTGGAGGCTGCTCCCTTCCTGATCGTTCATCATCTCGAGAATCTTGTCCGCCTGCTCCTTCCCGAGCGATTTCTCGAGAATGGCCCGCATGTACTTTTCCCCGGTGTTCGGCAACCCCCGGGTCATCTTGTACAGGAGGGAGAACTCGTCCAGGACGGCGTCCACCTCCTCCGGCTGGATGTCCCCCATCTGGGTGATCAGGTTGCTGATCAGGGCCACTTCCTTGGGCTCCAGGTTCTTGAGAATTTCCGCCGCGGCATCGGGCCCTACGGTCGCCACAAAAATAGCGGCCTTTTCAAGTCCGGTCAGTTTTCTCTTGGCCACTCCACCGCCTCCAAAACCCTGGTGCTACTTTTCTTTCAGCCAGCTTCTGACGACCGTCGCCGCCTGGGAAGGGTCTTCCTGGGTCATCCGGGCGACCTCTTCCCGGGAAGAGCGGACCGGTTCTTCTTCCGTTCCACCGCCCACGGACGGTCCCTGGGCGACCTGCATGGCCGGAACTTCCGGCTTCCACTGCACCATGGCCT